>NZ_JBDKEE010000002.1:0-429622 GCF_051130085.1 Enterobacter sp. PTB
CTAACCTAACGATCCCGGGACCAGAATCACAGGCGGCAGTGGCTTTACGCTTACAGTCCCTCCACCCTGTTTAGACACCATTCAAAAGTATAAACAGAACCACGACGAACCCGTGGTAATCGTCTTTATTCTTTCAAATCGCTGAATACGCTGGTCTACACCCTGTCGGGAATAAACCAGAATGACATCTGATTACTGAACCGTATAACCGCCATCAATTGCCAGAGCCTGTCCGGTGACGAAACTGGCATCGGAACTGCACAACCATAAGACGGCGCGCGCGATCTCTTCGGGCTCGCCCAGGCGACCAATTGGCTGCAGCTTCATGAGCTCGGCCATTGCGTCAGGCTCGCTGTTCAGCATATTTTCGACCATTGGCGTGCGGATAATGCCGGGACAAACGGCGTTGATCTGTATTCCACGCGCGGCATATTCCAGTGCTGCGCTTTTGGTCAGCCCGAGGACGCCATGCTTTGTCGCATGATAAACGCCGCGCCCGGCAATGCCGACCAGCCCGCCCAGAGACGAACAGTTAACGATAGCGCCACTTTTCTGACGGCGCATTTGTTGCAGCTCATATTTCATGCAGTTCCAGATACCCCGCAGGTTAATCGCGTTGACGCGATCAAACTCTTCGCCGCTGGCATCTGCGGTTTCTGCAATGGGGCTCTGAATACCGGCGTTGTTATAGGCGGCGTCGAGCTGACCAAACGCCTGTACTGCATTCTCGATCATGCGTCTGACCTGCTCTTCGTCAGTCACGTCGCAGACGACGGGTTTAACGGTATACCCTTCGGCCAGTAGCGCATCCGCTTCGCGAGATAACGCATCCTCGCGAATATCTGCCATCACCACCGTTGCGCCAGATTCGCAAAATGCCCTGACGGTCGCGAGCCCCATACCGGAAGCCGCGCCGGTGACCAGCGCCACCTTGCCACTAAAATCATACTTAACCATTTGATACCTCTTACCGTGGAATCACGTGCAATGAAGACGTCTCACGTTGTGTAAAAGTATTCTGCGGGAAATGTGATGTTGTTAAAACTGACTAAATCAAAATGCAGTAATGAGGAATTTTCATAAATTAGATAGACTGTTTCTCGTACAGCGCAGGCGGCCGTCATTTATAATGAACGCCATACCGCCAGAACGCTTTTCGTCTGAAGAGACAGTGTATTGGGATGAATCAGCCCCCCCTTTTTTCCGGATATCAGAGGCCCAGATTGGCACGAGAAAATCTTAATGACTTAATGGCTTTTATTACCGTTGCGCGCGAAAAAAGCTTCACCAAAGCTGCGGCCCAATTAGGCGTGTCGCAGTCAGCCCTGAGCCATACTATGCGTACCCTCGAATCTCGTCTGGGGATGAAACTGCTGACTCGCACCACGCGCAGTATTGCGTTAACCGATATTGGTCAGTCCATGCTGGATGACCTGGGGCCTTACATCGATGGTATTCAGGGTCGTTTGCAGTCCCTGAAAGATCTCAACAGCAAACCCGCGGGTACGGTGCGCATATCAACGTCAGATTATGCTATCGGGTCTGTTATCTGGCCGAAGCTGGAACCGCTGCTTAAAGAATATCCTGACATTAGTCTGGAGCTGATTGATGACTATGCCTTGACGGATATTGTTTCCGGGCGGTTTGATGCAGGAACCCGTCTGGGGGAACAGATCTCCAACGGCATGATTTCCGTGCGTATTGGCCCGGATGTCCGTTTTGCCGTGGTCGGCTCACCTGATTATTTTTCCCGCAATCCTCAGCCGCAGCACCCTAACGATCTGATTGATTACAACTGCATCAACCTGCGGTTTCCTACGCATGGCAATTTATACGTCTGGGAATTTGAAAAAGAGGGTAAAAGCCTGAACGTGAAAGTCACTGGCCAGCTGGTCTTTAGCCGGATCTATCAGTGCCTTCAGGCTGCAGTGGAAGGGTACGGCCTGGCGCATGTTCCGCGTGATATCGCAGAAAAGCATATTGCCCGTGGGGAGCTTATTAGCGTGCTCGACGACTGGTGCCTCTACTGGGATGGCTATTATATTTACTATCCCGAGAACCGAAATCTATCGAAAGCATTCCAGCTGGTGGTCGACGCGCTACGCCATTACAAACATCCCTGAAGAGAGACGTTTGTCAGCAACGCAAAGCCAGGCCCCTCATCCGGTGCCTGGCGTTTACAGTTGCGTGGCTAAATGTCAGGCATTATCCCTGCCGGCAAACACCTCTTTAAAGACCGGCATCGCCGAGAAAACATTGGGCCAGCCCGCAACAAAGGCCAGTTGCGTCAGGACTTCGGACGCCTGGGTCCGGGTTAAACCATTGTCCATGGCGCGGTTGAGATGGTAAGGAACCTGGGCCACCTGGCCGGCAGTGACCAACGCACTGACCGTGATCAGACTTCTGTCCCGAGGCGCCAGTCCGGGCCTGAGCCACAGGTTCTGGAATAGCGCGTCGGTCGTGTATTTCACTACGCCCGGCGAGACCTTGCCAAAGTTTGATTCAACCAGCGTGGCACGCTTGTTTTCCGACTCTTCATCCAGCGGCAGGAAATCCACCTTTCCGCCTAGCAAGGAAGCGGTATCGATATGGCGTTGCGCAAACAGCTGACGCGCGATCAGCGCCGCAGAGGTGGCGTTCGGCCAGCCGGCGTAAAAAGCCAGGTGGGTGATTGTCTCTGAGATTTCCGCAGGTTTTACGCCGCTGTCCAGCGCCACGTTGAGGTAGTGGGGAAGTTCCGCCGTATCATTGCGGCTGATCAGCGCTGCAACCGTCACCAGGCTTCGATCGCGTCGCGACAGTTCCGGGCGATTCCAGAGATCTTTTTCAATAAACTGTTCTGAATAGGCAGCCATTGCTGGCGCGACCTGGGCTACAGCGTCCCGTGAGTCTTCCGGTTTCATTGTCGAACTCCTGTTTTGAGTAGTCTGGGAGACACATCCGTTAATCAATAAGAGTGAAACGATAAGCAGGGCGGTTCTTTTCAGCATTAATGCCCTCCCGCCTGCAGGTACTGCGCATCGCTGACTTTTTCAAGCCAGTTCACGTTTTGCCCCTGCTCATTCGATTCCTGAATGGCCATATGCACCATCGTGGTTTTATCCGTTGCGCCGTGCCAGTGTTTAACCCCTGGCGGGCATTGAATGACATCCCCGGCGTGCACGGTTTTTCGCTCCTGCCCCCACTCCTGCACCCAGCCCGTCCCGGACGTGACCACCAGTGTTTGCCCAAGCGGATGGGTATGCCAGTCGGAACGTGCGCCGGGCACGAAGGTGACATACGCGGCGCCAGCTCTTTGCGGGGCGACAGGTGAGAAGAGGGGGTCAATGTAAGCACGTCCGGTAAAGTGGTCAGCGGGTTCGGCAATCGTCGCGCGACTGCCCGTTTCAGACACGGTCATTTGAGCTGAAGGGGTGGTTTCGCTGTGTGCGGACATACCTGCAAATACCAATAGTGATGCTGCTACAGAGGTGAAACGGATCATCATACTCTCCTGTTGTGAATGAAACGGCAAACCCGGTACCGGGAAAAAGAGAAGGGGATAAATGTGTTGTGATGAGATTTACCGGCTGTGCCGGAAATACATATTCGGGCGTCTACTTATCCGTCAGTAGCTCAAATCGGGCAGTATATTCAGCAGGTGATACGGGCAAGGCATCCGGTTCGTCTAATTGCCCCAGCGTAATTAATCCCGACGCATATCCGTGTGCTTTATAGAAAATCGCCAGATTTCCCCACGGGGCATATAGCGTGATATCACCCTTAGCGGCCGCGGTACCCGCAGGTGCGCCGGCCGTGGACAGGCGGCGAGGAAGATCGCCGATTTTCTCTTCCCCGGCATAATCTTTCAGCTGCAGCGTGAGGGGCAACAGTGCGATAAAGTCACGACTGGTTTGGCTGCTATTTAACGTTGCGGTCAGCGTCTTGTCGTTCAGTATAATTTTTATCTTCATCGGGTGTTCCTGTATGAGTTCGTTGCGCCAGCCGGCATTCGTCTGCAGTCATTGGCAACTATTCTTAACAGAAATAAACCGCGTGTTAATAGGCGTTATCAGAATAGAAAAATGAATAAATTTCATTAATCCGGTCCGGGAAGCAAAATGTTTGTTATCGGCAGATACAGGCCTCAGGGTCTGGCAACGTGGCGTAACCAGTGCCCAACGCCTTCAGCAGCAGCGTCAATTGCGCCGGCCAGATAACCCGAAAATTGCGGTGACCATTCGCTGGCAATCCCGGTTAATTTATCAGCCCATTCTTCCTGCGCCGGAACCTGTTGAGGCTGTGCGTGCCCGACGTCCTGCTGCAGGTCAAATTCTGTCGTCGTAAACGGATCGGCGGCCCAGTCTTTTATCCACTCGGCTTCAGGCTCTGCCGCGTCTTCTCCGAAGAGTCGCACCAGTTGCTCCCGGCACAGTCGCTTGAGTTCGGCCTCGCTCACCGTCCATCGCGATTTTGCCGGTACGCCAATAAAACCAAAGATAGCCGTTTTGCCGGTATCGGGCTCTGACACATCGTGAATTTCAACCATCGGACCCACACGGCTGCTTACGTCGCCGGAGAAATGCTGTGACTGCAAAAAGTCGGCATGGTACAGGGCGACATATTTTGCGTGAGGCGCCATCCAGGTTGGCGTTTTACGCCAGTGTGAAAGTACCTGCTCCGGCAATGCCGGCTCGAACGTCATTTTTGCTGCCAGCGCGGGAGGCAGGGCGAGGAAAACGTGTTCACCGGAGAAAAGTGAGCCTTCGCCCGTTTCGGACTGCGTCGCGACCTGCACACCCTCGCCGAGACGGGAAATAGAAACCACCTGATGGTCTGACTTAATCTTCTGCGCCGGGATCTGGCGTGTTAATGCGCTCGTCAGCGTCTGCATTCCACCCTGAAGCCTGAACGACTCCGGTGATGTCACATAGGCAGGATAACGTTGCGCGGGGGACGTCGTCTGGCGTTCATAAAGCATATCCCCCGGTCGCCCCTGAGGGAGAGGCGTTAATCCAAGTTGATGAACCAGGTGTGCGAAGTCTGGCTGAATTTCCGGCCAGAACCAGGTCGCGCCCATGTCCACATGAACCCCATCAGGCGTGTTTGCTAACGCCTGACCTGAAAGCACGCGACCGCTGGTTCTTTTCCTCGCTTCCAGTATCACGTAATCCACTCCCGCTTTTTCAAGCAGTGTGCCCGCATACAGGCCGCTGACACCCGCACCAATGATAATAACGCTGCCTTTCATGGTATCGCTCCGGTCAGTGTGGTCGGGCTGAGATGTCCCGTTTTAAGATAAAAAAGTGCCCCAGAGGCGGCGGCCGTCAGCGCCGGCAAATCGCCTTCAGGAAATCTGAGCCAGCTTCCTTTCGGGTAACGACCTTCCGGTGCGCTGATTTCCCCTTCGAGAAGCAGAAGCTCGGCTCCTCCGGCGAGCGGAGCGCAGAAGAGTCGTTCACCCGGTGCGATCCTCTGAAGCTGGGTGGTTTCCGCTACGCTTGCGAACAGGGGACAAATGAGTCTGTGCGGCTGGCCGTGCCAGCGACTCGCCTCGTTGGTATTGATCCTGACCGGTTCCTGTTCTTCGGCGGTGAACTGGCGCAGCTTAACGAAAAGGGTGGTGCCGTCACGACTGGACGGTCGATGCGACGAGCCGTCCGGGCTGCGCAGATACCAGCCAGCCGGATAATCGGTTCCGTTTTCCGTAAAGGTACCGCTCAGCACCAGAATCTCTTCTCCGCCGGGGTGGGTGTGCTCAGGAAACACAGAATCAGGGGCATACCTGACAAGGCTGGTTGCGCGGGCCTGCTCTCGGCCAATGCGATCAAGCATGACGCGCTCCACACCGGGTTGCGGCGAAGGCACCCAGCGGTAGTCATCAGGATTAATGATGGCTCGCTGTGAAAAATCAGAATTCAGTAACATCATAGTCAGTCATTAAACGGCACCGCAGGCGGTGCCGTATGCAGGTTTATTTTGTTGGCAGGTTGTCAAAAACATCCAGAGCCCGGGCGGTATAGGTTAACGCAGCACCGGCGTTGAGACTGATGGCAACGGAAAGCGCTTCAGCTATCTCTTCACGCGTTGCGCCTTTCTTAACCGCAGCTTCCACATGTACCGCCAGGCAACCATCACAGCGAGTGGTAACGGCAACAGCCAGCGCAATCAGTTCGTGGGTCTTGGGATCAAGGTGCTGATTTTCAGAAGCCCCTTTATCCATCTGCTGTAAGCCTTTCATAAATTCAGGCTGCAGTCTGGCAAATTTCCCGACGGTGGCCAGCAGGCTGGTGCGATATTCATTCCAGTTTAAAAACATTCATAGCTCCGGTACGTGTAGGTTTCAGAAAATGCCCGTTACAGGACGTCGTAAATGCGGATTTCAGGCGCGCTGTTCAGATACGGTTTCAGTGCTTCAACGACGTCCTGGGTGAAAAGCGGACTGCTGAGATACGCCTGTGCCTGGGACACGGTTTTAAATCCGTGCAGGACCTGTACGTCCTCATCACGAACAAGCAGTTCTTTAGAGGTGGCACCGTCGATGGTGGTCAGGAACGGGGTTTTGTATTGCTGGTAGACCCCGGCGGCTGCCGCACGGTTTTCATTACTGATATCAAGGCTGATTTGCAGATAAGCCATCGTTCTCTCCTTCGCTCAGGGTTAAGGCAAGGCGGCCGGATAAGGTACCGGTCTGCTTTACCGTTCGTTGAGGGCGATTATGAGAAAGCCGGTTATCTTCAACAAATCAGTTAATCTTGCGTTGCAGAAAAGAAAAACTATGTCGGGCGTCTGAAGAGAGAAGCACCATGCCGGTACGCGATGACCCTTGCCGCATGATGCTTAAAAAAGGGGGGGTTATGGATTATCAGAGACCACGTCATGAAGAAGCCAGTCGTGAAATATTTTTACTTCTTCACGCATGGCGGTGTGCTGCGGGGTCACCAGGTAGTAAGACCATGTTAACGGCCAGCGATGGTCTGGATGCAATTGAACCAGTTGCCCGGTTTCAATCAGCTGTTTCACCAGCGCGTGACGCACAATCGCCACCCCCCGGCCGCTCAGGGCCGAGAGAATAACCGCGGAGGTGGAGTTAATATGCAGCCTGCTTTCCAGCGCGCCAGGGGCATTGACGGTACGGAGAACGTCGTCCCATGAGGGAAAATTCGCGCCCGGGTGCGGCGTGTCATCGTGGATCAGCTTCTGCGTGGCGAGCCAGTCACCACAGGCAATTTTCTCCGGAGGCACCAGGCGGGGGCTACAGACCAGCACCGCCTCTTCATCCATCAGCCAGGTTTTATTCACGCCGGGCCAGTCTCCCTGTCCGCAGCGAATGCCGATATCCGCCTCGCCGTGCGATACGTCCATCAGCTTTTCCGTGACGTTAAGCCGCAGATCGATTGTGTCATGCGCTTCTGAGAACCGGTTAAGACGCTCCATCAGCCAGTTCATCATCAATACCTGAGAGGCGGTGACGACCACGACAGAACGTGCGCGACGCCCGCGCAGTTTGTTTAACCCGCTTTCCAGCTTGTCCAGGCCCTGCGTAATGTCCTGCAGCGCATCCTGAGCCTCATCCACCAGCGTCAGACGCTCCTTACCCGAACGCGTACGGCGAAGCAGCGGGTGGCCAACCCAGTCTTCGAGCGAACGAACAAGCTGGCCTACTGCGGCAGGCGTCACGCCAAGCTCTTGTGCCGCACCGGTAAAGCTACCGTGACGGGCGGTCGCTTCAAAAGCATGTAGCCATTTAAGTCTGTTCAGGGAACGCATTGCAGGTACTCCGATTTATTCTTTCTTTCAGTATACCTGAGCGAAGAAGATTTTCTTTCCTGTGTCGCAATTTCTTCTCAGTCGTCAACCCTGGTGCAGGGTGGCATTCTGGATGCACACGATGAGGAGCGAGGCTTTTCATCAATGACAACCAAATGTTCTAAAAGAGGTTAGCGATGAACGCATCTTTTGCCGGTAAAAAGCTGTTAGTGGTCGGTGGTACAAGCGGTATGGGCTTCGAAACGGCGAAGCGGGTTCTGAAAAACGGTGGCAGCGTGGTGCTGGTGGGGAACCGCAAGGACAAAGCGGAGCAGGCTCGTCAGGCGCTGGCGGTCGACGGGCCGGTATCCATCATCGTGGCTGACCTGATGAAAGAAGAGGGTATGCAGCACGTGATGAATACCCTCAATGCTGAACACAAAGACATCAGCCTGCTGGTCAATGCCGCTGGCGTGTTCTTCCCGAAACCGTTTACTGAACATGAAGCGTCAGATTACGACATGTACATGAGCATCAACCGCGCGACCTTCTTCATCACCCGTGATGTGGTGCGCAATATGGTTGATGCCGGTATTAAAGGCTCCATCGTCAATATCGGCTCTATGTGGGCACAGCAGGCCATCGGGGCCACGCCGTCTTCCGCATATTCCATGGCGAAAGCCGGCCTGCATGCATGGACCAAAAACCTGGCTATTGAGCTGGGCGGGAAAGGCATTCGCGTCAATGCCGTGTCTCCGGCCGTTGTTCACACGCCAATTTATGAAGGCTTCATCCCGAAAGACGATGTAAAAGAGGTGATGAACAGCTTCGACAGCTTCCATCCGATTGGCCGCGTGGGTACGCCGGGCGATGTGGCTGAAACGGTTGCCTTCCTGCTTTCTGACAAGACAGGCTGGGTCACCGGCGCAATCTGGGACATTGACGGCGGCGTCATGGCTGGCCGTAACGCATAATACACCGCTCATCACAGGTGATACCGTGAATAAAACTTTTCTTGCTATGCAGGTTTCCTCGCCGGGCGTGCTTGAAATGGTCGTCAGACCGTTGCCCGAGCCGGGGCCCGAGGACGTACTGATCAAAATTGAGGTATGCGGCGTTTGTGGTGCCGATCTTCAGGATGCGGAGAAGGTACCGGAAGCGGGGCAGCCCGGGCGCATTCCGGGCCATGAAATTGTGGGCCACATTACCCGGAAAGGAGATGCAGTTCCCGGGATCTGGCACACCGGTCAGCGCGTGGGCGTCGGGCGTCTTGGGGGATATTGCCAGCATTGCCCGCCTTGCCGTAACGGGCTTTTTCACCTGTGTGAAAATCAGCTAACGCCGGGGCTGAGCTGTGACGGAGGTTACGCCGAGTATGTTGTTATCCGACATACCGCGCTGATTGCCATTCCTTCAGCGCTCACTTCCGTTCACGCGGCCCCGATCTTGTGCGCCGGTACGGCAACCTTTAACGCGTTGCGTCAATCCGGTGCCAGCGCGGGAGGCAGGGTGGTTATTCTCGGTATTGGTGGCTTAGGCCATATGGCGATTCAGTACGCCCGTAGGATGGGGTTTGAGGTTATCGTGATTGCGCGCGGCAGTGAAAAGGCGCATGACGCTTTACAGCTGGGCGCCCATCACTATATCGATGCGCAGACGGAAAACGCGGCGGAACGGTTGAGAGCGGAAGGCGGCGTCGAGATTATTGTGGCCACTGCCCCGGATGCAGACGCGGTTTCAGCGTTATTGCCAGCCCTGGCCCCCAGAGGAAAAGCGATCCTGTTGGGTGCCGGACGCACACCGTTGCAGGTCATGCCGGGTATGATGATTGGCGCGGAACGCACCCTGACCGGTTCATTTGTCAGCACCCCGTCGCAAACCGAACGCGCGCTGCGTTTCAGCCACCTCTTTCAGACGCTGCCAGTTACAGAGCTGATGCCCTTTGAACAGGCAAATGAGGCGCTCGACAGGTTACGGCAGGGAAAGGCGCGCTACCGGATAGTGCTTACGATGAACCCGGATAACTGATCGGCAGAAACACCGTCTGGCGGGGAGCCAGACGGTGGAGAGGTTACGCTTTACGCGTTGCCGCTTTCATTGCGCTCACAAACGTTTTCAGCTCAGCCAGCATTTGCTCTGGCTTGTCCACGTTCTTCTCAATGATTTTAACGATAGCGGAGCCTGAGATTGCACCGGCTGCGTTAGCGTTAATTGCCGCCGTGACCTGATCGGGAGATGAAATCCCAAAGCCCTGCAGCGGAGGGGCCGCGTGGTATTCAGCCAGCTTCTCGACCAGATGATGCAGAGGCAGCGCCGCTTTGTTCTCCGCGCCGGTTACACCCGCACGGGAGAGCAGGTAGGTATACCCGCGACCATAAGAGGCAATCTGGCGCAGCAGTTCATCATCGGCGTTTGGCGGGCAGATGAAGATAGGTGCCACATTATGGCGCATCGCCGCCTGGCGGAACGGCGCAGATTCTTCAACCGGTACGTCTGCCACCAGCACCGAGTCAACGCCCACGCGCGCGCATTCTGCATAAAAGGTATCAATACCGCGACTGAAGACCAGGTTGGCATACATCAACAGGCCAATCGGAATGGTCGGGTGCTTCTGGCGGATAGCGGCCAGCATCTCAAAACATTGCCCCAGGGTGACACCGGCCGCGAATGCCCGCAGCGTTGCGTTCTGGATAGTCGGGCCATCGGCCAGAGGATCGGAAAACGGAATACCCAGTTCCAGCGCATCGGCACCGGCCTCAATCAGGGTGTCGATAATTTTCAGCGACTGCTCAGGACCCGGATCACCCAGCGTCACGAAGGGAACGAACGCGCCTTCCTGGCGAGATTTCAGTGCTGCAAATGCGTTATCGTAGCGTTCCATCAGATTTCCCCTCGTGCTTTCAAAATATCGTGAACGGTGAAGATGTCTTTATCACCGCGACCGGAAAGGTTAACCACCAGCAGTTGCTCTTTTTCCGGGTTCTCTTTCATCATTTTTAGCGCATGCGCCAGGGCGTGAGAGGACTCCAGGGCAGGAATGATCCCTTCGTGGCGACAGAGCGTTTTAAACGCCTCCAGGGCTTCGTCATCGGTAATGGAAACGTAGTCCGCACGACCGGTGCTGTTCAGGAAGGCGTGCTGAGGCCCAACGGAAGGGAAATCCAGACCTGCCGAGATAGAGTATGACTCTTCAATCTGGCCGTCATCGGTCTGCATCATCGGCGCTTTCATACCGAAGTAAATCCCGACGCGACCATGTTTCAACGGTGCGCCGTGCTCACCGGTTTCAATTCCGTGGCCTGCAGGTTCAACGCCAATCAGCCCGACGCTGGTTTCGTCGATGAAATCAGCGAACATGCCGATAGCGTTAGAGCCACCGCCAACGCAGGCGATCACCGCATCCGGCAGGCGACCCTCTTTTTCCAGGATCTGCGCTTTGGTCTCTTCGCCAATCATGCGCTGGAATTCACGCACAATCGTCGGGAACGGGTGCGGGCCTGCAGCGGTGCCGAGCATATAGTGTGCGGTTTCATAGCTGCCAGACCAGTCGCGCAGCGCTTCGTTACACGCATCCTTCAGCGTCGCGGAGCCGCTGTGCACCGGGATCACTTCTGCGCCCATCAGACGCATACGGAATACGTTAGGCGACTGGCGCTCAACGTCTTTTGCGCCCATGTAAATGCGGCATTTCAGACCGAGAAGGGCGCTGGCAAGGGCAGATGCCACTCCGTGCTGGCCTGCGCCAGTTTCAGCGATGATTTCGGTTTTACCCATCCGTTTTGCAAGCAGCGCCTGACCCAACACCTGGTTGGTTTTATGCGCGCCGCCGTGCAGCAAATCTTCACGCTTAAGATACAGCGTGGTTTTGGTGCCTTCGGTCAGGTTACGGCATTTCGTCAGGGCCGTTGGACGGCCGGCGTAGTTTTTCAGCAGGTCGGTAAACTCAGCCTGAAACGCCGGATCTTTCTGCGCGCTCACGAACGCTTCTTCCAGCTGGCGCAGGGCGGGCATCAGGATTTGCGGGACGTACATCCCGCCGAACTCACCAAAATAGGGGTTTAGTAATGTCGTCATCTTCTCTTCCTTAATATGCACGCAGAGTTTTAAATACCGAGGCCAGCTTACTGGCATCTTTGATGCCCGGTTGCGACTCTACGCCTGAATTGAAATCGAGGCCCGCGCAGCCCGCTTTGGCGGCTTCCACGCAGTTATCCGGGCTAAGTCCACCCGCCAGCAAAACATTGTCCAGCACTTCGCCGTGCAACAGGGACCAGTCAAAACGCTGTCCCGTGCCGCCCTGGCCGTTATCGAGTACGTATTTATCAACATGATTCAGGTTCCGCTCAGGCAACCTGTCGCCCACGCTCTGCGCTTTCCAGATTTGCACCTGAGGTGCCAGTGCGCTGCGCAGGGCATCGATATAGGCCTGATCTTCGTTGCCATGAAGCTGTACCGCATGCAGAGATAACGCTTCGGCTTTTGCTACCACGTCGGCGATATCCGCGTTGCGAAAGACCCCCACATAACTGAGTGGCGCTGCCGTCATCACCTGACGCGCCTGCGCTTCGGTCACCACGCGCGGGGAGGAGGCGACAAAAATCAGCCCGCCGTAAATCGCACCGGCTTCATACGCGGCCAGGGCATCCTCTTCACGGGTTAAGCCGCACACTTTGTTTTCACCCAACAGTACGCGGCGCACCGCGGCATTGAGATCGTCATGTTCCATCATTGCAGAACCAATCAGGAAACCGTTGGCGAAATGGCTCAGTTCGCGGACCTGAGCGTAGCTGTTAATACCGGATTCACTGATCACGGTGACGCCAGAGCCCAGACGCGGCGCCAGCTGGCGCGTGCGGTTCAGGTCAATCGACAGGTCACGCAGATCGCGGTTGTTGATGCCGACCACTTTGGCTTTCAGCGCAATGGCGCGTTCCAGCTCCTCTTCGTTGCTCACTTCGGTCAGCACGCCCATGTTCAGACTGTGCGCGACCGCAGCGAGCTGGCGATACTGTTCGTCATCCAGCACTGAGAGCATCAGCAGGCAGGCATCGGCCTGGTAAAAGCGTGCCAGCCAGATCTGATACGGGTCGATAATAAAGTCTTTGCACAGGATCGGTTGTGGCGCGATCCCGCTGACAACGGGCAGGAAATCGAAGCTGCCCTGGAAATACTTTTCATCCGTCAGCACGGAGATGGCTGACGCATGATGTTTGTAGATACCGGCAATTCGCGCCGGATCGAAATCGTCACGGATAACGCCTTTCGACGGGGACGCTTTTTTGCACTCAAGAATAAACGCGGTGCGTGCGCCCTGCAGAGCATCATAGAAACGACGGCTGCTTGGGACAACGTCATTCTGGAAGCTGGCCAGCGGCTGCTGTGCTTTACGTGCTTCCACCCAGATGGCCTTATCGGCAACGATTTTCGCTAAAACGGTCTGCATTCTTTACCCTCTTGCCGCAAGTGCGGTAACGCGATCGTAAGCTGCACCTGAGCGCAGTACGTTCAGAACTTTTTGTGCGTTGGCTTTGAGGTCTTCCTCGCCGTGCAAACGCATCAGCATCGCGACGTTGGCAGCCACGGCGGCCTCGTGGGCGACCTCTCCTTTACCTTGTAATAAGCGCGTCAGAATGTCACGGTTTTCTTCAGGCGTGCCGCCCGCCAGCGCTTCCTGATGGTAAGGCGTTAAACCAAAGTCGCTCGCCTCCAGCTGATAGCTCAGGATTTCACCGTCGCGAAGTTCGGCCACCAGCGTTGGCGCATGCAGCGACACTTCATCCATTCCCCCGCTGTGAACCACCGCGGCACGTTGATAACCCAGCACGCGCAGGGTCTCTGCAATCGGCAGAACCAGCTCCGGGCTGTAGACGCCAATCAGCGCCAGCGGCGGATGGGCCGGGTTGATCAGCGGGCCGAGCACGTTAAACAGCGTGCGGGTTTTAAGCTGCTGGCGAACCGGCATCGCATGGCGGAAACCGGTGTGATATTTCGGCGCAAACAGGAAGCAGACGCCCAGGTCGTCCAGGGCTTCACGCGAACGTTCGGCGTTCATCTCGAGGTTGATGCCGAATGCGGCCAGCAGATCTGACGATCCCGACCGGCTTGAGACGCTGCGGTTACCGTGCTTCGCCACTTTCAAACCACAGGCAGCCGCCACGAAGGCGCTGGCGGTGGAGATATTGATGCTGTTGCTGCCATCACCACCGGTACCGACGATATCCGCAAACATGTAGTCCGGGCGCGGGAACGGGGCGGCATTTTCCAGCAGCGCCGTTGCCGCACCGGCAATTTCCTGCGGGCTTTCACCGCGAACTTTCATGCTCACCAGCGCGGCCGCCAGTTGTTCAGGCTTCAGTTCACCGCGAACCACGGCGGAGAAGAGCTGGTGGCTCTCCTGCTGGCTCAGGGTCTGTGCCTGATACAATTTTTCCAGAACAGGTTGCAGGGTGTTGGTCTGTTCCAGTTTCTGCAGCGCCCAGTCCAGGGTCTGTTCCAGCAGACGCGCGCCGTGAGAGGTGAGGATTGACTCCGGATGGAACTGCATTCCACAGACACGATCGGTATCGTGACGTACGGCCATCACCATGCCTTCGAACGAGGCGTTAATGGTCAGGCCTGCCGGGATGTTGCTGCCGACCAGCGAGTGGTAGCGCGCCACCGGCAGCGGATTCGGCAGCCCGGCAAACATCGCCTGACCGTCATGTTCAATGCTGGAGGCTTTACCGTGCAGGATTTCACCCGCCTGACCGACGTATCCGCCATAGGCTTCAACAATCGCCTGATGCCCCAGGCAGATGCCGATAATAGGCAACTTGCCGCGCATACGGGTCAGCAGTTCAGGCATACAGCCCGCTTCACTGGGGGCGCCGGGGCCAGGAGAGAGCATCAGCACCGGGTTTTGCATGGTTGCCAGACGCTCAATCAGGGTTTGCGCCGGCACGTGGTTACGATAGATAACGACGTTGTGACCATTCGCACGCAGCTGATCTGCCAGGTTATAGGTAAAGGAGTCGATGTTATCGAGCAGCAGAATGTCAGCCATCAGAAAATCTCCTGTGCATGGTGTGCGGTAGCGATGGCGCGCAATACCGCGCGAGCTTTATTGCGCGTTTCGTCAGCTTCAGACTGCGGAACAGAATCAAGAACCACCCCGGCGCCCGCCTGGACGGTGGCAATGCCGTCTTCAACATAGGCAGAGCGGATAACGATGCAGGTATCAAGGTCACCGTGTGCGGTGAAATAACCCACCGCACCGCCATAGCTGCCGCGACGACGCCCTTCGGCGGCGGCGATAAGCTGCATCGCACGGACTTTCGGCGCACCGCTCAGGGTGCCCATGTTCATGCAGGCGCGATAGGCGTGCAGCACGTCGAGGTCGTTGCGCAGTTCACCCACCACGCGGGAGACCAGGTGCATCACGAAGGAGTAACGGTCGACTTTCGTTAAGTCAGCCACATAGCGGCTGCCGGGAGTACAAATACGGGCCAGATCGTTACGCGCCAGGTCGACCAGCATCAGGTGCTCGGAGAGCTCTTTGTGGTCGGTGCGCATTTCCAGTTCGATACGGCTGTCGAGATCGCGATCCAGAGAGCCATCGGCGCGACGCCCGCGCGGACGTGTACCGGCAATCGGGTAGATCTCGATCTGGCGGCTGGTGGCGTCGTATTTCAGGGAGCTTTCCGGTGACGCACCAAACAGGGTGAACTCGTTGTCCTGCATAAAGAACATATACGGGCTTGGGTTGCTCTTTTTGAGCACGTCATAGGCCGCCAGCGGCGACGGGCAGGGCAGTGAGAAACGACGGGACGGGACGACCTGGAAAATTTCCCCGGCGCGAATCGCCTTTTGCATCTGACGCACCACGGCACCGTACTGATCGTCGGTCTGGTTAACCTCACAGGTCATCTTCTCTACATGCTGAACCGGCAGTGCGGGTGGCGCTTCGGTCATTTGCTGTTGCAGCTGAGCAATGCGCTGCTCAAGACGTGTTTTCTCGGTCACGGATGGGGTGAACAGGCTCGCCTGAATACGGGTGTATTTTTTCTGATGGTCGATCACCAGCAGGGTTTCGGCCAGGTAGAAGCAGTAGTCAGGGCAGCGGTTGCCCTGTTCGGTTTCCGGCAGGTCTTCGAAACCGGCGACCAGATCGTAAGCAAACAGCCCGCCAAAGAACATCGCTTCGCGTTCATCTTCTGGTACCGAGACCAGGTTTTGCAGCAGGCGGAAGGCATCGAAGACTGACAAAGAACAGAGGCGTGCATCTTCGTCCAGCAGTTGGCTGACCGGCGGGAAATGCAGTACCCGCACTTCCGGGTGACGTTCATTCTCGATGCCCGCTGGCAGGGAGGCGTCCAGCAGTGGCAGCAACGCGGCACCGTTCTCAGAGAGCGCCTTAATCGTGACAGTGTCACCCAGCGCGGTAATGCGCAATGCGCTGTCGACCAGCAGCAGGCTCTTAAGATCGTCTTTACTGTCAATATCCGCGGATTCCAGCAGCAACGTTGCCGGACGCGCACCGCAGACCTGATGAAACAGCGCGGTTGGGTTGTGGCGATAGACCGCCTCGCAGGTCAGCAATTCGAGGTGTGGTTTGGCTGTTTGCATTATGTTGTTCTCATTTATTCTGTTCAAAAAAAAGCCCGCTTAGTCGCGGGCTGGGTATCTGTTTGCATTTCGCAGACGTGTGACACTGCCCGATAATCAGGATGTGCGCCACCAACCGTGCAGAGTGAAATGTGCTGTCATTTTCAGATACCTTTCTCGTGTGAACTTGCGTACTAGTTAACTAGTTCAATGGCAAGTTGTCAACCCTTGATTTCAGAATTTCGCGCCAAGCCGTTATCATAGGGGTTTCGGATGTCTTTAACCTGCTATGGGAAGTGCTTTGAGCGATACCACCTACGCCGTAATTTATGATTTACACAGCCATACTCAGGCCTCTGATGGCCTGCTGACACCCGAAGCCCTGGTTCATCGCGCCGTTGAAATGCGTGTTGGCACGCTGGCGATAACCGATCACGATACGACAGATGCTATTCCCGCGGCGCGCGCCGAAATTGCCCGCAGCGGACTGGCGCTGAATCTGGTGCCCGGCGTCGAAATTTCGACAGTCTGGGAAAATCACGAAATTCACATTGTTGGCCTCAATATCGATATTGAACATCCGGCAATGCGTGCGTTTTTGCAAGAACAAAAATCGCGCCGCAACGAACGCGCCGAAATGATTGGTGAGCGACTGGAAAAAGCGCATATTCCCGGAGCGCTGGAAGGTGCACAGAAACTGGCAAACGGTGGGGCGGTGACGCGCGGCCATTTTGCCCGTTTTCTGGTTGAGGCGGGCAAAGCCACAACGATGGCGGACGTGTTTAAAAAATATCTGGCACGCGGGAAAACCGGTTACGTTCCGCCACAGTGGTGTACAATAAAACAAGCTATTGATGTCATTCATCATTCTGGCGGTAAGGCCGTGCTCGCCCATCCGGGGCGGTATAATCTTTCTGCTAAGTGGCTGAAAAGACTGCTGGCACACTTTGCCGAATGTGGCGGTGAGGCGATGGAAGTCGCCCAGTGTCAGCAGGCGCCCAATGAGCGTGCGCAGCTCGCGACCTACGCTCGTCAGTTCGGTCTGCTGGGTTCGCAAGGGTCGGATTTCCATCAACCCTGTGCGTGGATCGAGCTGGGACGCAAGCTCTGGTTGCCCGCAGGCGTTGAACCCGTCTGGCAGCTCTGGGAACAGCCGCAGAAAATTGAAGAGAGGGAAGTATGAGTCAGTTTTTCTATATTCATCCGGATAACCCGCAGCCACGCTTAATTAATCAGGCCGTGGAGATCGTTCGCAAAGGCGGCGTGATTGTCTACCCGACCGATTCTGGCTACGCGCTGGGCTGTAAAATTGAAGACAAAGGGGCGATGGAGCGCATTTGCCGCATTCGTCAGCTGCCGGACGGCCATAACTTTACCCTGATGTGCCGCGATCTTTCTGAGCTGTCGACCTACGCGTATGTCGATAACGTGGCGTTTCGTCTGATCAAAAATAACACACCGGGCAACTACACCTTTATTCTTAAAGGAACCAAGGAAGTGCCGCGTCGTCTGTTACAGGAAAAGCGTAAAACCATCGGGATGCGCGTACCGTCCAACCCGATTGCGCAGGCGCTGCTGGAAACCCTCGGCGAGCCGATGCTTTCGACCTCTTTAATGTTGCCTGGCAGCGAGTTCACCGAATCCGATCCCGAAGAGATTAAAGACCGTCTGGAAAAGGTGGTCGAGTTGATTATTCATGGCGGCTACCTTGGTCAGCAGCCAACCACCGTTGTTGACTTAACCGAAGATGCGCCAGAAGTGATTCGTGAAGGCGTGGGTGATGTTAAGCCTTTCTTGTAAGGGTGTAAGCAGATATACTACGCGGCCATCAAAGCAGGGCTGAGCCCTCTTTTGACCTGATTCGACGCCTGTGAAGGCGACACCTGAGGAAGCTCAATGAGCGAGAAGTTACAGAAAGTGCTGGCGCGTGCCGGCCACGGTTCACGCCGTGAAATCGAAGCCATTATTGAAGCGGGTCGCGTGAGTGTGGACGGTAAAATCGCCACGCTGGGTGACCGCGTAGAAATCGTACCGGGATTGAAGATCCGCATCGACGGTCATCTTATTTCCGTGAAAGAGTCCGCTGAGCAGATCTGCCGCGTGCTGGCGTATTACAAGCCAGAAGGCGAGCTGTGTACGCGCAACGACCCTGAAGGTCGCCCGACGGTGTTTGACCGTCTGCCTAAACTGCGCGGCGCTCGCTGGATTGCCGTGGGGCGTCTGGACGTGAATACCTGCGGCCTGCTGCTGTTTACCACTGATGGTGAACTGGCAAACCGTCTGATGCACCCTAGCCGTGAAGTGGAACGCGAATACGCCGTGCGTGTCTTCGGCCAGGTTGATGAGAATAAACTGCGCGATCTGTCACGCGGCGTTCAGCTGGAAGACGGTCCTGCGGCATTTAAAACCATCAAATTTACCGGTGGCGAAGGCATTAACCAGTGGTACAACGTTACCCTGACTGAAGGCCGTAACCGCGAAGTGCGTCGTCTTTGGGAAGCGGTAGGTGTGCAGGTGAGCCGTCTGATCCGTGTCCGTTATGGCGACATCCTGCTGCCAAAAGGTCTGCCACGGGGTGGTTATACCGAGCTGGATCTGACACAGACTAACTACCTGCGTGAACTGGTTGGCCTGACGCCAGAAACCACCTCTAAAGTGGCGGTGGAAAAAGATCGTCGTCGTATGAAGGCGAATCAGATCCGTCGTGCGGTGAAACGCCATAGCCAGGTGAGCAGCAACCGCCGCTCTGGCAGCCGCAACAACAACGGTTAACATAAAAGCCCGGTGAATATCACCGGGCTTTTTTCTTAGTAATCAATACCGATTTGCGCTTTGATTCCCGCGTCAAACGCGTGTTTGACCGGACGCAGTTCGCTGACAGTATCAGCAAGCTCCAGTATTTCCCGATGACAGCCACGCCCCGTGACGATAACCGTCTGGTGCGCCGGGCGTTGTCGTAACGCCTCCAGTACCGCATCCAGCGGGAGATAGTCGTAGGCCACCATATAGGTTATCTCATCCAGCAAAACCATATTCAGGGCGGGGTCTGCCAGCATTCTTTTGGCGTGCTCCCAGACTGCAAGACAAGCTGCAGTATCGGTTTCCCGGTTCTGCGTATCCCATGTAAAACCTGTCGCCATCACCTGAAATTCAACGCCATGCGGTTCAAGCAGATTACGTTCGCCGTTCGGCCATTCGCCTTTGATGAACTGAATGACGCCCACTTTCTGCCCGTGACCGACAGCACGCGTGGCGGTGCCAAATGCCGCGGTAGTTTTACCTTTGCCGTTACCGGTAAAGACGATAATTATCCCGCGCTCGTCCTGTGCGGCCGCAACGCGCGCATCGACCTGTTCCTTCAGACGCTGCTGGCGTTGTTGATGACGTTCTTCACTCATTGCGAAATCCCTGGTTTACGGCCCGGCTGGGCATCGAAGGTCATCCCCGTTTTACGACGGCTGTCGTCGCCCATCAGCCAGAGATAGAGCGGCATAATGTCTGCGGGTGTTTTTAGTTTCTGCGGGTCTTCCGACGGGAAGGCGCTGGCGCGCATTTTGGTGCGTGTTCCTCCCGGGTTAATGCAATTTACGCGCAGATGGCGGCTTTGATACTCTTCCGCCAGCACCTGCATCATCCCTTCAGTCGCGAATTTCGAGACGGCATATGCCCCCCAGTTGGCTCGACCTTCGCGGCCTACGCTTGAGGAGGTAAAGACCAGCGAGCCGGACTCAGATTTAAGTAATAAAGGAAGCAATGCCTGCGTCAGGAAAAACGTGCCGTTGACGTTGACCTGCATCACCTGCTGCCAGATATCGGGATCCTGTTCATCCATAGGACGGACTTCTCCCAGCAAACCCGCATTGTGAAGGACACCGTCCAGCCGCGGATAGTGGGCGCTAATACGGTGAGCAAGTTCCTGGCACACCGCTGGCGTGCAGGTGAGTAAATCGAGGGTATACCACGGGGCCGGAATGCCGCCTGCCGCCTCTATTTCCTGCGCGACGCTTTTCAGTTTATCTTCGTTACGACCAATAAGAATAACGCTCGCGCCATAGTCAGCGTAGGTCAGGGCCGCCTCGCGACCAATTCCGTCGCTGGCACCGGTGACCAGAATGATGCGATTTTGCAGCAGATTTTTTTGCGGTTGATAATGCACGGGGACTCCTCTGGCGCGCAGTGACGCAATGACGCCTTCTTTATGACTTTTCGGCTTTATGCCCGAATTAGCATGAGAATTCAATCAGTCTACAGGAGGCATTACTGTAAAATTAACAATTTGCAAATATTTAAACCCCTATGAGGGGATTCCTGAAGCAGGCTCGCAGAGGTAATGTCACGAGCGAGACGCATGGGCAGGGCTGTTGTACACTGCCGTGAAAGAATCGTGGTTAAACAAGGTGGAACGCGTGGAATTACTTTCTCAGTATGGGTTGTTTTTGGCCAAAATCGCAACGGTGGTGATTGCCATTGCGGTGATTGCCGTTCTGATTGTAAACCTGACGCAGCGTAAGCGTCAGCGTGGGGAGTTACGCATTACCCGCCTGAGTGAGCAGTATAAAGAGATGCAGGAAGATATGTCTCTGTCGCTGCTCGATAGCCATCAACAGAAGCAGTGGCTTAAAGCGCAGAAGAAAAAGCATAAACAGGAAGCCAAAGCGGCAAAAGCGAAAGCCAAGCTCAATGCACCGCAGGATGAGGCAAAGCCACGCGTCTATGTGCTCGACTTTAAAGGCAGCATGGATGCGCATGAAGTTTCTTCTCTGCGCGAAGAGGTCACTGCCGTTCTTGCCGTGGCAAAACCGCAGGATCAGGTGGTGGTGCGTCTTGAAAGCCCGGGCGGTGTGGTACACGGTTACGGGCTGGCTGCGTCACAGCTGCAGCGCCTGCGTGAAAAACAGATCCCGCTGACCGTTGCGGTGGATAAAGTCGCGGCGAGCGGTGGCTACATGATGGCCTGCGTCGCGGATAAAATTGTGGCGGCACCGTTTTCTATTATTGGTTCAATCGGTGTGGTTGCGCAAATCCCTAACTTTAACCGCTTCCTCAAAAACAAAGAGATCGACATTGAACTGCACACGGCCGGGCAGTACAAACGCACTCTGACGCTGCTGGGGGAAAACACGGAAGAGGGGCGTCAGAAATTCCGTGAAGATCTCAATGAAACGCACCACCTCTTTAAAGACTTTGTGCACCGCATGCGCCCATCGCTCGATATTGAGCAGGTCGCGACGGGGGAGCACTGGTACGGTATCCAGGCCCAGGAGAAAGGACTGGTAGATGAAGTGGGCACCAGCGATGACCTGCTGTTGAACCTGATGGATGGCCGTGAGCTGGTGGGCGTGCGCTTTACGCAGCGCAAGCGTCTGCTCGATCGCTTTACCAACAGTGCGGCAGAAAGTGCCGATCGGCTGTTGCTCCGCTGGCTACAGCGCGGACAAAAACCGTTGCTGTAAACAAAAACGCGAGGCTCAGGCCTCGCGTTTTGCATTAATCAACCAGGTGATATTTCTCTGAAAGCGTATGCGCCAGGTATTTAAACATGTTAAACACGGCGGTGCTTTTCGGGGTAGGTAGCCCCTGTTCGTCAAGGAAGTATTCGCCGCTGAAAACCAGCACGCCATTACGCTGTTCTACGCCGGTGGCTTCAATGCCCGCCAGAGTATCTTCATGATCACGGATAAGCTTGTTTGCTTCGATAAGCAGAGAGACTCGGTCAATTGGTTGGGTCGTATTGTGCATAATCCACTCCTTAAACAGTGACAATAGTCTACGCCGAGGGCGCTTTGGGGGCAAATTTTCCCTGTAATCTGAGGGGATAAGGCGCAGGAGCCTGGCTGGCGTGATTTGCTTTTGCATGCTAATAAAGTTGCGTAACGGATTTTATCAGGTAGAGTGTGCGCTTTCGTCATTCTGGCAACAGAATTGCTTGACATTCGACCGGTAATTCGTCACGAATCATATGAGGCGTGAGAAAAATACCCGAAAACTCAATCACCTGGGCGTCATTTCTCTGACGTTCGGTAAGACAAAGGGGTTGATATCCCCTGACGCAGTCGCAATATCAATGACGCGTCGTCAGTGGAAGGGAAATCAACGTGCGGCGTATTCCTGGAAGAATTAAATTAGGTAAAGGTGAATATGGGTAAAGCTCTCGTCATCGTTGAGTCCCCGGCAAAAGCCAAAACGATCAATAAGTATCTGGGTAATGACTACGTGGTTAAGTCCAGCGTGGGTCATATCCGCGATTTGCCGACCAGTGGCTCAGCCAGCAAAAAGAGCGCAGACTCTACCTCCACCAAAGGGGCTAAAAAGCCTAAAAAGGATGAACGTAGCGCGCTTGTCAACCGCATGGGTGTTAACCCATGGCACAACTGGGATGCACAATACGAAGTGCTGCCCGGTAAAGAAAAAGTCGTTAATGAGCTGAAGCAGCTTGCTGAAAAAGCAGACCACATCTATCTCGCAACCGACCTTGACCGCGAAGGGGAAGCCATTGCGTGGCACCTGCGGGAAGTGATCGGTGGTGATGACAAACGCTACAGCCGTGTAGTGTTTAACGAAATTACGAAGAATGCGATTCGTCAGGCGTTTGAAAAGCCGGGCGAACTGAACATTGACCGTGTAAACGCGCAGCAGGCACGTCGCTTTATGGACCGTGTTGTGGGCTACATGGTGTCTCCACTGCTGTGGAAAAAGATTGCCCGTGGTCTGTCCGCAGGCCGTGTGCAATCCGTTGCCGTGCGTCTTGTCGTTGAACGTGAACGCGAAATTAAAGCGTTTGTGCCAGAAGAGTTCTGGGAAGTCGACGCGAATGTCACCACGCCGGGCGGGGATGCTCTGCCGCTGCAGGTGAGCCATCAGAACGACAAGCCTTTCCGTCCTGAAAACCGTGACCAGACCATGGCCGCGGTGGCGCTGCTGGAAAAAGCACGCTATCAGGTTCTGGAGCGTGAAGACAAACCGACTAGCAGTAAGCCTGGCGCACCGTTTATTACCTCTACGCTGCAACAGGCCGCAAGCACGCGTCTGGGTTATGGCGTGAAGAAAACCATGATGATGGCCCAGCGCTTGTATGAAGCGGGTTACATCACCTACATGCGTACCGACTCGACTAACCTGAGTCAGGATGCGGTTAACATGGTGCGCGGCTATATCGGTGACAATTTCGGTAAGAAATACCTGCCGGAAAGCGCTAACCAGTACGCCAGCAAAGAGAACTCACAGGAAGCGCACGAAGCCATTCGTCCTTCTGACGTCTCTGTGTTAGCGGACTCGCTGAAGGATATGGAAGCCGACGCCCAGAAGCTGTACCAGCTTATCTGGCGCCAGTTCGTCGCGTGTCAAATGACACCCGCGCAGTACGATTCCACTACGCTTACCGTCGGGGCGGGTGATTTCCGTCTGAAAGCGCGTGGCCGTATCCTGCGTTTCGACGGCTGGACGAAAGTCATGCCTGCACTGCGTAAAGGCGACGAAGACCGAACGCTGCCGGCGGTGAACAAAGGGGATGAACTCTCTCTGGTTGACCTCGTGCCAGCTCAGCACTTTACCAAGCCGCCTGCGCGCTTTAGCGAAGCATCGCTGGTAAAAGAGCTGGAAAAACGCGGTATTGGTCGTCCGTCAACCTATGCGTCAATCATTTCGACCATTCAGGATCGTGGTTATGTGCGTGTTGAAAACCGCCGTTTCTACGCTGAAAAAATGGGTGAGATCGTAACCGACCGTCTGGAAGCCAACTTCCGCGAGTTGATGAACTACGACTTTACCGCACAGATGGAAGACAGCCTTGACCAGGTTGCCAGTCATCAGGCGGAATGGAAGAAAGTGCTCGACAGCTTCTTCAGCGACTTTACCAACCAGCTTGAAAAAGCGGAGAAAGATCCTGAAGAGGGCGGCATGCTGCCTAACCAGATGGTACTGACCAGCATCGATTGCCCAACCTGTGGCCGTAAGATGGGGATCCGTACTGCGACAACAGGCGTCTTCCTCGGTTGCTCTGGCTATGCGTTATCGCCGAAAGAGCGCTGCAAAACCACCATCAACCTGGTACCTGAGAACGAAGTTCTTAACGTGCTGGAAGGTGACGATGCAGAAACCAATGCCCTGCGTGCCAAACGTCGTTGTAAGAAATGTGGCACGGCGATGGACAGCTACCTGATCGATCCGAAACGCAAATTGCACGTCTGCGGGAATAACCCAACGTGTGATGGTTATGAGATCGAAGAGGGTGAGTTCCGCATCAAAGGCTATGACGGCCCTATCGTTGAGTGCGAGAAGTGTGGCTCGGAAATGCACCTGAAAATGGGGCGTTTCGGGAAATACATGGCGTGCACCAACGACGAGTGTAAGAACACCCGTAAGATTCTGCGTAACGGTGAAGTCGCGCCGCCGAAGGAAGATCCGGTTCCGCTGCCAGAATTGCCGTGTGAGAAGTCTGACGCCTATTTCGTGCTGCGTGACGGTGCTGCCGGGGTCTTCCTCGCGGCAAACACCTTCCCGAAATCGCGTGAAACCCGCGCGCCGCTGGTGGAAGAGCTGCATCGCTTCCGCGACCGTCTGCCTGAGAAACTGCGTTATCTGGCCGATGCGCCACAGCAGGATCCTGAAGGCAATAAAACGGTGGTACGTTTTAGCCGTAAAACAAAACAGCAGTACGTTGCGGCTGAGAAAGAGGGGAAAGCGACCGGCTGGTCCGCCTTCTTTGTCGACGGAAAATGGGTTGAAGGCAAGAAATAATCTTCCCTTACCGTAACTTACCTGTAAAAGGGCCGGACTTCCGGCCCTTTTTTATTACCTTGTTATTATTTTTTGTTCCGTACTATACAGTCAGGCTATAAATGATATAGTGGTTATAGTTAACCCTTTTCTTATTATCAAATCGTCTTAAGCGATTGACCGCGTGCGCTAAATCGGATGGTCTGGCATGAAATTACAGCAGCTTCGTTATATCGTTGAGGTGGTGAATCACAACCTCAACGTCTCTTCTACCGCTGAGGGGTTATATACCTCGCAACCGGGCATCAGCAAACAGGTTCGTATGCTGGAGGACGAATTAGGTATCCAGATTTTCGCTCGCAGCGGTAAGCACCTCACGCAGGTGACACCCGCCGGGCAGGAAATCATTCGTATTGCCCGGGAAGTCCTCTCCAAAGTTGACGCTATTAAGTCCGTGGCGGGTGAACATACCTGGCCGGATAAAGGCTCGCTTTATATTGCCACAACGCATACTCAGGCGCGTTATGCGCTGCCAGGCGTTATTAAGGGCTTTATAGAACGTTATCCGCGCGTCTCTTTGCATATGCATCAGGGCTCGCCCACGCAAATCGCTGAAGCGGTTTCAAAGGGCAACGCGGACTTTGCCATCGCGACAGAAGCGCTTCACCTGTATGACGATCTGGTTATGCTACCGTGCTACCACTGGAACCGTTCTATCGTAGTGACCCCGGATCATCCGCTGGCGGGGAAAGGGTCGGTGACTATTGAAGAGCTGGCGCAATATCCTTTAGTGACATACACCTTCGGCTTCACCGGACGTTCTGAGCTTGATACGGCCTTTAACCGGGCGGGATTAACGCCGCGCATTGTCTTTACCGCCACGGATGCTGATGTCATTAAAACCTATGTGCGGCTTGGCCTGGGCGTTGGGGTGATTGCCAGCATGGCCGTCGACCCGGTTTCAGATCCGGATTTGGTTCGTCTTGATGCGCACGATATTTTCAGCCACAGCACGACCAAAATTGGTTTCCGTCGCAGCACCTTCCTGCGCAGCTATATGTATGATTTTATTCAACGCTTTGCCCCGCATTTAACGCGTGACGTGGTCGATACGGCGGTTGCATTACGCTCAAATGAAGATATTGAAGAGATGTTTAAAGACATCAAACTTCCGGCAAAATAATCACTCCCGGTATCTTTCCCTCACGGAAAGATACCGAATTAACTCCTCAAAGCTAAATCATAATTATCATCATCTACATTTTCCCTGCCATATAATGTCATTACCCATTTAATCTGTATGGTTTTAATGTCGTGAATTGGCGACAAAAGTAGAAACTAATTTACGGCTACGCAAATATTTCTTTTCAATTATTTATTTCTGGTCAAAAGATTGAATATTTCCCACCAATTGATGCGTAAATTCACTGGCTTTTCGGCTAAAGTTTCTTTAGGATTTATCTCAACAGATGATTAATTGTACCAATTGTTTGGTCCTAAATGATAAGCGATATCGATTGTATGAGGTTAGCAATGCCTTCAGGAAGTGAAGAACCGCAAAGGGATCCTGCGCTCAAGCGTAAAGCCTGGCTGGCGGTCTTTCTCGTCTCCGCCCTGTTTTGGGTAGTGGTTGCTCTCCTTGCCTGGAAATATTGGGGTTGAATATGGCAGTGACGGTACGTACAGAAACGGTAAAACAGATGTGTCAGCATCGTGACAGTGGTCACAAAGGACGCAAAGCACCTGCGACCGTTGTCCCCGCGTCCTGGAAACTGACGCCACAGCAGCAAGCCTTTATTGATGTGTTCGCAGAAGACGAACCCAAAAAACAATAATTTAGTTAATTGCGTAATGATGCAAATAGTCTGAATAAAGACTCTGCACCTTTGTACTCTTTAATAAATACACATCAGCAATATAGAACTGAGGGCAAACCTCGGAGCCTTTTTAAAAATAATGCCTGGTGTACCCTATGATGAATAACATGATGTCTCACAAATACTGGTCATGGCTCGGCGTTTTTTCTGTGTCGATCCTGTTCTGGTCTCAGCTCATCTGGCTGGCCTTCCTGTAAATCCAAAACCTCGCTGCGGCGGGGTTTTTTGTTTTCGCACTTCACTGGACCATTCCTAAATTTATCAATTCGGGTTGTTATCAAAACGTTACGACATCTTTGTGTTATCTTTAATTACAGCCCTGATGATTGTCAGGACATCTCTGTAATTAAGGAGGAGCTTATGTCGTTAACCCTACGCGAAGCCAGTAAGGACACATTACAGGCAGAAAACAAAACCTGGCATTACTATAGCCTGCCACTGGCTGCCAGAACGCTTGGGGACATTTCGCGTTTACCCAAGTCCTTGAAAGTTTTGCTGGAAAACCTCTTACGCTGGCAGGATGGCGATTCCGTCACCCTCGAGGATATCCAGGCGCTGGCGGGGTGGCTGAAGAGTGCCCATGCCGACAGAGAAATAGCCTATCGCCCGGCGAGGGTCCTGATGCAGGACTTTACCGGTGTTCCCGCCGTGGTTGATTTAGCCGCCATGCGCGAAGCCGTTAAGCGCCTCGGTGGCGATACGGCAAAAGTGAATCCGCTTTCTCCCGTTGACCTCGTGATTGACCACTCCGTGACCGTTGACCACTTCGGTGATGATGACGCTTTTGGCGAAAACGTACGTCTGGAGATGGAACGTAACCACGAGCGCTATGTCTTCCTGAAATGGGGGCAACAGGCGTTCAGCCGCTTTAGCGTGGTTCCGCCTGGAACCGGTATTTGCCATCAGGTTAACCTCGAATATCTGGGCAAAGCCGTCTGGAGTGAATTGCAGGATAAAGAGTGGGTGGCTTATCCGGATACGCTGGTCGGGACGGATTCACATACCACCATGATTAACGGCCTCGGTGTGCTGGGGTGGGGCGTCGGGGGTATTGAAGCGGAAGCGGCTATGCTTGGTCAGCCGGTGTCGATGCTCATTCCTGATGTGGTGGGCTTCAAACTCACCGGTAAGCTGTCGGAAGGCATTACCGCCACCGACCTGGTGTTGACCGTCACCCAGATGCTGCGTAAGCATGGCGTGGTGGGTAAATTTGTTGAATTCTACGGTGACGGGCTGGATTCGCTGCCGCTGGCCGATCGCGCCACGATCGCCAATATGGCGCCGGAATATGGCGCGACCTGTGGCTTCTTCCCCATCGATGACGTCACGCTGGAATATATGCGCCTGAGTGGTCGCAGTGAAGAGCAGGTCGCGCTGGTCGAGGCCTACACTAAAGCGCAGGGGATGTGGCGAAACCCGGGTGATGAGCCGGTATTTACCAGCACGCTTGAGCTGGATATGGGAAGCGTCGAGGCGAGCCTTGCCGGGCCAAAACGTCCGCAGGATCGGGTCGCGTTACCGGACGTACCGAAAGCTTTTGCCGCCAGCAATGAACTGGAAGTTAATGTCGCGAAAAAAGATCACCGTCCAATAGACTATGTCCTGAACGGACATCAGTATCAACTTCCGGATGGCGCGGTGGTTATTGCCGCTATCACCTCCTGCACCAACACCTCGAACCCAAGCGTTTTGATGGCCGCGGGACTGTTGGCCAAAAAAGCCGTTGAGCTTGGCCTGAAACCGCAGCCGTGGGTTAAGGCTTCGCTGGCCCCGGGCTCTAAAGTGGTTTCAGATTACCTGGCGCAGGCAAAACTCACCCCGTACCTTGACGAGCTGGGCTTTAACCTCGTGGGTTACGGATGTACTACCTGTATCGGTAACTCCGGTCCGCTGCCTGAGCCGATTGAAACGGCGATCAAGCAGGGCGATCTTACCGTGGGTGCGGTTCTTTCCGGTAACCGCAACTTTGAAGGGCGTATTCATCCGCTGGTGAAAACCAACTGGCTGGCCTCGCCGCCGCTGGTTGTGGCTTACGCGCTGGCGGGAAACATGAATATCAATCTCACGACAGACCCGATTGGTCAAGATCGCAAGAACGAGCCTGTTTACCTGAAAGATATCTGGCCGTCTTCACGCGACATCGCGCGAGCCGTTGAAAAGGTCTCAACCGAAATGTTCCGCAAAGAGTATGCGGAAGTGTTTGAGGGCACGCCGGAATGGAAAACAATTAACGTCGTGGGCTCGGATACCTATGACTGGCAGGATGATTCGACCTATATTCGTCTGTCACCGTTCTTCGATGACATGCTGGCTGAACCTGCTCCGCTTAAGGATATCCACGGGGCGCGTATTCTGGCGATGCTGGGCGATTCCGTTACCACGGACCACATCTCGCCGGCGGGCAGTATCAAAGCCGACAGTCCGGCAGGGCGCTATCTGCAAAGCCGTGGGGTGGAACGCCGGGACTTCAACTCCTACGGATCGCGTCGTGGTAACCACGAAGTGATGATGCGCGGGACGTTTGCCAACATCCGCATCCGCAACGAAATGGTTCCAGGCGTGGAAGGGGGCATGACGCGTCATTTACCTGGCACGGAAGTGGTTTCGATTTATGATGCCGCCGTCAAATACCAACAGGAAGGCACGCCGCTGGCGGTGATTGCCGGTAAAGAGTACGGCTCCGGCTCCAGTCGAGACTGGGCAGCGAAAGGTCCGCGCCTGCTTGGGGTACGCGTGGTCATTGCCGAATCTTTCGAGCGTATTCACCGTTCGAATCTTATCGGGATGGGGATCCTGCCGCTAGAGTTCCCGCAGGGCGTCACCCGTAAAACGCTGGGGCTGACCGGGGAAGAGCAGATTGATATTAGTGGTCTGCAAAACCTGCAGCCGGGTAAAACGGTTCCGGTGACGTTAACGCGAGCAGACGGTAAAACGGAAGTGCTTGAATGCCGGTGTCGCATTGATACGGCAACCGAGCTGACTTACTACCAGAACGACGGCATATTACATTACGTAATTCGTAAAATGCTGGATTGACGCACTCAGCCCGGCTCGCGATGGCGATGCCGGGCATCTCGCGATCACTCGCTCAGGAGGTGACCCATTTTGGCGGCTTTGGTATCAAGATAGTGGGCGTTTTTCGGGTTACGGCCGACAATCAGCGGAACACGTTCGACGATATTGATCCCCGCTTCGGTCAGGATTTCCACCTTTTTCGGGTTATTGGTCAGCAGACGGACCTCATCTACCCCAAGAAGCTTGAACATATCGGCGCACAGGGTAAAGTCGCGCTCATCGGCGGCAAACCCGAGCTGGTGGTTCGCTTCAACCGTATCGTATCCCTGATCCTGCAGCGCGTAGGCGCGGATTTTATTCAGCAGGCCAATATTACGACCTTCCTGACGGTGATAAAGCAGCACCCCACGACCTTCTTCAGCGATGTGAGAAAGGGCTGCTTCAAGCTGGAAACCGCAATCACAGCGCAGGCTGAACAAGGCATCGCCAGTCAGACACTCCGAATGTACGCGAGAGAGTACCGGCGTCTGTCCTGAAATGTCACCGAACACCAGCGCGACATGATCCTGTCCGGTTGCCAGTTCTTCAAATCCCACCATCAGGAAATCGCCCCATGGGGTTGGCAGTTTGGCTTCTGCCACACGTTTAAGCTGCATGTGATTCTCCAGAGTAGGCTGACACGTTTCGTGCCTTTCGCCTGTTTGGCTTTCTGTATCTGTTCATTTTGCCACAAGCTCAGCACGTTCGCCTAATGGGCGCCATGCTATATGGACGTTAAACGCACGATCCGACATATCCACCCAACAGATGAATTTCAGTTATGATTGTGGTGCTTAGCGAAAAAGGAGAAGACATGCTTTCAATCGCCAGACGTACGGCAGCAGGTGCGGCCATTCTACTTATTATGCCGCTGGCCGTATGGGTCTCAGGCTGGATGTGGCAGCCGGGGCAGAACGCCACATGGCTGAAAACATTATACTGGATAACGGAGACGGTCACCCAGCCGTGGGGAATTATCACGCATGTGATCCTTTGCGCCTGGTTTCTGTGGTGTTTGCGCTTTCGTCTGCGTGCGGCGCTGATGCTCTTTGCGATACTGGGTGGGGCGATCCTCATCGGTCAGGGCGTGAAGTCCTGGGTTAAAGATCATGTCCAGGAGCCGCGTCCTTTTGTCGTCTGGCTGGAAAAAGCGCACCATGTTCCGGTGGATGAGTTCTACAATTTAAAACGTAAAGATCGTGGTGCGCTGGTCAAAGAACAGCTTGCGGAACAGCAGGATATCCCGAAGTTCTTACGTAAACACTGGCAAAAAGAGACCGGGTTTGCTTTTCCTTCCGGCCATACCATGTTTGCCGCCAGCTGGGCGTTACTGGGTGTAGGGCTGCTTTGGCCACGGCGACGTACTGTCACGATCGCGATTTTACTGGTCTGGGCCACAGGGGTGATGGGCAGTCGTTTGCTGCTGGGTATGCACTGGCCGCGGGATTTGGTGGTGGCTACGCTGATCTCATGGCTGCTTGTGACGCTGGCAACATGGCTTGCTGAACGCATCTGCGGTCCGTTAACGCCACCGCCTGTCGAGGAAGAAGAGATCGCCGAAAGGGACCAAAGCGACGCCTGACGGTTGATATTCCGTGTTTTGCCCATAAATCCATGACTGGCGCGTCACTTTTTCCGTTTCGCGCACGTCACTAAAATGGTAGTTTATAAGGCTGATTGCGATGAGTTGAACACACTTTATTCGCTTGAACCACATAACGGGAAGTAATGTGAAATATTTACTCATTTTCTTACTGGTATTGGCGATTTTTGTCATTTCAGTCACATTGGGTGCACAAAACGATCAACAGGTGACGTTTAACTATCTGCTGGCGCAGGGCGAGTATCGTGTATCGAGCCTTCTGGCGGTTTTATTCGCCGCGGGCTTTGCGATTGGCTGGCTGGTATGCGGTCTTTTCTGGTTGAAAGTTCGTGTTTCACTTGCGCGCGCTGAACGTAAAATTAAACGACTCGAACATCAAATTGCGCCTGCGTCCGACATTCCGGAAAGCTCTGGTGTGCCGGTCGTCAAGGAATAATCGACTATGCTGGAGTTGTTGTTTCTGCTTTTGCCTGTAGCCGCAGCCTATGGCTGGTATATGGGCCGCAGAAGTGCGCAACAAACAAAACAGGATGAGGCTAACCGACTCTCCCGCGACTACGTTGCTGGGGTGAACTTCCTCCTGAGCAATCAACAGGACAAAGCAGTAGACCTGTTCCTCGATATGCTCAAAGAGGATACGGGCACCGTTGAAGCGCATCTCACCCTGGGAAACCTGTTCCGCTCGCGCGGCGAGGTTGACCGCGCCATTCGTATTCACCAGACCCTTATGGAAAGCGCCTCGTTGACCTACGATCAACGCCTGCTGGCGGTACAACAGCTGGGTCGTGATTACATGGCGGCGGGGCTGTACGACCGTGCAGAAGACATGTTCTCGCAGCTGGTGGATGAAACGGATTTCCGCGTCAGTGCCTTGCAGCAGCTGCTGCAGATTTATCAGGCCACCAGTGACTGGCAGAAAGCCATTGATACGGCCGAGCGTCTGGTGAAGCTGGGCAAAGATAAGCAGCGAGTTGAGATAGCCCACTTCTACTGTGAACTGGCCCTTCAGCAAATGGGCAACGACGACATGGACAAAGCCATGGCGTTGCTTAAAAAGGGTGCAGCCGCTGACCGTAACAGCGCGCGTATCTCCATCATGATGGGGCGCGTCTTTATGGCGAACGGCGACTATGCCAAAGCTGTAGAGAGCCTGTTGCGGGTTATTGACCAGGATAAAGAGCTGGTCAGTGAAACCCTCGACATGCTGCAAACCTGCTATCAACAACTGGATAAGCAGGATGAATGGGTGGCGTTCCTGCGTCGTTGCGTGGAAGAGAACACCGGCGCGACTGCCGAACTGATGCTCTCGGACGTGGTTGAGCAGTATGAGGGCAGTGATACCGCGCAGGTCTATATTACGCGTCAGCTGCAGCGTCATCCGACCATGCGGGTTTTCCATAAGCTGATGGACTACCACCTCAACGATGCAGAGGAAGGGCGCGCCAAAGAGAGCCTGATGGTACTGCGCGACATGGTAGGCGAGCAGGTACGAAGCAAACCGCGCTATCGTTGCCAGAAGTGTGGGTTTACGGCGTATACGCTGTACTGGCACTGTCCTTCATGCCGGGCATGGTCGACCATCAAGCCAATCCGAGGCCTTGATGGGCAGTAATTTTTAAAAACGATCTATTTTAGTTACAACATACTGATGGGTTTTCAGAACCCATCGAGTCCGTGCGGTTTGCCGGCCAGGCAGGAGAGTAAATCGATCCTGTCAATTTGCAGCGCTGGCAGGTAGAATGCTCGCCGTTTATCTGTTCCGCGCCGCTGCGCGCCCATAGACGAAAAGGGCTGGTCATGACGTCTGTTACTTCCTCCGCTTCCCACGTAATTACTGATTCTCCTGTTGTTGTTGCGCTTGATTACAATAAACGTGACGCGGCACTGGCCTTTGTCGACGGTATAGACCCTCGCGACTGCCGTCTGAAAGTTGGCAAAGAGATGTTCACGCTGTTTGGACCGCAAATCGTACGCGACCTGCAACAGCGTGGTTTTGACGTTTTCCTCGACCTTAAATTCCACGATATTCCGAATACCACCGCGCACGCCGTGGCTGCTGCTGCAGAACTGGGGGTGTGGATGGTCAATGTGCATGCATCGGGTGGGGCAAGAATGATGACCGCAGCCCGTGAAGCGCTCCTGCCGTTCGGCAGCGACGCACCGTTGCTGATTGCGGTTACCGTGCTGACCAGTATGGATGAGAGTGATTTACGCGATCTCGGCGTGACGTTGTCACCTGCCGAGCATGCAGAGCGTCTCGCGCGCCTGACGCAAAATTGCGGGCTTGATGGTGTCGTCTGTTCCGCGCAGGAAGCCGTGCGTTTCAAATCAGAACTGGGCCAGGCTTTCAAACTTGTTACCCCAGGTATTCGCCCGGCCGGCAGCGAGGCAGGCGATCAGCGTCGCATTATGACGCCTGAACAGGCGCTGGCGGCAGGGGTAGACTATATGGTCATTGGGCGTCCTGTGACGCAGTCTGCTAACCCGTCTGAGACGCTCAAGGCGATCAATGCATCACTGAAAAAGGGGGCATAATGACTGATTCCAACAGTCGTCTGGTCTACTCAACAGAAAGTGGGCGTATAGACGAACCAAAAGCGAAAGCCGAGCGCCCGAAGGGGGACGGTATTGTTCGTATCCAGCGTCAGACCAGTGGGCGCAAAGGTAAGGGCGTATGCCTTATCTCCGGCATTGATCTTGACGACGCGGAACTGGTTAAGCTGGCCGCCGATCTGAAAAAGAAATGTGGCTGCGGTGGTGCCGTGAAAGACGGCATTATCGAAATCCAGGGCGATAAACGTGATTTAATTAAATCCCTGCTCGAAGCCAAAGGCATGAAAGTGAAACTGGCGGGCGGCTAAAATAGATGAGCCACGGCATTTGCCGTGGCTCTTTTTTTTACGTGCGTAAGTCAGACCTGAAATGCGTTCTAATATCGCAGTACCGGTGGAGGCTTATTTAATAATTATTTGCCGACCTGGTGACCGATAATACCACCGACAGCAGCGCCACCTAATGTACCCAGCGTACTACCATCTGTTAATACCGCACCGCCCAGAGCACCAGCACCGGCACCAATTGCGGTGTTGCGGTCACGTTTAGACCAGTTAGAGCAAGCGCTCAGGGACATTGCTACAGTGATTGCCAGAACAGCGGCGGCTAATTTTTTGCTGGTTAAGGTCATAATACTTTCTCCTGAATTATCGATTCACGGAAAGAGCTACGCTTTAAGTATAGACGAATTGAATACTTAAAAACTGTTTTCCGTGAAAGCTGGTCGCGCAGGCGTTACGTAATCACGCAGGTGATAGTCACTTCCTGTTATATCGCTAACATTAATTTTACGACTTTAAGGCGGGTTAAACAGGTAAAAACTCTTAAAGGAGGGTTAGGAATCATCTCAGACAGTAGGGACATAGGCGCCCGACATTCGGGCGCTTAAAGGACTCAGGACGACTTTTTAATAATATTGACGATAAGACCGTCATCTTCCAGTTTAATACGATGCTCATCGCTCAAACGTTCGTCGGTAATTACGCGGCTAAAGCGAGAGACTGGCCCCATGGTATAAGGGTGGACGGCGCCAAATTTTGAGCTGTCAGTCAGCACAATGGCCTCACACTCTTTTTCCAGCACCGCATTCACCACATCAGAACGCATCATATCGCGGCCGGTGAAGCCCGTTTCTGGCTGCCAGCCATCAATACCAATAAAGGCCTTACTGAAATGGACCTGCTGAACATACTGGCGGGTCAGGGGGCCAACCATGCTTTCGCTTTTTTTCTGGTAAATGCCGCCCAGCAGGATCACCTCGCAGCGGGTCTCTTTGAGCAGGTGCGCGATATAGCTACTGACCGTGATGATAGTAACGTCTTTCTGTTCGGCAAGCGTGCGCGCCAGTAAGGCATTGCTACTGCCGTTTTCGATAAACACCGTCTCGCCATTGTTAACTAAAGACGCGGCAAATTCCGCCAGCTCACGCTTCAGGGCGTAGTTGTTCATCATGCGCGTCTCAACATCCTCGCTATCGAGCGGGACCGCATATCCATGCGCACGACGCAGGTAGCTCTGTTTCTCCAGCAGGTTAAGATCCTGGCGGATGGTGACTTCTGAAACGCCGGTGGTTTTAGCGAGATCGACTACGCTGACGCGTCCCTGGTCAATGACCATCTGCAAAATGATTTGTTGTCGGGAATTCATAGCATCCAATTAATAAAGCGAAACAGGTTCGAAAACAGCAGGATCAAACTTCCCACGGCGCTTTTGGCTGTCCGTTCTCGGGCGCGTTTTCAGCACCCTTCTGAGCAAGAAGTTCAGACTTCAGGATCTCCAGATTACGGATCGCCGAGTGATAATCGCCTGCCACCAGGATATCCAGCACGGTATCAATACGTTGTGCTACAGCTTGTGCATCAATAGTAGACATAATCTCACCCCAGGTGCGAAAAGGTAATATTTTCAATGATGCAGAAAATGGGATCAAAAGAGAAGGGAAAAAATGCAATAACTAAATCACATAAATGAAAGTGATAAATTTATTCCCCCACATGCTGCGGGCTTAATGAGTGGATTAGTCTAAAACTGCGCGCAAGGCGCTTTTTCTGTGAGGAATTAGACTATGACAGTTATCAACCAGCCTACCTGCACCCTGTTTACCGATACTGAACGTTTCACACAGTTGTCAGCCTACTACGAGGAAGAGCGGCACACCATCTGGATGATGCTACGGGCGCAACCTCGTCCTTGTTTTAATCATGCGTTAATTGAGGAGATCATGAACCTCTCCTGGCTGGTTCGCCAGTCCGGGTATCTGGTCGATTTTTGGGTAACCGGGTCACTGGTTCCTGAAATGTATAATGCGGGAGGCGATTTACAGTTCTTCGTAGAGTGCATTCAAAATGGACGACGTGAAGCGTTACGCGCGTATGCACGTGCCTGCGTCGACTGTGTGCACGCAGCGTCGCGGGGGTTTGATACGGGCGCGGTCTCTCTGGCAATGGTTGAAGGCAGCGCGCTAGGCGGTGGGTTTGAGGCTGCGCTGGCACACCATTTTGTTCTCTCTCAGCGCGATGCCCGTCTGGGCTTCCCGGAAATTGCCTTCAACCTGTTCCCGGGCATGGGGGCATATTCGCTGGTCGCACGTCGGGCAGGGATGAAACTGGCGGAAGAACTCATCTACAAGGGGGAGTCGCATACGGCAGAATGGTACGAACAACATGGATTGGTCGATGTGCTGTTTGAGCCCGGGCAGAGCTACGTCTCCGTCAGAACCTTCATCGACACGCTGCGGCCGAAGCTGAACGGGGTAAGGGCGATGTTGCGCGCCCGAACCCGGGTACTGCAACTGCCGCGCAGTGAACTGATGGATATCACGGAAGACTGGGTTGATGCGGCGTTTTGCCTCGAGCCAAAAGATATCGCCTATATGGAGCGTCTGGTGATGCTGCAAAACCGCCATCATGGGGCGTTACGCAAAGCCAGTTAACGTTGTTTTCGCGACTGATATCGCTTTAGCCATCGCTCTAATGCGGCAGCGGGCATCGGCTTAGCGAAGAGAAAGCCCTGCCGTTCGTTGACGCCGTTCTTGGTCAGAAAGGCGTCTTCTTTCGCGCTCTCGACCCCTTCAGCAATGACCTGCAGGTTTAATGCCTGTGCCACCGCGACGATGGCCCGCACCAGAGACTGGGAGATCGATTGTTTATGTATATCCCTGACGAAGGATTGATCGAGTTTAATGGCGTCGATAGGGAACCGCGCCAGCTGCGACAGAGACGAGTAGCCGGTACCGAAATCATCAAGATGAATTTGCGCGCCAAGTTTGCTGAACTGCTGGATCACAGAGAGCGCCAGCTCTTCGTTTTCGATAAGACAGCTTTCCGTGAGTTCAACGTCGATGGGGCAGTATTCAAAATCCAGATCCTTCAGCGCCTGCTTTAAATCGCTGAAAATGGTCTGGTCGGCCAGCTGACGTGCGGAGACGTTGACCGCCACGCGCAGGTTAATCCCCTTATCGCGCCATTTAGCCACCTGGCGCACCACATCAAGCATCACCCAGCGGCCCAGCGGGACAATCAATCCCGACTCCTCGGCATAAGAGATAAACTCCAGCGGAGGGATTAAACCGCGTTCCGGCGACTGCCAGCGCACCAGCGCTTCCAGACTTCGGATTTCACCCCGCCAGGTAATTTTAGGCTGGTAATGAATCAGAAGCTGATCGTTATCCAGCGCTTTACGCAGGTTGGTATCCAGCCAGAGATATTCAAATACGCGCTGGTTCATCTCAGGTGAGAAGACGCAGAACTTGCCCCGGCCATTCTCTTTCGCCGTGTACATGGCGGTATCGGCATTACGGATGACGCTTTCCCTGTCGTTACCGTGCTGTGGCGCGAGGGCGATACCGAGCGAGCAACCGGTGTAAATTTCTATCAGGCCGATTCTGAACGGCTGGCGCAGACGGGTTAAGATCCGCGACGCCATCGCTTCCAGAGAGCCCTGAGAGGTATCTGTGGCCATGACAATAAACTCATCACCGCCAAGTCGCGCCAGCACCTGACCGTCATCCAGACAGCTCAGAATGGCCAGAGCGACAGCCTGCAATAGCTGGTCGCCAAACATATGGCCGTAGGCATCGTTGACCTTTTTAAAGTTATCCAGGTCGAGATACACCACGCCTACCTGCGTTTCACCGCGGCTGGCGATGGCATCAGAAATCAGTTCGTGGATCGCATTACGGTTTGGTAAACCGGTAATGGTGTCGGTATTGGCCAGCACGCGCAGACGCTCCTGGGCGCGGCGCTCCTCGGTAATGTCGGTGCCGGAACAGATAAGGAAAATTTCATTTTTGCCGCTGCCGCTATGAACAAACTTGTTTCTGAACAAAAACAGCCGTTGCCCTTTACGCGTTTTGATCCAGCGTTCGACCTCGTAGGAGCTGCCGTTGCGAAAAAAACCGGTGATATTGCGCTTTGAAGCTGCCGCTTCGCTGCGGCTCATAAACAGCTTGAACACGTTCTGGCCAATAACTTCTTGTTCTTTCAGACCGGTATATTCTTCACTCAGCCGGTTAAAACGCTGAATATTGCCGTTATGATCGAGAATAACGATGACGGAGTTGGCTTCAGAGACAACCTGTTCAGCAAAAGAGAGGCCCTGAGCCAGGTCACGGGCCACGGAGGGCGTATCGTTCCACGCTGACGCGGTGCCGGCCCATTCATTTCGGGTTATTTTGCGCCCCACAAGATGAACCGGGACATCTTCCCCGTACAACGAGAGCGTCATGGAGATGCTGGAGGTAATGACGGTTAACTGGCGGATAAGTTCGGCTTGTTCATCATCCAGCGCCACCACCTCAGTCACATCGGCATTTTCGCTGGCGGCAAGGTGCAGAGCATTGCTGTCAGCTGTCATTCGCCACCAGGGGCTATGCGTACCCATGTAACGAAACAGCAAATTCTGCTCCAGATCGTCCATCATGTTTTCTCCCGCAGCTGCTCATTAGCGCACAAATTATTCATTTGCCGTCGACTTTTCCGTTGTGAAACAGCGGCAACCCCAAAATGAACGTCGTGTTTTTTCCCGGTTTTCTTATAAAAAACGCGTCTGGCGAAAAAGGGTATTTATTGTATAAAAATTCACGTAACCGAATATAACGGCACTCTTTTACTGTAGATAATTATGGCAATTTTGGGCGGGAAGACGCTGAAAATAGTACGAAAAAATAATGATTTTGCGGCGGGGGTTCAAAAGAAAAATTGTCGGCGCTTCCCGAAGGGAAACGGCCGACAATTTAAGCGGTTATCAGGCGACCGGGCGCGCGATAACGCTGCGGGTTTCCATGCGAACTTCAGCGATGTTTACGTCAATCACGTCTGTGACTTTGTAAACTGTTTCGCCTTTGATTTGCACAGTACCATTTTCCTGGCTGCAGACCAGTTCGTCACGGACGGCATGCAGGAACGGGGCAGGGATAAAGGCGACGGCACCGTTATCCACCAGGCGAACGCGCATACCGCCCCGGCTGATATCAATGATTTCTGCGGCGAAGCGAGTATCTGTACCCGCTTTATCCTGCAGGTAGCGTGCGTACAGCCAGTCTCCCACGTCACGTTCCGCCATACGGTTCAGGCGACGTCGTTCGGCCATCTGCAGGGTGGTGTCATTTTGCGGACGCGCAATGGACTCACCCTTAATGATCGCCTTCAGCAGACGGTGGTTGACCATGTCACCATACTTACGAATAGGTGACGTCCAGGTCGCGTAGGCTTCCAGGCCGAGGCCAAAGTGTGGACCCGGCTCGGTGCTGATTTCAGCAAAGGACTGGAAACGACGGATACGGCTGTCGAGGAAACCGGATGGCTGTGCATCCAGCTCGCGGCGCAGCTTACAGAAGCCCTGCAGCGTCAGCACTTCTTCAGGGTCAACGTGCACATCGTGGTTCTTCAGCAGGGCCGCCAGCGCTTCGGTATTGGCCGGATCAAAACCGGTGTGGACGTTGTAAATACCAAAGCCCAGCTTGTCACGCAGGACGCGAGCGGCACAAATGTTGGCAGAAATCATCGCTTCTTCAACAATGCGGTTCGCAATGCGACGCGGTTCGGCCACGATATTCAGCACTTCGCCTTTTTCACCCAGCACAAAGCGATAGTCCGGACGATCCTTAAAGACCAGCGCATGGGTTTTACGCCACTCGCCGCGGTTCAGACAAATGCGGTGCAGCAGGCGGATCTGTGCGGCAATCGCGTCTGATTCCGGTTTCCAGGTGCCGGTATTCTCAAGCCAGTCGGAAACATTGTCGTAGGCCAGCTTGGCTTTCGATTCGATGGTTGCGGCAAAAAATTCAATATCGTCTTCGATCGCGCCATCGGCGGCGATGGTCATGCGGCAGGCAAGGACCGGACGCACTTCATTTGGACGCAGTGAGCAGAGGTCATCTGACAGTTCGCGCGGCAACATGGGGATGTTGAAGCCCGGCAGGTAGTTAGTGAACGATCGGACTTTTGCCATATCGTCCAGCTTGCTGCCTTCAACGATCCAGGCGGTGGGATCGGCAATGGCGACGGTCAAATGCACTTTGCCATCAGCGCTCTCTTCCGCATACAGCGCATCATCCATATCTTCTGTGCTGGCGCTGTCGATAGTGACAAACTCCAGGGCAGTGAGGTCGCGACGCGTCAGGCCTTCGTCCTGCATTTCAGTCGCTACGCCGTCTGGCGCTTCTTTCTCAAGATTATGGCGTGCAAGCGTCACCCACCATGGCACGAAATGGTCGTCGCCAAAGGTGATGAACTGGGTCAGTTCAGCATAAAAGCCACGATCGCCTTTCAGAGGATGACGGCGCATTTCTGCTACGGCCCAGTCACCTTCTTTGAAATCATGCTCAACACCACGGGCGGCGCGGCAAGGAATGGCATCTTTCAGCAGGGGATGATCCGGCACGATAGAAAGACGATCGTCTTTTCGCTGGACCTTGCCCACGAAGCGGGTCAGGAACGGTTCGATCAGTTCTTCCGGCTCGGCGGACTCACGTTCCTTTTCGGTATGAATGACGGCCGTAATGCGGTCGCCATGCATCACTTTCTTCATCTGCGGTGGCGGAATGAAGTAGCTTTTCTGCGCATCAACTTCAAGGAAGCCAAAGCCCTTTTCCGTGGCTTTTACGACCCCTTCTGCACGCGGCGTCTGGGAATGCAGTTGCTGTTTAAGCTGCGCTAGCAGCGGGTTGTCCTGAAACATAATGTTCTATTTTCGTAGCCATTGAGCGGCTGACAGTTTTACGCGATTCTCACTGTCACAGCAAGCGGTCTTTGGGTAATTAGTATGGTTATTCCCCTTTGCCAAACGCGACTTTCAGGCGTTCAAGCCAGCCATCCATCGCGCTCCGGGTGAGCAGTTTTATCGCCCGTACCGCAGGCAGTCCTTGTTCAGTGAGCGGGGTGAACTGTGCGGCACTGAAGCGGTCCGGAGAACGCGTCAACAAGTCGATTGCCGCCGAAAGCGCCGGCGAATCAAGAGAAATATCATCATGGCTGTTTACCAGGATCTCACCCGTCAGGTCGAGCAGGATGGGCTCATGGCTGAGTACCGGCGTCAGCGCTTCAAGGGCGGGTTCGGCCTGCCAGCGGGAAAGCGATTCAAGCTGATGCGCGCTGGCATAACGCAGTTCAACGACAGGTAAAAGCGCCACCCAGGACTCAGGAGCAGCTGGCAGCGTGTGCGGCTGAATATGATGGCCGGGCAGCCAGCGTACAGGATGCCCCAGCAGGGCCTGAAAGACGGCCACCACGCGTGCCTGAAAACCGATAAAGCCGATAATCTGATTAATAAGCACCATGTCGTAGGTTGTCAGGCCCACCTCATCAAGCTGCTGCTGTGCTTTATCATCGATGACATCAGGTGAGCTGGCGAGCTGACGGGCGTACTGGGTGATTTGTGCCAGGCGGCGGTTACTTTCGCGTGAGGAGTCAGGGCCGGGAAGCGGGGCGAGGAGGGCGGCATAGTGGTTACACAACCGTTGGACGCCACAGGCCTGCGCGACCGTTAATGCAGTACTCAATCTGTCGTAGGCGCTGAGCGTATGCAGCCGGTTAACGGAGATTGAGAGCGGAAACAACAGGTGGCATAAGGTTCTGGCAGGGGTGAGCCAGCCAGTACAGGCGGCGACAATCTCGTCAGGCAGGGCTAAATCGAGCAAAAAACGATCGTCGACGTTAGCGGCTTCGGGCACCAGAGGCAGAACATCCGTCTGCGCGTGGTTTGACTGGGTTTCGTGGTACCAGTGGCCTTTGCCGGAAAAACGGCGTTGTTCCATGGGCGTTCCTTGATCTCAAAATGGCGATCAATATCCTGGCGTAAGGCAGATGTGGGGAAAAATATTGTTAGGTGATAACAAATAGCTGAACGGAATAACGAAGGGGTCGGGCGGAGGAAGGAAAACTCTCTTCCCGTGAGGGAAGAGAGTCACAGCTTATTTAATTTCCAGCTCGTTCATTGCAGCGATGTTGAAGCCGCCGTCAACGTGAACCACTTCGCCGGAGATACCCGCGGAAAGGTCAGAGCACAGGAACGCTGCAGAGTTACCCACATCTTCAATGGTAACGGTACGACGAATCGGAGTAACCGCTTCGCAGTGCGCCAGCATTTTACGGAAATCTTTGATACCGGAAGCTGCCAGGGTACGGATTGGACCCGCAGAGATAGCGTTCACACGCACACCTTCTGGACCCATCGCGTTCGCCATGTAGCGGACGTTTGCTTCCAGAGACGCTTTAGCCAGACCCATAACGTTGTAGTTAGGGATAGCACGTTCTGCGCCCAGATAGGACAGGGTCAGCAGAGCTGCGCCTGGGTTCAGCATCGCACGGCAAGATTTAGCCATTGCCACGAAGCTGTAGGAGCTGATGTCGTGAGCGATTTTGAAGCCATCACGGGTTACCGCGTTCACGTAGTCGCCGTCCAGCTGATCGCCAGGAGCGAAGCCGATGGAGTGAACGAAACCGTCGAATTTCGGCCATGCTTTTGCCAGTTCAGCAAACATGCCATCGATGCTTTCGTCTTGTGCAACGTCGCATTCCAGAACAAGGCTGGAACCCAGCTGCGCGGCAAACTCTTCTACACGGCCTTTCAGCTTGTCGTTCTGGTAGGTGAACGCCAGCTCAGCGCCTTCGCGATGCATAGCCTGTGCGATGCCGTATGCGATGGACAGTTTGCTGGCAACGCCAGTTACCAGAATGCGCTTACCGGAAAGAAAACCCATAGATTTAATCCTTATATTCATTGCTTATTTTTTGCCTTGTAAATCATAGCATTACAGGCAACATTTCAAAGTCATTCGAAATTAGCTCGAAATTATATCCCACTCAGTGCCCCTTGTGTCACGCTATTTCTCGCTCAAAGCCCGTGACGTATGTCATGGAAGGGGGTGAGCGAACGCGTTATCACGCTGTTTCACAGGCATCCGTCCATTATATCACTGCGCGGCCGGTTCGCCTCATCCAACCAGAGGCGGGCGTTTTTGCGCAAAATGATCCGTTCAGTGGATTTTACGTATTACAATCCAGTTAGAGTCAAAACATGAAAGAAATCATTAACAAACACGTTATAGACTGGGTTGAAGATAATATTTTATCTCTGGAGCATATCGATCGGCTGGTCGTAAAAACGGGTTACAGCAGAAGGACGCTCGAAATCTGGTTTAAACACCAATTCCACCAGTCGCTGGGTGAGTATATGCTCAGGAGACGAATGAGCTATGCCGCGTCTTTATTAAGGATGACGTCGCTGCCGGTCACCGAAATCGCTCACATTTTTCAGTATCATAGTGGACAGGGTTTTGCCCGCGCGTTTAAGAAATTGACCGGGAAAACACCGTCTCAATATCGAAGCGATGAAATATGGGACTTCCAGCGTTACCATCCTTCACTGTTATTAGAAGGGCTCCGTAAACCTGACGTGAAGATATGTCGGCTGGCGCGGACGTTTTCCTATAACGATACCCTGACGGAATATGATCATATTTTTAATCCTGCGATACAGGATGTGACCAAAAGACTGAGAAAACTTTTGCTTGATCATCGTGGGGAGGTAAAAGAAATCGCCATCAGGGGACGGCGTCCAGAAGGCCTGGATAAAAGCCGGGAAAACATGGCTGAAGTCATAATTGATTATCTGTCACCGGATAATACGTCGCACCAAAAACAGGAATATCATTTTTCCGGTAAATATGCCGTTATGCGGTATGACGGTACCTGGAGCGCCTACGGTAAGCTCAGCAAAAAGAACTATTTGTGGGTAATGTCTTATCATCAATTCAGGCTGCGTAATGAAACCCATTTAATGACGTTCCATTCCTGCTCCGAAGATAAGGTCGTATTTGATATTTATATACCCATAGTCTGAGTCTGGCACCGTCTCGTAATTAAAACGAATCAGTCAGTACGGGCTCTCGTCTGTGAGCCCTGACGCTATATATTCCTCGCAAAACAGATGTTTTACAAATGGAGTTGTGAACGATGAAAGAAGAATTGTATCGATTCGATGATGATGATATCGACTCAATTGCCTATTCCGTCGCATTTAGCGAATGGCTCGGTATCGATAATCTGCAGGATTGTGCCCTGACAAGAATTTCGGAGGAGGACAGGGGGAATATGAGCGAAAGTTAGAGGAGTTTCGCCATTTCTTTCAATATGCTTCAGGGGAGGAGTATTTTTCACATTTTCTTTTACAGAATAAAACGCATCACTAAGTTTAACATATACGGATATATGGAATGCATGCATGAGGATTGCACAGTTATTAGTTAAGACGTTAATTGTCGGAACGGTTTCTTTTCCTTACGCGACGGTGTCGGCCATGACACCAGCGGAACATAGTCAGTATGACGCTCTGATTATCGAGGCGAGAAAAGGCAATACGGAACCAGCCTTGTCCTGGTTTTCAGGCCACCATCGGCTTGATGAGTCTCAGGTCGCCGACTGGATGCAAATCGCCCTGTGGGCCGGTAAAGATAATGAGGTTATCAACGTCTATTCACAATACAAACATCATACGTTACCGGCGAGGGCCTATTCAGCGCTGGCGATAGCCTATCGCAACAAGCAGGTAAGAGTGATCTCACTGGTGAGTAAAGCGCAGTAGGGAATATCCCGGTTCGGTACGACATCGACCGGGATAATCCACTTCAACAGACTGAGGTCGGTTAACTGAAGCATCTGAAAAGAGGGTGGCAAGCCTGACCGGTTTGCCCCTCGATGTTAAGCAGAGAATGGTGTAAATCGCTCTGCCGTTTCACGTCTTTTATTTATGCGGTATTAATGAACATGAATAACATTACGTTGGCTGAGAAAATGATCGTGCTGTCCGGTGCGCTGCTGTTTGCACTGATGATCGCGGTGAACTCCTTTTTTGTTAATGATAATCCAGGTTTCAGGGTACCCATGACAACCTATTTGATCGTCATGATTGCGCTATTTTTTCTGGATACCATTATCTCTATTTTTATCCAGATGCAGTATGCGTCTGACCGATCTCATTTATCCCTGTTAATCCTGAGCATGGCGTTTCTGAGCGGTCTCATCTATTTCATAGAAACGATTATCGTCATTCAGCTTCCTGAAGACGCAGGGTTAACCCATACGCTAAAAACTAACGATACGGCGGTATTTTATTTTTTCCGCCAGTTAAGTTTTATTTTTTTGCTGGGGCTTGCTGTATGGGTGGAGAAACACACGGCACGGCGACGGTTCACATTACGGAATAAGGTCTGGCTGGCGCTAATATCGTTAATCCCCCTGGTTATGTTCCCGGTGCTGGCCCATGCGTTGAGCAGCTACAATCCAACCTGGACATTAACGATAGCCGCGTATCGCCCCGATCAGTATCATCCTGTCTGGGATGTCCGCTACGTTAACGCTCTGATAGTGCTCTGGTCGGCCCTGGCCTGCTACATGACTTACGTGACACGCTTTTCATCTGGCGTCTGGAACAGCATCATCGTGGTGTGCCTTTCTGCGATCACCTATAACTTTTTCCTGCTCTTACTCGATACGTATAACCTGTCGCTCTGGTATATCAGCCGGGCGGTAGAAGTGTTCAGTAAACTATTTGTTATCTGTACCTTACTGTTACATGTCTTCAGCTTGCTGAGATTTTTTGGCGATCGGGTTAACCGCGATCCCCTTACGCAGATCTTCAACCGCAAGTATTTTTTTGAGGCACTTCAGCGGCTCCGCATGCTCAGAACAGAAAAGGGCACCAGCATTATGATGCTGGATATCGATAACTTTAAGACCATTAATGACACCTGGGGACATCCTGTGGGGGACCGCGTCATTCTGGCGGTCGTGGATATTATTAAAGACAGTATTCGTGATAACGACGTCTTTGCCAGACTGGGAGGTGAAGAGTTTGGCCTGCTGTTGCCCGACACGGACAGGAGTATGGCCGTAGTCGTCGCAGAACGTATTCGCAAGAATGTTGAGCAACGCACCGGGCAGGGTAACCTGTACGCGGTGCCCCTGACGGTAACGTTAAGTATTGGCGTGTGCTCAGCCATTCAGGAAAACGTCAACAGTAGCGATATCATTCGTGATGTGGATGAAGCACTGTATGAGGCCAAGCACGGTGGTAAAAACAGAACCGTGTGCAGACAGGCCGCAGGGTCGGTCTGAACCGGCGTTGCGCGCCTCCCGCGGTGTGATTTACGCGCAAGAAAAAACGGGGTTATAACACAGGGATGTAAATATCAAAGTTAACGCGCTCATCGCTGCAGGCGTTAAAACGCATTAAATGAATGCCATCGCGCAACGTCAGGCGGTTCGTCACCATTGCCTTAACAAACGCAATTTTGTTATAGGCGCTATAACATTCCCAGCTGCCTTCAAAGGACATTTTTGCATATTTTCCGGTAAGTAAAAGTGTGTCTTTCTTTGTTGTTTTAGTGCTGTCTAAACAATATGAAATTAAGACTTCTACCAGATAGGAACGGCTTTTACCCAGACGTTCTGGTCGGCGCGGCACTATGGCAAGCTGTTGGATCCGATCGCGATTCTCAAGCAGGAGTTTTTTGATTTTTTTAGTGACATCGTGCACCGCAGTATCAAAAAGATGATCGTGCTCTATAATCTCATGGGTATACGGAAAAATCTCATTGAGTTCACAGAGTGTTATTTTGGGTGTTTGAAGATCGTCTAATAAAAATGAGGGCTGAAGGATATCAAAATCCCACTCTTTTGCATTTCTGTATTCAGAAGGGGTGAGTCCCGACATCTTTTTAAAGGCTCTTGAAAACCCCTGGCTGCTTTGGTAGTGAAATAAATAAGCAATGTCCGTAACGGGAAGCGACGTCATTCTGAGCATGATGGCTGCAAGGCTCAGCCTTCTCCTTAGGATGTACTCACCTAAAGAGAGGTGATATTTCTCTTTAAACCATGTTTCCATGGTTCTTCTGCTATACCCGGTATCTTTAACCAGTTGATCAATATGTAAAATAGAAAAGTTATTTTTCTCTACCCAGGTGAGAATATATTTACTAATACTTTCTTTCATTCGATATCTACAGCGTGTGGCGTCATGACGTAATTAATAAATTGCCGGTGGGACCTATGCCGAATACTTGCTTTATTGCGGTGGGATTCTGGCAATGACCTTAATTTCAAAATCAAAGCCCGCAAGCCAGTTTACCCCCACGGCCGTCCAGTTTGGATAAGGGGGGCGGGGGAACGCTAATTTTTTGGCTTCCATGATGGTTGAAAACTGATTTTCAGGATCGGTATGAAACGTCGTCACGTCGATCACATCATCAAACGTACATCCTGCGGCAGAAAGCGTAGCCTGGAGATTATCAAAAGCCAGTTGTACCTGAGCGCCGAAATCCGTTTCAGGTGTGCCATCGCTGCGGCTTCCAACCTGGCCTGAGACAAATAACAGATCGCCAGAGCGAATGGCAGCAGAATAGCCATGTTCTTCATAGAGGGCATGACGATTAGCGGGAAATACAGGTTCACGTGGGTGCATGGCATTTCCTTTTCGATTGGGGGTATTGTTGAGATCACGCGGTCGTATTAACATACGCGGCGTATGTCAAAATCTAAACCACATACGCCACGTATGTCAAACGGAAAAACACAACGTAACCAAGGACGTCTTATGGCTGCAAAAAGCCGTGCCGAAACGGCCCAGGAAAATCGCGAAAAAATGATACAGGCAGGGCGCAAAGCTTTTGCCGAGAAAGGCTATGCCGCAGCCTCCATGGATGAGTTGACCGCAAGCGTGGGGTTAACACGTGGAGCGCTATACCATAATTTCACTGACAAGAAAGGCTTGCTGGCTGCGGTGGTCGCCCAGATAGACAGCGAAATGGCACGAAAGGCGAAGGAAATTGCCGCCAGCGCCGAGAATGACTGGGAACGACTGCTGGCGGAAGGCGTCGCTTACATCAAAATGGCGCTCGATCCGGAAGTGCAGCGTATTGTACTGCGTGATGGTCCGGCTGTTCTGGGTGACCCGGCCCACTGGCCCAGCCAGAATAGCTGCCTGGAATCTACCCGTCAGACCATAGAAAAAATGATTGAACGCAAGGTCCTGAAAGATATGGATGCAAACGTCGCTGCACAGCTGTTAAATGGCGCTGCGCTCAATGCTGCACTGTTGATAGCCGCCAGTGACGATCCACAGAAGACGTTGCCACATGCGATTGAGGTGTTTGTCATGCTTGCAAGCGGGTTACGCCATCAGTGAAAGGAAAGGGTTAACGCGCGCGAGCTGCCATTTAACCCTTAAAGGAATGGGTGTGCCGGGGGCATTTTTGTCGGATAAGGGGCGTTAAAACGCCGCGAGGATTTCGCGTGTAGTGAGCGTTGTTAATTCGCCCCTTGCACCAACGCGCTAGCGGTCTTTTCTCCACGCATCCGCGGTTAATGCTTCACCGAAATGGCCGGCGATCAATCGCTTAGTCAGTTCATGAAGCGGAGAGGCCATAACATCCGCGGTACTGCCACGTTCAACAACCTCACCCTGATGCATGACCATCACCTGGTCGCTGATGTGTTTCATCATCCCCAGATGTTGGGTCACGTAGATATACGAGATACCCTGTTTTTCCTGTAATTCGAGCATCAGGTTAATTAACTGCGACCGCATCGACATATCCAGCGAGGCGAGCGCTTCGTCGGCGATGATCACTTTCGGGCGCAATATCAGCGCACGCGCGAGCCCAAGACGCTGTTTCTGGCCGGGGGCGAGCATGTGCGGGTAATAGCTCTCGTGATCGGGCAGCAGCCCAACCATCCGCAGGGTTTCAAAAACGCGTTTGCGTCGCGCTTCTGGCTCGAGATCGGTATTCAGACGCAGCGGAAAATCGAGGATTTGCGAAATACGCTGACGCGGGTTGAGCGATGTCGACGGATCCTGGAAGATCATGCGGATACGCTGGCTGCGGAAAGAGTAATCACCGAATTCCAGCGGATGGTCATCTATCAGCACTTCGCCGCCGGAGGGTTCAACCATGCCTGCCAGCATCTTCGCAAGCGTGGATTTACCGGAACCGTTCTCACCGATGATCGCCAGCGTCTGTTTTTCGCGCAGGGTAAAGCTGAGCGGCTTCACGGCTTCAACGGTCTGACGATGGAACAGCCCGGTACGGTAGCGAAAGGTCTTACTCAGGTTACGGACTTCCAGTAAGGTTTCGACCATTTCACTCTCTCTCCATGTTCAGCGGGAAATGACAGGCATATAGATGATTTTTGGCCCCTGTCAGGCGTGGCGTCTCAATACATTTACGCTGCGCATACGGGCATCGCGGCCCCAGACGACAGCCAATCGGCAAGGACTCCAGCAGCGGGATAGCCCCGGGCAGGGTGTTCAGGCGACTCTTGTGTGGCATGGCGCTGCCAAAATCTGGAATGGCGCGGATCAGCGCCTGCGTATACGGATGATGCGGCGCGGTGATGAGGTCTTCACTCGGGGCGGTTTCGACCGTCTGCCCGCAGTACATCACATCAATCTTATCAGCCCATTTGCTGAGCATTTGCAGGTCGTGACTGATTAACAAAATGGTGGTGTTGTTGTTCTGGTTCAGACGCGTCAGCAGGCGGAAAATCTGCGCCTGCGTGGTCGGTTCCATCGCGTTGGTCGGTTCATCCGCAATCAGCAGACGCGGCTGATTGGCCAGCGCGATGGCAATCATCACTTTCTGACACTCACCGTCGGTCAGTTCGTACGGAAAACTGCGCATGGCATCTTTATGATCTTTGATCCCGACGCGGTGCAACAGCTCAATAGCACGACGCTTACGCCAGCCAAACCGCTGCCACCAGCGGCCTTTATAGGTCCACCCGGGAATGTTCTGCATCAGCTGTTTGCCCACGCGCTCGGACGGGTCAAGACAGGATTGCGGCTCCTGGAAAATCATCGATACGTTATGGCCGACAAGCTTGCGACGCTCGCGGGGAGAGAGGCGTTGCAGGTCGATATCATCAAAACGCATACGGTCAGCGGTGACGCGCCAGTTATCCTTCGCCACACCACAGATGGCTTTGGCGATCAGGCTTTTCCCTGAACCGGATTCACCCACCAGCCCGCGAATTTCACCCTCAGCAAGGGTGATACTGATGCGATCGACGGCTTTCACCCAGCCTTCACCGGTTTTGAACTCGATGGTCAGGTTGCGAATATCAAGAAGCGGCATTATTGCACCCCCGCATTAATTGCACGGCGAATACCATCGCCCAGCAGGTTGACAAGCAGCACACTCACCATAATGGCTGCGCCCGGTAACATGACTGTCCACGGCGCAACGTAGATAAGCTCGAGCGCGTCACCGAGCATCGCGCCCCATTCAGGCGACGGCAGCTGCGCGCCGAGATCGAGAAAACCGAGCGCCGCGATGTCCAGAATCGCCATCGACAGGGCGCGGGTGATCTCCGTGACCAGCCCGGCAGCGATGTTCGGCAGTACGGCAAACCAAAGGATGTTTAAGGTTGTTGCACCGTCCAGGCGAGCTGCGACGACATACTCTTTTTCCAGTTCGTCATGCACCATGCTGTATACCGAACGCACGATGCGAGGGAGGATCGCCAGCCAGACCGCGAACATGGCATGCGACAGGTGTGGCCCGACAAACGCCACCACAATAATGGCCAGCAGCAGGGACGGAATAGAGAGCAGGGTGTCGAGAATGTGGTTCAGTGCCGCCGAGCGCAGGCCATGCGTCGACCCGGCAAAGATGCCGAGCGCCAGACCGCAGATGGTGGCAGCAAACGTCACCACAAATGCACCGCCGACCGTCGGCGCCGCGCCGCTCAACAGGCGGCTCAATACGTCACGCCCGAGGTCGTCCGTACCGAGGAAGAAAGAGACCTCACCGTAGCGCGACCAGGATGGGGGCAGCAACTGATAGCCAAGGAACTGCTGATCAATACCATAGGGCGCAAACCAGGAGCCAAAAACGCAGAGCAACACCAGCCCGGCGAAGCCATAAAGGCCAATCATTGCCGTGGTGTCACCATAGAATTTACGCCACACGGTACGCAGCGCACCGGGCGTGCGCTTTTCACTGTATACGTTATCGTAGGGCATACCATTCCTTATGCTTCAACGGGTTGGCCATAGCACCCAAAATATCGGAAATCACGTTAACAATAATCACCAGAGAGCCAATCACCATGACGCCCGCCGAAATGGCGGCGTAGTCCTGCTGGCGGATAGCGTTGATCAACCATCGACCCAGCCCCGGCCAGCTGAAGACCATTTCGGTAATCATCGCCAGGGTGAGCATGGTGGAAAACTGGAGCCCCAGTCGCGGGATAACAGGCGGCAGGGCGTTATGCAGCACATTACGGCGCAAGATAGTCAGGCGCGATAAGCCGCGCGTGGCGGCCGCTTTGACATAGTTCTGATCGAACACCTCGATGGTACTCAGGCGCATCAGGCGGATCACTTCGGTTGTCGGTGCCACCGCCAGCGTCAGTACCGGCAAGACCATATGGCGTACGGCGCTAACGATCATCTCATGTCGCCAGGCTGAATCAGACAGCCAGGCGTCAACGATAGCAAACCCGGTCACCGTTTTTACCGTATACAACAGGTCAAAACGGCCAGAAACCGGTAGCCAGCCCAGGTTGAGGGAGAAGAAAAGCGTCAGCAGCAGCGCCAGCCAGAAGATCGGGATCGAGAAGCCGAGCAGGGCGAGGGCGCTGATAAATTTATCCTGCCATTTGTTGCGATAAATCCCTGCCAGCATCCCTACCGGAATACCAACCATTAAGGCAAAACCGAATGCCAGAATGCACAGCTCCATTGTCGCCGGGAAAACCTCTTTCAGCTGCTCGGAGATGAGCTGTCCGTTGATGCTTGAAACACCGAAATCCCAGTGCAGCAGACCGTTAAACCAGAAGAGCCACGCATCCCACAGCGACGACCCCTGAAGCGGGGCGTGCGGGGTGAAATAGCTCAGACTGAAACCAACAAAGGTCAGGAAAAAGAGCGTCACCAACAGCAGCAGAAGGCGGCGCAAGGTAAAAATGATCATGGTTTTTTCACCTCTTGTTCTTTTTCGCGAGACACGCCAGCGAAGGAGGCGTTGCCGAACGGACTCAACACCAGGCCTTTAATATCATAGCGATAGGCCTGCAGGCGCAGTGACGAGGCCAGCGGCAGCACGGGCAGCTCTTCGGCAAGGATCTTCTGCGCTTCATCATAGGCGTCTATGCGTGACGCCAGCTGTTGGGACGCCAGCGCTTTTTGCAGCACGCCGTCAAATTCCCGGTTGCACCAGTGGGCGTAGTTGGTCTGGGAGTTAATCGCCGCACAGCTCAGCAACGGACGGAAGAAGCTGTCCGGGTCATTACTGTCGGTCGCCCAGCCTGTCAGGGTTAAATCATGGTTCATGTCCATCAGGCGCGCCTCCTGGAAACGACCCTCAACCGGCACGATGATCACTTTCACCCCCACCTGCGCCATATCTGCCTGCAACAGCTCGGCGGTCTTCAGCGGGCTTGGGTTCCAGGCCTGAGAGCTGGTCGGTACCCAGAGTTGCAGCGTCAGGTTTTCCGCCCCCAGCGCTTTCAGCTGTTCACGCGCTTTTGCCGGGTTGTATTCCGTAATTTTAGCTTCACTGTCATAGGCCCACGAGGCTCGCGGCAAAATAGAGGCGGCGGTTTCTGCCGTACCGTAATAGATCGACTGCATCAGACGCTGGTTGTTGATGGCCAGCGCCAGCGCGTGGCGTACGGCAGGGTTGTTCAGCGGCGGCTTATCGGTATTAAACGCCAGATAGGCGATGTTCATGCCGGGGCGTAACGTCAGGCGCAAACGCGGATCGTCGCGCAAAATGGTGAGCTGGCTGGCAGCAGGCCACGCCAGCACGTCGCACTCCCCGGTCAGCAGTTTTGATAAACGCCCCGTCCCGCCAGAGCCAAGATCGACCACTACCTGTGGCATCAGCGGCGTGCCGCGCCAGAAATGCGCATGGCGCTGCAGGCGGATATATTGTCCGGAGCGATATTCGGCCAGCTGGAACGGACCGGTACCGACTGGCTGACGATCGATTAACTCCTGACGATCGATTTTGCTCAGGTTCGCGGCGTACTCAGCAGACATAACGGACGCATAGTGGGTGGCCAGGTGCCAGAGGAAAGAGGCATCCGGGCGCTTCAGCGAAAATTCCACCGTGCGGTTATCCAGCTTGCGAACGCTTTTAACGGTATCGGCAAACTGCAGGCTGTCGAAGTAGGGGAAGTTACTGCCGTTAACGTTATGCCACGGGTGATTACGGTTAAAGATACGCTGGAACGTAAAGACCACATCATCTGCGTTCAGTTTGCGCGTTGGGGTAAACCAAGGCGTGTGCTGAAATGCGACATCATCGCGTAGGTGGAAACGGTAGGTCGCGCCGTTATCCAGGACTTCCCAGCTTTCGGCAAGCTCTGGCACCAGACGGTAGGTGTAGGGATCCACATCAAGCAGACGGTCATAGAGTTGCGCGGCAAGGGTATCCACAATCAGGCCGCTGCCCGCTTTTTGCGGGTTAAATGTATCAACCTGACCGCTTACGCAATAGACGAAGCCGCTGTCGCGAATATCAGGTTGCGTAGCGGGTTCGGGCGCAGCAAACGCCAGGCTGCTGAACAGACCAAGTGCAAAGAAGGACGATAAAACCAGACGCATAATTTTTAAGGTTTTTAGGTTCGATCTGCAAAGTGTATCGCACTTACGCCTGCTTCGTAAAAATGTCTGCGGGTAAGTGCTGATATTGTCAGCGCATTTGATGCTTTTTGAGCAATGCCCTTAATTGATGGTAGGTCAGACCCAGGAGTTCAGCCGCCCGTTTCTGGTTATATTTCGCCACCTTCAGGCTCTGCTCAAGCAGCTGTTGTTCCTGTTCATGCTGGAACTGCCGCAAATCCAGGGGAAGTGCAGGGGAAGCCCCGGACACGGGCGGGGCGGAAGCTGGCTGCGGGCTACGCTGAAAAGGATCGAGAATAATGTTATCCAGCTCGGTCTCACTGCTGCCGTGGCGATAGACAGAACGCTCCACGACGTTTTTTAACTCACGGATATTTCCCGGCCAGTGGTAAGCGAGGAGTGTCTCCTTTGCATACTCGCTGAACCCCGGAAAAAGCGGCAGGCCGAGCTCGCGACACATCTGAATCGCAAACTGCTCTGCCAGCAGCATGATGTCGCTTCTTCGCTCGCGCAGCGGCGGGAGCTGAACGACGTCAAAGGCCAGCCGGTCGAGCAGGTCGGCACGGAATTTATCCTCTGCCACCATTTGCGGGAGGTTGGCATTGGTCGCGCACACCAGACGCACGTTGACCTGCAACGGCTGGCTACCGCCGACACGCTCCAGCTCGCCATATTCAATCACGCGCAGCAGCTTTTCCTGTACCAGCATGGGCGCGGTGGCCAGTTCATCAAGAAACAGCGTGCCGCCGTCGGCGCGTTCAAAACGACCCGGATGGCGTTTTTGGGCACCGGTAAAAGCACCGGCTTCATGACCGAAAAGCTCCGTGTCGAGCAGATTTTCATTCAACGCCGCGCAGTTAAGCGAAATGAAGGGGCCATCCCAGCGTCCGGATAAATAATGCAGACGGTTAGCAATCAGTTCCTTACCCGTGCCGCGCTCACCGATAATAAGCACTGGCTTGTTGAGCGGCGCGAGACGGGAGACCTGTTCGAGGACTTCCAGAAAACTGTTGGCTTCGCCGAGTAAATTGTCTTTGTATCCAGCCATGATGAAATTAACCACTCCTTAGTGATATTCACCAGGTGAGCATAGTGTGCCGATGCCTGGAAATCAACCACATCAAGTAAAATCAACAAGATAAAAACTTGGCACGGTATTTGTATTAGCTATGTAGCAGGGCATCGCCCGATAACAGAACTATGAGGATCACATTATGGGTATTTTTTCTCGTTTCGCCGACATCGTGAACGCCAATATCAACTCACTGCTTGAGAAAGCGGAAGATCCGCAGAAGCTGGTGCGCCTGATGATTCAGGAAATGGAAGATACGCTGGTTGAAGTGCGTTCTACCTCCGCCCGTGCGCTGGCTGAGAAAAAACAGTTAACGCGCCGCATTGAGCAGGCGACCGCTCAGCTTAACGAATGGCAGGAAAAAGCAGAACTTGCGCTGCGTAAAGATAAAGAAGACCTGGCCCGCGCCGCGCTGATTGAAAAACAGAAGCTGGCAGGCATGGTCGCGACGCTCGAGCATGAAGTCACACTGGTCGATGATACCCTTTCGCGTATGAAGAAAGAGATTGGTGAGCTTGAGAATAAACTGAACGAAACGCGTGCGCGTCAGCAGGCGCTGGCATTGCGCCACCAGGCGGCAAGCTCATCCCGCGATGTACGTCGCCAGTTGGATAGCGGTAAGCTGGATGAAGCAATGGCACGTTTTGAGTCGTTTGAACGCCGTATCGACCATATGGAAGCGGAAGCGGAAAGTCACAGCATTGGTAAACAAAAGTCACTGGATCAGCAGTTCGCTGACCTGAAAGCGGACGATGAAATCAGCGAGCAACTTGCTGCGCTGAAAGCCAAAATGAAGCAAGACAACCAATAATAATTTGTGCGGCACCTGAGCGTGCCGCCACGCATCGTAAGACAAGGAGTACACATGAGCGCGCTTTTTCTGGCTATTCCCCTGACCATTTTCGTGCTGTTTGTTCTGCCGATTTGGTTATGGCTGCACTACAGCAACCGTTCTTCACGTGGTGAACTTTCCCAGAGTGAACAACAGCGTCTCGTACAGCTGACCGAACAGGCGAATAAAATGCGCGAACGCATTCAGGCGCTGGAAGATATCCTCGATGCAGAACATCCAAACTGGAGAGACCGTTAATGGCTGGACTGAACCTGAACAAAAAATTGTGGCGCATTCCGCAGCAGGGAATGGTACGCGGCGTCTGTGCCGGACTGGCTCATTATCTTGATGTCCCGGTCAAACTGGTTCGCGTGGTAACGGTGCTGTCGATCTTCTTCGGTCTGGCGTTTATCACCCTGGTGGCGTACATCGTGCTGTCGTTTGTACTCGACCCGATGCCGGAAGGTGAACTGGCCGCAGAAGGCGCACCGACCAGCAACGATCTTCTCAACGCGGTTGACGATCAACTCGCCGCTGGGGAGAAGCGGTTACGTGAGATGGAGCGCTATGTCACGTCTGACACCTTCACGCTGAGAAGCCGTTTTCGTCAGCTTTAAGAGAGAATATACATGAAGCAAAACTGGCAACAGGCCGGTCAGAAGGTAAAACCCGGCCTGAAAATCGCAGGTAAACTGGTCCTGCTGACGGCATTACGTTTCGGCCCGGCAGGTGTGGCGGGTTGGGCGATAAAATCTGTTGCCCGCAAGCCGGTAAGAATGTTGCTGGCTGTGGCGCTCGAACCTCTGCTGCAAAAAGTGGCAAAACGGCTTTCACGCCGCTACTTTCCCCAATAATTCCTGCGTACGTTAGCCTTTCTCGTTTTCGGGGCAGGCTAGCGATACTTCTTCGCTTTCCCTTTCTTTCTTTGCGGCAGCTCACAATACTGCGTTGAGCTGCTTTGCAATCGCCTTTTTCTGCGTCCCGGTCCGTTGACAGATATTTTTCATGGGAGTAGATTGCGTTCCGTGGGACCGCTACCATGGAAAATAAAATGCAGGCTAAAATTAAAGAAATCATTAATCTTGTTTACGGGGAATCATTTTCCGATACCCATTTTTCGGTGTTGCTGGAAAAGATTGATAACGCGATTTCTGTTATTACAGATAAGCGTAAGGTGGGGTGGGATGAAAAAGATGTTGTCCTGATTACGTATGCCGATCAGTTTTCGGCAGAAGGGGAGAAAGCCTTGCCGGTTTTCACACGGTTTTATAATAAGTGGCTCTCTCACTCCTTTTCACATGTTCATCTTTTACCTTTTTATCCGTGGTCTTCTGACGACGGTTTTTCTGTTATTGATTACCACGACGTCGCACCAGAAACAGGAACGTGGCAGGACATCGCCGAATTAAAACAATCAGCCAGTTTGATGTTTGATTTCGTCTGCAATCACATGTCGGCGCAAAGTCAATGGTTCGCGAATTACCTTAAGCAAATGCCGGGGTATAACGATTTCTTCATTTCTGTTGACCCTGAAACGGATCTGTCGGCCGTCACGCGACCGCGTGCTTTGCCCCTCCTCACGCCGTTTACGCTTCACGATGGCAGCGTACGCCACCTGTGGACCACCTTCAGCAGCGACCAGGTCGATCTCAATTTTGCCTCTCCTCAGGTTCTGATTGCGATGGTAGACGTGCTGCTGCACTACCTGACTGAAGGGGCGCGCTACATTCGTTTGGATGCCGTTGGGTTTATGTGGAAGATACCCGGAACGAGCTGTATCCATCTGGAACAAACCCATCAGCTTATCCAGCTTTTCCGTGCCATTACCGAGGCTGTCGCGCCGGGTACGGTGATAATCACTGAGACCAATGTCCCGCATAAAGACAACGTTGCCTACTTTGGTGACGGCAACAATGAAGCGCAGATGGTGTATCAGTTCTCCTTGCCGCCGCTTGTGCTGCATGCGGTACACCGTCAGGATGTCCGGGCGCTGTGTCAGTGGGCGTCGTCGTTGACGCTTCCTTCCACGAAAACCACCTGGTTTAACTTTTTGGCCTCGCATGACGGGATTGGCCTCAATCCGTTACGCGGAATTTTACCCGAGTCTGAGATCCTCTCGCTGGTTGAGAAACTTCAGGCCGAGGGGGCGCTGGTCAACTGGAAAAACAATCCGGATGGAACGCGAAGCCCGTATGAAATCAATGTCACTTATCTTGATGCGTTAAGCACAAGGGACTGCGATGACAATCACCGTATTGCCCGGTTTATTCTGGCTCATGCTGTACTCCTGAGTTTCCCCGGTGTGCCTGCCGTCTATATTCAAAGTATTCTTGGCTCGCGTAATGATTATGAGGGCGTGGAGCGCCTGGGATATAACCGTGCGATTAACCGCAAAAAATACCTCGCCGGTGCAATCGACAGTGAGCTTGAGAACGAAAATAGCCTGCGGCAGAAAGTCTATTATAGATTGCGTGAATTAATCGCCCTGAGGCGTGCAGAAAAAGCATTCCACCCTGACAGTCAGGCTTGTTTTAGTACGGCAGGCGAGCATGTATTAAAAATAATGCGTATTGCGCAAAGTGGCGAAAAAGTTACCGCGTTATTTAATTTCAGCGATCGCGTTCAAACGCTTGAGTCGAATATTCCATCCGGCAGGGAATTGATCGCCGGGAAAGATATTACTGGTACGACTCTGACCCTTAATCCATGGCAGGTGTTGTGGATTAAAGAAAACTAAAAAAGGACCTTAAACATGAATATGCCCAAAATTGTGCTGATATCAGCACTGGTTTCGTGCGCCTTGTTGTCAGGCTGTAAGGATGACAAACCCTCTGCTGTCACCATTGAGTTTATGCACTCCTCAGTTGAACAGGAGCGTCAGGCGGTAATTACAAAACTGATTGAAAAATTCGAGAAAGAGAACCCGACGATTACGGTGAAACAGGTACCGGTAGAAGAGGATGCCTACAACACCAAAGTGATTACGTTGGCCCGCACCGGTGCGCTGCCCGAGGTCATTGAGGTCAGCCATGACTACGCAAAAGTCATGGATAAAGAGCAGCTGCTGGACCGGGATGCGATCAACGCCGCCATCAAAGCGGTGGGCGAAAACACCTTCTATGACGGAATTTTACGTGTCGTTCGCACGGAAGACGGCTCAGCCTGGACGGGGGTGCCAATCAGCGCCTGGCTGTCTGGTGTCTGGTATCACAAAGATGTGCTTGCTGCGGCGGGTATTGAGGAGCCGCATAACTGGGAACAGCTGCTGAAAGCCAGCCAACGCCTCAGCGATCCGGCTAAAAAACGCTATGGCATTGCGCTACCCACGGCGGAAAGCGTGATGACCGAGCAGGCGTTTTCTCAGTTTGCGCTTTCCGGTGGCGCGAACGTTTTTGACGCCAACGGGAAAATCAACATCGATACCCCGGAAATGGTGAACGCGCTGGCGTTCTATAAAGCACTGGCCGCGACCACCATGCCGGGTTCGAACGATGTCATGGAGATTAAAGATGCCTTTATGAATGGTTCGGCGCCGATGGCGGTGTATTCCACCTATATCCTGCCGGCGGTCTATAAAGACGGCAACCCGGCCAACCTGGGCTTTGTCGTTCCGACTGAAACGTCTTCAGCGGTCTACGGCATGGTCACATCGCTGACGATCACCTCCGGTCAAACAGAAGATGAAACCCAGGCTGCACAGAAGTTTGTCACCTGGATGGAGCAGGCACAGAACGCGTCTGACTGGGTGATGATGTCCCCGGGTGCCGCGCTGCCGGTGAACAAACTGGTCGTCGGCACGGACTCCTGGAAAGACAACGAGGTCATTAAAGCGTTTGGTCAACTTCCCTATGAGCTTATCGCCCAGTTCCCGAATGTGCAGGTATTTGGCGCCGTGGGCGACAAAAACTTTACCCGCATGGGTGATGTAACGGGGTCCGGCATCATCAGTTCCATGGTGCATAACGTCACAGTAGGTCAACAGGATCTCACTGCAACGTTAAGCAACAGCCAAAAGCGACTGACTGACCTGATTTCACAACGATAGGAGCGCTCTGCGGAAGGAAATTATGAAGACGTTGTTTTCTGGTCGTTCAGATATGCCTTTCGCCATGCTGCTGTTGGCCCCCAGCCTGATTTTGCTGGGGGGCCTGGTGGCCTGGCCGATGATTTCCAATATTGAAATCAGCTTTTTACGTTTGCCGCTTAACCCGCGCATTAGCGCCGTGTTTGTCGGGCTGGATAACTATGTTCGTATCCTCAGCGATGGCGCATTCTGGCACTCCCTGTGGATGACGTTCTGGTACACCGCCCTGGTGGTGATGGGCAGCACGGCGCTGGGGCTGGCCGTTGCCCTCTTTTTTAACCGGGAATTTCGTCTGCGGAAAACGGCACGTTCACTGGTGATTTTGTCCTACGTCACACCATCCATCTCGCTGGTGTTTGCATGGAAATACATGTTCAACAACGGCTACGGCATTGTGAACTATCTGGGTGTCGATCTGTTGCACCTGTATGACCAGGCGCCGCTGTGGTTCGACAACCCGGGCAGCAGTTTTGTGCTGGTGGTGCTGTTCGCCATCTGGCGTTACTTCCCCTACGCGTTTATCTCGTTCCTCGCGATATTGCAGACCATTGATAAGTCGCTGTACGAAGCCGCGGAAATGGATGGGGCAAATGCCTGGCAGCGTTTTCGTATCGTCACGCTGCCCGCCATTATGCCGGTGCTGGCCACGGTGATTACACTGCGAACCATCTGGATGTTCTATATGTTCGCTGATGTTTATCTCCTGACCACCAAGGTCGATATTTGGGGCGTCTATCTCTACAAGACCGCATTTGCCTTCAATGACCTCGGGAAAGCCGCTGCCATCTCCGTGGTGCTGTTCGTGATCATCTTCGCCGTCATTCTGCTGACCAGAAAAAGGGTAAACCTCAATGGCAACAAATAAACGCGTACTGAGCCGTTTCGGTTTTTATCTTGGGCTGGCGGTGTTTCTGATCATCACGCTGTTCCCGTTCTTTGTGATGTTAATGACCTCGCTCAAGAGCGCGAAAGAGGCGATATCGCTCCATCCGACCATCCTGCCGCAGGCGTGGACGCTGCAGCATTACATCGACATCTTTAATCCGCTGATCTTCCCGTTTGTGGACTACTTCAGAAACAGCATGGTGGTCTCGCTGACCTCGTCGGTAATTGCTGTTTTTCTCGGCACGCTGGGGGCTTACGCGTTATCCAAACTGCGTTTTAAAGGACGCACGACGATCAATGCGAGTTTTTACACCGTCTATATGTTCTCGGGGATTTTGCTGGTGGTGCCGCTGTTCAAAATCATCACCGCGCTGGGGATCTATGACACGGAGCTGGCGCTGATTATCACCATGGTGACCCAGACGCTGCCGACAGCCGTCTTTATGCTGCGCAGCTATTTCGACACCATTCCGGATGAAATAGAAGAAGCCGCGATGATGGACGGGCTTAACCGCCTGCAAATTATCTTCCGCATTACCGTTCCGCTGGCGATTTCCGGCCTCGTGTCGGTGTTCGTCTACTGCTTCATGGTGGCATGGAACGACTACCTGTTTGCATCCATTTTCCTGTCCAGCGCCAGCAATTTCACCTTGCCGGTTGGGCTGAACACGCTCTTTAGCACGCCAGATTATATCTGGGGTCGCATGATGGCGGCATCGCTGGTGACGGCGCTTCCGGTGGTCATCATGTACGCACTGTCTGAACGTTTTATCAAAAGTGGTTTGACCGCCGGTGGCGTTAAGGGCTGAGGCGGCCAGTTTTAACTAGGAGTCAGTCATGAAAAAGTTAGTTGCGACAGCGCCTCGTGTAGCGGCGCTGGTGGAATATGAAGATCGTCCTGTTGCCGTCCATGAAGTGAAAATTCGTGCGCGCTTCGGCGCGCCAAAACACGGCACCGAAGTGGTAGATTTCCGGGCGGCAAGTCCCTTTATTGATGAGGAGTTTAACGTGGAGTGGCAAATGTTTACCCCGCGTGAAGAGGGCGCGGCGCGGGGCATTGAGTTTGGTAAGTTCCAGCTGGGCAACATGATCGTTGGCGACATTATCGAATGCGGCGATGACGTGACGGAGTACCAGACGGGCGACCGTGTCTGCTGCTATGGGCCGCTGCAGGAGACGGTCATCGTGAATGCCGTTAATAACTACAAACTGCGCAAAATACCGCAAGGGTCTTCCTGGAAAAATGCCGTCTGTTACGACCCTGCGCAGTTCGCCATGAGCGGCGTGCGTGATGCTAACGTGCGGGTGGGGGATTTTGTCGTTGTAGTCGGACTGGGTGCCATTGGGCAGATTGCGATTCAGCTGGCGAAAAAAGCCGGTGCATCCATCGTCATCGGTGTCGACCCTATCGAACATCGCTGCGAAATTGCCCGCCGTCACGGGGCCGATTACTGCCTCAATCCGTTTGGCACCGATGTCGGTCTGGAGATTAAAAAACTGACCGGAAAGCAGGGCGCTGACGTGATTATCGAAACCAGCGGTTTTGCCGATGCATTGCAGTCTGCGCTGCGCGGGCTCGCCTACGGTGGAACGATCTCCTACGTGGCTTTCGCGAAACCGTTCGCAGAAGGGTTCAATCTGGGGCGCGAAGCCCACTTCAATAACGCGAAAATCGTTTTCTCGCGCGCCTGCAGCGAACCCAACCCGGATTACCCGCGCTGGAGCCGCAAGCGTATTGAAGAGACCTGCTGGGAACTGCTGATGAACGGTTATCTGAACTGCGAAGATCTGATTGACCCGGTTGTCACTTTTACCACCAGCGCTGAGAGCTACATGAAGTATGTCGATCAGCATCCGGAACTGAGCATCAAGATGGGCGTCACTTTTTAAGCTAAGGAGAGCATCAATGAAAATCGCAACGCAAAACCAGGCCTTTTTCCCGACTTCTATTCTGGAGAAATTCCAGTACATCAAAGCGATGGGTTTTGATGGCTATGAAATTGACGGCAAATTGCTGGTGGACAATCTCGATGAAGTGAAAGCCGCAATCACCGCCACGGGCCTGCCGGTGACCACCGCCTGTGGGGGATATGACGGCTGGATTGGTGACTTCATTGAAGAACGTCGTCTGAACGGATTAAAACAGATCGAACGCATCCTGGAAGCGCTGGCTGAAGTGGGTGGAAAGGGGATTATTGTGCCCGCTGCCTGGGGCATGTTTACCTTCCGTTTGCCGCCGATGACCTCTCCACGCAGCCTGGCGGGTGACCGCGAAGCGGTGAGTGCTTCGCTGCGTTGTCTGGATGAGGTGGCGGCGCGTACCGGGACCACCGTTTACCTTGAGCCGCTCAACCGCTACCAGGATCACATGATCAACACGCTCTCGGATGCGCGTCGCTATATCGAAGAGAACGCGCTCAGGCATGTGCAGATCATCGGCGACTTTTACCACATGAATATCGAAGAAGATTCGCTAACAGAGGCGCTGCATCGCAACCGGGATCTGCTGGGTCATGTGCATATCGCCGATAACCATCGCTATCAGCCTTGCAGCGGGACGCTGGATTTTGCCACGTTGTTCGGGCAGCTTCGTGCGGACAACTATCAGGGCTACGTGGTGTATGAGTGCCGTGTCCGCGCCGACGATCCGGCCCAGGCTTACCAGGATTCACTCACGTATCTGCGTGAATGCTAAGGATGACGAGCGTGATGAGTGCTTCAACACCTTCGCTTCTGCGCGTCGCCATTATTGGCGCCGGGCAGGTCGCGGACAAAGTGCATGCCTCGTATTACGCCACTCGCAGTGATGTTCAAATGGTCGCTGTCATGGACAGCGGCCTTGAACAGGCACAGGCGTTTGCGGAACGTCATGCAATTCCTTCGGTCTGGCAGAATGCATCTGAAATGCTGCAGGCGGTAAAACCTGATGTGGTCAGCGTCTGCTCCCCAAACCGGTTCCATTATGAACATGTCATGACGGCACTGGAGGCCGGATGTCATGTGATGTGCGAAAAACCGCCTGCCATGACGCCGCAACAGGCTGACCAGATGCGCAGGGCGGCCCGTAAAGCGGGAAAAGTGCTGGCGTATGATTTTCACCATCGGTTTGCGCTCGACACGCAGCTGCTACGTGACGCTGTCACAAACGGGGCGTTAGGTGAGATCTACTTTACGTCGGCGCAGGCGCTGCGTCGTTGCGGCGTGCCGGGCTGGGGCGTCTTTACGAACAAATCGCTACAGGGTGGCGGACCGCTTATCGATATCGGTATTCATATGCTGGATGCCGCGATGTATGTGCTGGGTTTCCCGGCGGTAAAAAGGGTGACCGCCCACAGCTTCCAGAAGCTGGGGAACCGTAAAAACTGTGGACAGTTTGGCGAGTGGGATCCCGCCCGGTTTACCGTTGAAGATGCTTTGTTTGGCACAATTGAATTCTGCAATGGCGGCGTTCTGCGCCTGGATACCTCGTTTGCGCTGAATATCCGCGAGCAGTCGATCATGAATGTTTCATTCTGTGGCGAAAAGGCGGGGGCCACGCTCTTCCCGGCTCACATTTACCACGATGAGGCGGGCGTTTTACAGACCCTCATGCAGCGTGATGAGGCAGACGACCAGCGTCACCTGCGCAGCATGGAGGCGTTTGTACGCCATGTGCTGGGAGAGCCGGTTATGATCGCAGATGCGGAACAGGGGCTGGTTATCCAGCAACTTGTTGCCGCGCTTTATGAATCGGCGGATACAGGGGAAAGCGTGACGTTATGCTGAATGTGTCTGTTTTAACCGAACCGGGCTTCTCTCCCCACAGTCTGAATAAATACGCCTCCATCATGGCTTGCGGCAATGGCTACATGGGCATTCGCGCGGCACACGAAGAGGATTACACCCAGCAAACCAGAGGCATGTATCTCGCCGGGCTTTACCATCGCGCAGGTCGCAATGAGACCACGGAGTTAATCAATCTGCCGGATATTACCGGTATTGAGGTTGAACTGGATGGTGTGAATTTTACCCTGCTTTCCGGGGCGCTTCTTGAGTGGCAGCGCGAGCTGGCGTTTGCCAATGGTGAACTGCGTCGCAGCGTGCTCTGGCGCTCGCCCGACGGGAAACGCTATCGCCTGGAGAGCCGTCGTTTCGTTTCTCTCGCTCAGCTGCCGTTAGTGGCAATGCAACTCGCCATCACTCCCCTTGATGGGCCCTCGCAGGTGGTGTTGAAAACCGGAATTGATGCGACGCAAACCAACAGCGGCAGGCAGCATCTGGATGAGATTTCAGTCCGGGTATTCGACCAGAACTGTATGCAGGGCGTGTATGAAACGCAGGACCGGGTCTCTGACGTCGTTATATCCGCGTTCTGCCGGCTTTCAGCGGGTAGCGAAAGCTGCTTTACCGCTAAAAATCGTCGCATCAGTGCGCATTACGACCTGAACGTTTCGCAGGGTGACACTGTCACGCTTGAAAAGATCGTCTGGGTCGCCCACCGCAGTGACAAAGCCCTTTCGCAGTCGTCGTTTGCGCGTAACGCACTGGCCGAACTCAAGGTGTGCGCAGCGCGAGGCTACGCATCGTTGCTGGAGAGCTCTGCCTGCGCCTGGGAAGACGTCTGGCGAGATGCGCGGGTGGCGGTAACGTCTGCGGAACCGCAGGATCAGCTCGCGCTGGATTATACCGTCTGGCATCTGACCGCCATGACGCCTGCCGACAATGAGCGCTGCAGTATCGCCGCGAAAGGATTGACCGGCGAAGGGTATAAAGGCCACGTCTTCTGGGATACCGAAATTTTCCTGCTGCCTTTCCATCTCTTTACGCGTCCGCAGGTCGCCCGCAGTCTGCTGCGTTATCGCTGGCTCAACCTGGCCGGGGCTCGTGAAAAAGCGCGTCGCAACGGCTGGCCTGGCGCACTTTTCCCCTGGGAGAGTGCCGCGAGCGGTCAGGAGGAAACGCCGGAATATGCAGCAATCAACATCCGCACGGGCACGCGCCAGAAAGTGGCCTCTGCGCTGGCAGAACATCACATTGTGGCGGACATTGCCTGGGCTGTCGTGGCCTACTGGCAGGCGACACATGATGACGCTTTTATGCGTAACGAAGGGCTGACGCTACTGATAGAGACGGCAACGTTCTGGATGGGGCGGGCGACGGAAGTCAATGATCGCCTGGAAATCCACGATGTGATCGGGCCGGATGAGTACACGGAGCACGTCAATAACAATGCCTACACCAACTATCTGGCCTGGCACAATGTCGCCTGTGCGCGCCAGTTTATGGCGATGTTCAATCGTGAAGATGCCGGCTTCATGGAGAATGCCAGCCGGTTTATGTCCCGTTTGTGGTTACCGCAAGCCAACGCAGAAGGGGTCCTTCCTCAGGATGACACCTTCATGGCGAAACCGGCAATCGATCTGAGCCGCTATAAGGCGAAAGCGGGTAAACAGACCATTCTGCTCGATTACTCCCGCGCGGAAGTGAACGAGATGCAGATTCTTAAACAGGCCGACGTGGTGATGCTCAACTACCTGCTGCCGGAACGGTTTACCCCGCAGCAGTGTGCTGCCAACCTGGCGTACTACGAGCCGCGTACCATACACGACTCTTCGCTGAGCAAAGCGATTCATGGAATTGTTGCTGCCCGGTGTGGCGATACGGAAAGGGCCTACGCCTTCTGGCGCGAGGGTATCGCCATCGATCTGGGCGACGATCCGCACAGCTGCGATGACGGGATTCATGCTGCCGCCACCGGGGCTATCTGGTCCGGCGTTATTCAGGGATTTGCCGGCATGCAGATCGTCCAGGGGGAATTGCATCTTGCCCCGAAGCTGCCTGCCCACTGGCGAAAACTGGCTTTCCCGCTGCGATGGAGAAACGCGCGCATGCACTTCACGTTTGAAAATGATGTTTTAACGATTGAAACCACTGCACCGGTGACCTTAACGCTGTGGGGTAAAACCCTGTGCATAACGGATCGGCAGGTCTGTTCTTTCAGGGATTTTTTTACATCTACTTATGGGACCGCTACCACGGGAGCAAATCATGATGCCTGAGGCCGTTGTCTTCGATCTTGATGGTGTGATCACCGATACCGCGCATCTGCATTTTCTGGCCTGGCGTGCCGTGGCGCAGGAAATTGGCATCTCGTTCGACGTGGTGTTCAACGACGAGCTGAAAGGGATAAGCCGTATGGAATCGCTGCAGCGGATCCTGCGCCATGGCGGAAAAGAGGGGGAGTTTAACGACCAGCAGCGGCAGGCGCTCGCGGATAAAAAGAACGCGCGCTACGTCGGGTCTCTGGCGTCGTTGACGCAGGATTCTCTGCTTCCGGGCATCCGCGAGGTGCTGGCGGAAATTCGTGCGGCGAACGTCAAAATCGGGCTGGCCTCAGTGTCCCTTAACGCCCCCGGTATTTTGCAGGCGCTGGGCATTGAGAGGGCTTTTGATTTCTGCGCCGATGCCTCGCGCATTGCCCGCTCAAAACCGGACCCGGAGATCTTTCTTGCGGCCTGCGCCGGGCTGAACGTGCGCCCCGAGCAGGCTATCGGAATAGAAGATGCTGCAGCTGGCGTTGAGGCAATCAACGCGGCGGGAATGCTCTCGGTCGGGATTGGACCTGGCCTGAACCATGCGGGATTACAACTTCATTCAACGCAGGAACTGACCTGGAAATGCCTGACGGATTTCTGGGCATCCCGAACGGTAATGATAAGGAATTAAAAATGGCTCAACTGTCTCTGAAACATATTCAGAAAATCTACGATAACCAGGTCCATGTGGTTAAGGATTTTAACCTCGAAATTGAGGACAAGGAGTTTATCGTCTTTGTGGGTCCCTCGGGGTGCGGTAAATCGACAACGCTTCGCATGATTGCCGGGCTGGAGGAGATCTCTGCCGGTGAGCTGGTGATTGACGGTGTCTGCATGAACGATGTGCCCGCCAAGTCCCGCGACATTGCGATGGTTTTCCAGAACTATGCGCTTTATCCGCATATGACGGTTTACGACAACATGGCGTTTGGCCTGAAGATGCAGAAAATTCCCCCCGCGGTCATTGAAGAGCGTGTGAACTGGGCGGCACAAATCCTGGGGTTGCGTGATTACCTCACGCGTAAACCTGGCGCATTGTCGGGTGGGCAACGTCAGCGCGTGGCGTTAGGACGGGCGATTGTGCGCGAAGCCGGCGTCTTTCTGATGGATGAACCGCTTTCTAACCTGGACGCCAAGCTGCGTGTGCAAATGCGCGCTGAAATCAGCAAGCTGCACCAGAAGCTCAACACCACAATGATTTACGTGACCCACGATCAGACGGAAGCGATGACGATGGCGACCCGCATTGTGATCCTCAAGGATGGCGTTATTCAGCAGGTGGGGGCACCTAAGCAGGTCTACAACGAACCGGCGAATATGTTTGTGGCGGGCTTCATCGGATCACCGGCAATGAATTTTATTCGGGGCGCGATAGACGATCGCTATTTCGTGACGGAAACGCTGCGTCTGGAGATACCTGAAGACACGCTGGCGGCGGTGAATGCCGCCGGATATCAGCGTAAAGCCGTGGTCTTTGGGATCCGGCCGGAAGATATTCTGACGCTGCAAAGCCGTGGGGATGATATTGCGGCAAAAGTCAGCGTGGCCGAACTGACCGGGGCTGAGTTCATGCTCTATGCCACCGTGGGCGGGCATGAGCTTGTCGTTCGTGCAGGAGCGGTAAATGATTATGCGGCCGGGGATAATATCGGCATCCAGTTCGATATGAATAAATGTCATTTCTTCGACGCTGATACTGAAGTGGCTATTAGATAAGAAAGGCGTTCGCCGGAAATGCAAATTTCCGGTTTTATTTGAGTTAATTATAAAGGGAACATTTAAATGAGTACTCTACTAAGACGTGCTGCGCTCGTTCTGTGCGCAGGGGTTAGCTGTGCGCACGCAACGGAATCAGCAAAACACTGGGAATTTAATATCGGTGCCATGTATGAAATTGAAAACGTCGAAGGTCAGGGCGACGATAAAGATGGATTATATGAACCCTCTGTGTGGTTTAATGCCACGTGGGATGCCTGGACCCTTTCGCTGGCAATGTATCAGGAAGGACCGGTTGATTACAGCAGCATGACCCGTGGGACCTATTTTGACCGTCCGGAATTTGAATTACGCTATCGCTTTATTGGCACCGATGATTTTACACTCGGGTTGACCGGCGGTTTCCGTAATTACGGTTACCACTTTAAAGATGAACACGGTGCCAAAGACGGTAGCGCAAATATGCAGCGTTACAAAATTCAGCCCGACTGGGATATTAAATTGTCCGACGACTGGCGTTTTGGTGGCTGGTTTGCCATGTATCAGTTTGCGAATGACCTGGAAAAAACCGGTTATGCCGACAGCCGTGTAGAAACGGAAACGGGTTTTACCTGGACCATTAATGAAACCTTCTCTGCAAAAGTGAACTATTATCTTGAGCGCGGTTTCAATATGGACAGTTCACGTAATAACGGCGAGTTTTCAACGCAGGAAATTCGCGCGTATCTGCCTGTTTCATTAGGCCAGACGACGCTCACGCCATATACCCGTCTGGGGCTGGATCGCTGGTCGAACTGGGACTGGCAGGACGATCCCGATCGTGAAGGACACGATTTCAACCGACTGGGTTTACTGTACGCGTATGACTTCAACAATGGATTATCCATGACGCTGGAATACGCCTACGAATGGGAAAACCATGACGAAGGCGACAGCGACCGTTTCCACTACGCGGGTGTTGGCGTTAATTACGCGTTCTGACAGACCGGATGCCAGGGGCTTTCAGCCCCTGGTTTTAGCGAAGAGAGGGCGCTAACGTAAAGCGGGTATCGACAAGCACTTTTTGTGGCGCAGGCTGACCGGCGATACGCCTGAAAAGAAGATTGCAGCTCTCTTCACCCAGCTTGCGGGTTGGGATATCAAAGCCCCCGGGTGCTGGCGTTAAAATGAGGGAGAGCATCGGGTCACTGTATCCTGCAATCACAACCTGCTCGGGGATCCTCAGATCCAGAGTATCCGCCGCGCGATAAAGGCTGAGTAACTTCATGCTGTCGGTGGCAAATACCGCATCAGGTGGCGTGGCCGAGGAGAGCAATTCTGTGGCCGCGGCAAGCGCGCTTTCATGGGTATATCCGCCGTCGATGATCCACGCCGGGTTAATGGCGATGCCGTGCTTTTCAAGGCTGGTTTTATAACCGGCAAGACGATCAATCGAAACATGATAATTGAGCGGCGCATGCAGACAGGCAATGTTACGTCGGCCATTTTTAATAAAGGTTTCTGTTAGCGTGGCGCTGTCGTGAAAATTATCCGTGTCGACCGAGTAAATATTCTGAAAATCACCTTCGACTTTCCCGATGACGACCACCGGTACGCCATAAGCATCCAGCGTTGTGAAAAAGGATTCATTTGCCGGTGAGCTCAGCATGATGATCCCTTTAATCATTTTTTGTTTTATTTTACTTTCGCATTTCAGCAGATCGTCTTCACTGCTTTTCGAGGTTTGCAAAATAACATCAAAACCTTCCTCTTCAGCTTTGGCTGTAATGGCATGCAGAACATCAGAGAAAAAAGGGTTGCCGGCGGTGGTTTTCGTCGAGCGTGTCGAAATAACCATAATGGCGTCGAAGCCAGAAGAGGTCAGGGCGCGGGCGAGTTTATTGGGTTGATAATTTAATTCGTCAATCGCCTTCAACACTTTTTCACGCGCTTCAGGAGAAATATTCGTTTGTTTATTCAGAACGCGGGAGACGGTTGATTTCGAAACGCCGGCAACCCGTGCGATATCATAGATGGTGGGTGACATACACCTTACTCACTCCTGACTAACAGCAATGTCGTTCATCTTACTGGAGAGAAAACGGCAATAGCAATAAATAAGAATTGATAATCAACGATCTGCCCCCATTTATTGTATTCTGAAGCAATGTATTTGAGGCTTCCGGGCAATGAAGGACGGCGATGAAGCGACTTAAGAACGAACTCAATTCACTGGTGAACCGTGGCGTTGACCGTCATCTGCGTCTGGCGGTGACGGGGCTGAGCCGCAGCGGCAAGACGGCGTTTATCACCGCGATGGTGAACCAGCTGCTTAACCTGCACAGTGGGGCGCGGCTGCCGCTGCTGAGCGCCGTGCGGGAAGAGCGCCTGCTGGGGGGTAAACGTGTGCCTCAGCGCGATTTTGGCATTCCCCGCTTTACCTATGATGAAGGGCTGGCTCAGCTTTATGGTGAACCGCCCGCCTGGCCGACGCCGACGCGCGGGGTGAGTGAAATTCGCCTCGCGCTGCGTTTTCGCTCTAATGAATCCCTGATGCGCCACTTCAAGGATACCTCCACCCTGTATCTGGAAATTGTGGATTACCCCGGTGAGTGGTTGCTCGATTTACCTATGCTGGCACAAGACTATCTCAGCTGGTCACGGCAGATGACGGTGCTGTTGCAGGGCAACCGCGCCGAGTGGTCGACGAAATGGCGAAAACTGTGCGAAGGCCTGGATCCGCTGGCGCCTGCCGATGAAAACCGGCTGGCGGCGATTGCCGAGGCCTGGACGGAGTATCTGCATCAGTGTAAGCAGGAAGGGCTGCATTTCATCCAGCCGGGCCGTTTTGTTCTGCCGGGAGATTTGGCGGGCGCACCTGCGCTGCAGTTTTTCCCGTGGCCGGACGTGGATGGCATCGGGGAATCAAAACTGGCCCAGGCGGACAAACACACTAACGCCGGAATGCTGCGCGAGCGTTACAATTACTACTGTGAAAAAGTGGTGAAAGGTTTTTATAAAAACCACTTTTTACGTTTTGATCGCCAGATTGTGCTGGTGGATTGCCTGCAACCGCTGAACAGCGGGCCGCAGGCCTTCAACGATATGCGCCTGGCGCTGACACAGTTAATGCAAAGTTTTCACTACGGGCAGCGCACGCTGTTTCGCCGTCTCTTCTCACCCGTTATCGACAAGCTGCTGTTTGCGGCCACAAAAGCCGATCACGTGACGGTCGATCAGCATGCCAATATGGTGTCGCTGCTGCAGCAACTGGTGCAGGACGCCTGGCAGAATGCCGCGTTCGAAGGGATCAGCATGGATTGCCTCGGACTGGCTTCCGTACAGGCGACACAGAGTGGGTTGATTGACCTTAATGGCGAGAAAATACCGGCATTGCGCGGGAATCGTCTCAGCGATGGCGAACCGCTTACTGTCTATCCGGGCGAAGTGCCCGCCCGCCTTCCGGGGCCGGCCTTCTGGCAGAACCAGGGCTTCCAGTTTGAAGCCTTCCGCCCGCAGGCCATGACGGTCGATCAGCCGTTACCGCATATCCGTCTGGATGCGGCGCTGGAGTTTTTGATTGGAGATAAATTGCGATGACGGAACCGTTAAAACCGCGCATTGATTTTACCGGAACGCTTGAGCAAGAGCATCCGGAGGCGTTTAAAACCGCGCAGACGTTTAATGGCCCGCAGGCAGATAACTTTGCCCCGGCGCTGACCGAAGAGCTGCTTGTTGAAGAGGGGCCGGCTGAAGCGGTCGTGGAAGCCGCGCTACGCCCAAAACGCAGCCTGTGGCGAAAGATGGTGACTGCCGGGCTGGCATTGTTTGGCGTTAGCGTGGTTGGGCAAGGCGTCCAGTGGGCGGTCAACGCCTGGCAAACCCAGGACTGGGTCGCGTTGGGCGGCTGCGCTGCCGGTGCTCTGATTGTGGGGGCGGGTGTCGGGTCTGTTGCGACCGAGTGGCGTCGCCTGTGGCGCCTGCGACAGCGCGCCCATGAGCGTGATGAAGCGCGGGATCTGCTCCACAGTCACGGAACCGGCAAAGGCCGCGCGTTTTGTGAAAAGCTGGCCAGTCAGGCGGGTATTGACCAGTCGCACCCGGCGCTTCAGCGCTGGTATGCCGCTATCCATGAAACTCAGAACGATCGTGAAGTGGTGACGCTGTATTCCCACATGGTGCAGCCGGTGCTGGATGCCCAGGCGCGGCGCGAAATCAGCCGCTCTGCTGCGGAATCAACCCTGATGATTGCCGTCAGCCCGCTGGCGCTGGTGGATATGGCGTTTATCGCCTGGCGTAACCTGCGTCTGATTAACCGGATTGCTGCTTTATACGGCATTGAGTTGGGGTACTACAGCCGCCTTCGCTTGTTCCGTCTGGTATTGCTCAACATCGCCTTTGCCGGAGCAAGCGAGCTCGTGCGGGAAGTGGGGATGGACTGGATGTCGCAGGATCTGGCGGCGCGTCTCTCTGCCCGTGCCGCGCAGGGTATTGGCGCCGGTTTGTTGACCGCCCGCCTGGGCATCAAAGCGATGGAAGTGTGCCGTCCACTGCCGTGGATTGATGGCGATAAGCCGCGATTGGGGGATTTCCGACGTGAGTTAATCGGTCAGCTCAAAGAGACGCTCAATAAAAAACCGGTTCAGTAGCCGGTTTGGTCATTAATCGTGCTGGCTGTCAATATTTGTTGACAGCCATCTTCCCGATCACCGTGTTCTGACATATCATTTTAATGTCATTGGCTTAAAACGGTGAATTTCCCATGCGTCTTGAAGTCTTTTGTGAAGACCGTCTCGGTCTGACCCGCGAATTACTCGATCTTCTTGTTTTACGTAGCATTGATTTACGTGGCATTGAGATCGATCCTGTCGGGCGAATTTACCTCAATTTTGCCGAAATTGAATTTAATACGTTCAGTAGCCTGATGGCAGAAATACGCCGTATCGCTGGCGTTACGGATGTACGCACCATCCCCTGGATGCCGTCGGAGCGTGAGCATCTGGCATTGAGCGCATTGCTTGAAGCCATGCCAGAGCCTTTCCTCTCCCTGGATTTAAAAAGTAAGGTTGAGCGTGTTAACCATGCCAGCTGCCAGCTGTTCGCGCAGAGTCAGGAAAAACTCAGCAACCACAACGCAGCACAGTTGATTCCCGGCTTTAACTTCCAGCGCTGGCTGGACAGCAACCCGCAGAACACCCACAGCGAGCATGTGGTTATCCACGGACAGAATTTCTTAATGGAGATAACGCCGGTCTATCTGAAAGGCGAGGCCGACGCGCGCGTTCTGACCGGTGCCGTGATCATGCTGCGTTCCACCGTGCGCATGGGCCGTCAGCTGCAAAATATCTCCAGTCAGGATGTGGGGGCATTCAGCCAGATTATTGCCGTCAGCCCGAAAATGCGGCATGTGGTGGATCAGGCGCGTAAACTCGCGAGTCTGACCGCGCCACTGCTGATTACCGGCGATACCGGTACTGGAAAGGACCTGCTGGCGCACGCTGTGCATCTGGCCAGCCCGCGAGCGGCAAAACCGTATCTGGCCCTTAACTGCGCCTCGATTCCGGAAGATGCCGTCGAAAGCGAATTATTTGGTCACGCGCCGGAAGGTAAAAAAGGGTTCTTCGAGCAGGCTAACGGCGGTTCCGTGCTGCTGGACGAGATTGGTGAAATGTCGCCACGCATGCAGGCCAAGCTGCTGCGCTTCCTCAATGATGGCACGTTCCGCCGTGTAGGTGAGGATCACGAAGTTCATGTGGATGTGCGTGTGATTTGTGCGACGCAGAAAAACCTGGTCGAACTGGTGCAAAAAGGGGTATTCCGCGAGGATCTCTACTACCGCCTGAATGTCCTGACCCTGAATATCCCACCGCTGCGCGATTGCCCGCAGGATATCATGCCGCTGACCGAACTCTTTGTGGCGCGCTTTGCCGACGAGCAGGGGGTACCGCGTCCGAAGCTTTCAGCCGATCTCGGCACGGTGCTCATGCGCTACGGCTGGCCGGGCAACATTCGCCAGCTCAAGAACGCCGTTTACCGCGCGCTGACGCAGCTGGAAGGTTATGAACTGCGTCCGCAGGATATTCTGTTACCGGATTACGATGCCGGGACGGTGTCAGTAGGTGAAGAGGCGATGGAAGGTTCGCTGGATGACATTACCAGCCGTTTTGAGCGCTCCGTGCTGACGCAACTATACCGTAGCTATCCAAGCACCCGTAAGCTGGCAAAACGCCTTGGCGTTTCACACACCGCGATTGCCAATAAGTTGCGAGAGTATGGTTTGAATCAGAAGAAGGGTGACGAATAACGGTAAAAAGCCTCTGTAAAGAGGCTTTTTTTTACTCATTCTTTTGCGATAGGGGTGCTATTAATGTCGACCTTTGTCTCTCCCTGAATCGATGCAATTCGGTTCTCCACGTCTTTCACCTGTTGCGGGTTATGGAGCAGTGTATAGGTCAGATCAAACTGTGTGCTGGCTCCCGGTTGCAGTTGCTTAACGCGTTTTTGTTCGCGCTCAATGGTGACCGGGTAGGCGTAGCTGGTACCCGGTTCAATACCGGTGACATAACCTTGCTTCAGGGTGTCGGTGTTTTTCCATAAGGTCAGCACCGGCAACTGGCGGGTATCAAACTGAATGGACGCCCCTTTATCACCGGCTTTATTCACCACGGCCGCGAGGGTTTCGTGGTTGTTATCCGCAAGCGGTTTGAGGTTAAACACCATCTCATCAAAGCCTTTCGTTGGCCCGGCATAGGTCTGCCAGTCGTTGACACCGGCTTTCGCGTAGTCATTGAATGGACTGACGCTCGCGACCGGGGCAAGGAAGCGCGCACCTTCTTCGAGGATCGGGGTACCAAAGTTGCTGTGGTAGATGATTTGATAATCATGCGGGTAATCAGCATGGTTTGTCAGAACATCATGCAAACTGAACTGGTTGGTTCCTGGGACGTAACGCAGTTCGGTCATGGTCTGCAAATCTGCTTTTTTGAACGTGCTCTCTTTGATCAAACCGCGAATTCGAATTTCATGGGGGGCAGCGTCAGCCACCTCCACTTCAACCTGCGATACAGGCGTATTGCCCGCCTTGCCGTGAAGCGTATAGATTTGGCCGTCAGCCGTGACCGGATGCCCCGTCCACTCATAGCCACAGCGCACCATCATCTCGTTGAAACCTTCCAGCCAGCCAAGCCCGTTGCGACTTTCCAGATTAATATATGCCGGGTTCACGACCTCTTTTACCGGGGAATCCCAGCCCATTCTGGTGCCGAAGCCTTCCACATGGAGCAGGTTCATGCCGCGAGAGGGGCTTAAGGTAATGGTCAGGCCACTTTTACTGCTGATAACAAGGATTTTGCTGCCTTCCTGTTTCCCACCGTGCAACACTTTTTGTTCAATGCTGAACGCCTGATCTTTTACCTTCAGCTCATCGCTCGTTATCTTCCAGTTTCCTTTCTCCACGCCGCTTTCAGCGCTTTTCAGCACCCAGGTTTTCGCCGCAGCATGACCCGAAATCAAAGCCGCAAGGAGCGTAATAGCCAGTTTAGTTTTCATATCCTTTCCTTTTTGCTGAAACGATTATTTGCTTTCGTCAGCAAATCTAATGTTTTGACCTGAAGGGAAATGTGATGTGCTTCACTGGGGAAGAAAATATGAATATTTAAGGTCTAATATGAGAATAAGATCGCAATTAAGTTAACTTCAATACAATTAATTGCACAGTAAATGTGAACGGTGAAAGTTTTAGCTTTAACGATTCAGCTTAAAGGGAATAAAAAACCCCGCCAGTGCGAGGTTTGTCATGTGTCGTCTTCCAGAGCCTGCAAAGAGAAATAAACCCTGTTATTTCATTAGATTGCTAAGCTATATAGAATGCTAAGCATTCATTATGCTTTCAACACGTCCAGCGCGGCAGTGTAATCCGGCTCGGTGGTGATTTCGTTAACCAGTTCGCTGAACACGACGTTGTCATTTTCATCGATAACCAGTACAGCGCGCGCTGCCAGGCCTTTCAGTGGGCCTTCCGCGATGCTCACGCCGTAGTTTTCCAGGAAATCCGGGCTGCGCAGGGTGGAGAGGGTAATGACGTTGCTCAGGCCTTCAGCACCGCAGAAACGGGACTGGGCGAACGGCAGGTCGGCAGAAATACACAGCACAACGGTGTTGTCCATTTCCGTCGCCAGTTGGTTGAATTTGCGCACGGATGCAGCACAGACGCCGGTGTCGATGCTTGGGAAAATGTTCAGGACTTTGCGTTTGCCAGCAAACTGAGACAGTGTGACGTCAGACAGATCTTTAGCCACCAGAGTAAAAGCCTGTGCTTTGCTGCCAGCCTGTGGAATGGAACCTGCAACAGTAACCGGGTTGCCCTGGAAATGAACGAGTTGTGACATAGATATCTTCCTGTTTACATATAGTTAACGTCGGGGCTAGTGTATGCCATCAGCGGATAACACGGCAAACCAATTTTTTCGCCTTTCCGGGCCGCAAGGAGTCAGTGATGAGAAGCGTTAAGGTCTATGAAGAAGCCTGGCCATTGCATACCCCGTTTGTGATCTCCCGCGGCAGTCGAAGCGAAGCCAGTGTGGTCGTGGTGGAGATAGAAGAGGACGGCATTAAGGGCGCCGGCGAGTGCACGCCGTACCCGCGCTATGGCGAAAGTCTGGCGTCGGTAATGGCACTTATCATGACGCTCGTTCCCGATCTGGAAAAAGGGCTCACCCGCGAGGCGTTACAGCAGCGTATACCCGCCGGCGCGGCGCGTAATGCGATTGACTGCGCACTCTGGAGCCTGGAGGCTGCCAAACAGCAAACCTCGCTGACGACGCTGCTAGGCGTCACGTTGCCGACATCGGTTGTCACGGCGCAAACGGTGGTGATTGGCGAGCCTGAACACATGGCCGCCAGCGCAAAAGCACTCTTTGATGCGGGGGCGACGCTGTTAAAGGTGAAGCTTGACGATCGTCTGATCAGCGAGCGTATGGTCGCTATCCGCTCGGCAGTCCCGACAGCCACGTTAATTGTGGATGCGAATGAGTCATGGCATCCCGAAGGCCTTGCCGCACGATGTCAGCTGCTGGCCGACCTGGGCGTAGCCATGCTGGAACAGCCTCTGCCGGCACAGGATGATGCGGCGCTGAAGAATTTTATCCACCCGCTGCCTATCTGCGCGGATGAAAGCTGCCATACGCGCGATAGCCTGGTTGAACTGCAGGGTCGTTACGAGATGGTCAATATCAAGCTCGACAAGACCGGCGGGCTGACAGAGGCGCTGGCGCTGGCAGAACAGGCGCAGGCTCAGGGGTTTTCAATCATGCTGGGATGTATGCTGTGTACATCCCGGGCGATCAACGCGGCGTTGCCGCTGGTAAATCATGTCAGTTTTGCCGATCTTGATGGCCCGACATGGCTGGCGGTTGACGTTTCACCGGCACTCACGTTTACCAGCGGCGTCCTTCATTTTTGAGGTTGCCAGCGCAGAAGCTCCACCATGGCTTTTAAATATTTTTCGCTGGCTTCATCTGACGATATCGGCGGGAATTCCGCGGTGATGCAAGGTAATCCCAGGTCGGCACACCAGCTGCCGAATGAGCCAGGGGTTTCATAGCCCACGCTGGAGACAAGCGGCAGGGCGAAAGCATTCGCCAGCCATTCGCCCAGCTCGGTGTGCCGCGGATCTTCGATGCAGGCCAGCGGATCGTGAAAGGTGACAACCCAGGCCGGGTGGATCTTATGGATTAACTGGCACAGCGCCTGTGTTTCCGGCTCCGAGCCCGGCGTGTCGCCGGTCAGTAAGACAACGTCACGCTCTTCAGCGGAGCTGTTCCAGCGATAAACCGTCTCACCGGCGCGCCAGTTTGCTGCAGGGAAATTACGGTTTAAATCGATGCCTCGCGCATTGGCGCGTAACCCAAGCTGACACCCATCCGGGTTGACGGCCAGAATCACGTGATGACGTCGTAAGCTGGGCGTCAACGTGCGCAGCGCGCACGAGAGCGTGACGACAGAAGAGTTCTCGTCGCCGTGCGTGCCGGCAATGATCAAACCGCTGTTGCGATCGGCATCGGGGGCCGGAAACCAAATCAGCGATGCGCCTAAAAATGAACGGCCATACTGCTCTGCACCTGGCGGGAAGGCGCCGCGTTCCGCTCTGGGTCGGGTGATTGCCATAGGAAATCCTGATAAAGAAGTCTCTACTGGCAGTGTTGTGCAAAACTCGCGGTTAATCAAATAGTTTCCGTATGGCGGGAAAATTGCCGGATATCAACTTTCCGGAGGAAGGTATTTGCAATTCTCATTGTCGAAACAAATAATTACGCATCTGCTTATTACCTGAATTCATAAAAGGGGATCTTATGAAGCATCCTGTTTCGCGTCTCTGTGCTGCACTGTTGCTGTGCGGACTCTCTTCACTTTCGTACGCCGCTGATGTGCCACAGGGCACGGTACTGGCGCAAAAACAGGAGCTGGTCAGACACATTAAAGATGAGCCGGCTTCCCTTGATCCGGCAAAAGCCGTGGGATTACCCGAGATACAGGTCATTCGCGACCTTTTTGAAGGGCTGGTTAATCAGAATGAGAAAGGTGAACTGACCCCAGGCGTGGCGACGCGCTGGCAGAGTAACGATAACCGTATCTGGACCTTCTCCTTACGTGATAACGCGAAATGGTCTGACGGTTCTCCAGTTACCGCTCAGGATTTTGTCTACAGCTGGCAGCGTCTGGTTGATCCGAAAACCACGTCTCCGTTTGCCTGGTTTGCGGCGCTGGCGGGTATCCATAACGCACAGGCGATAATTGATGGTAAAGCCGCGCCAGATACGCTGGGCGTGACGGCCGTAGATGCAAAAACCTTACGTGTGCAGCTGGATAAACCGCTGCCGTGGTTTAGCAATCTGACGGCAAACTTTGCCTTCTATCCGGTGCAAAAGGCCAATGTGGAGAGCGGCAAAGAGTGGACGCGTCCGGGGGCTCTGGTCGGAAATGGCGCCTACATTCTGAAAGATCGCGTGGTGAATGAAAAACTGGTTGTGGTGCCGAATACACACTACTGGGATAACGCCAAAACCGTCCTGCAAAAAGTGACGTTCATACCGATTAACCAGGAATCCTCAGCCACTAAACGCTATCTCGCGGATGATATTGATATCACCGAATCGTTCCCGAAAAACATGTATCAGAAGCTGCTCAAGGACATTCCGGGACAGGTGTATACACCGCCTCAGCTGGGCACCTATTACTATGCGTTTAATACGCAAAAAGGACCCACGGCCGATGCCCGTGTACGCCTCGCCCTGAGCATGACCATCGATCGCCGCATCATGGCGGACAAAGTGTTAGGAACCGGTGAGAAGCCCGCCTGGCATTTCACGCCAGACGTGACGGCAGGGTTTACGCCAGAAACCTCGCCGTTTGAACAGATGTCACAGCAGGAACTTAATGCCCAGGCGAAAACGCTGCTTCAGGCCGCGGGCTATGGCCCTCAGCGCCCGCTGAAGCTGAACCTGTTGTACAACACGTCAGAAAACCATCAGAAAATCGCGATTGCGGTGGCCTCGATGTGGAAGAAAAACCTCGGCGTTGACGTCAAACTGCAGAACCAGGAGTGGAAAACCTACATCGATAGCCGTAATACCGGTAATTTCGATGTGATCCGCGCGTCATGGGTCGGGGATTACAATGAGCCATCGACCTTCCTGTCGTTATTGACCTCAACCCACAGCGGCAATATCTCGCGTTTCAACGATCCGGCGTACGATAAAATTATCCATCAGGCGACGCTCGAAAACACGGCGAAAGCCCGTAACGCAGACTACAACATGGCGGAGAAAATCCTCACGGAAAAAGCGCCAATCGCACCTATTTACCAGTACACCAACGGCCGCCTGATCAAACCATGGGTGAAAGGTTACCCCATTAATAACCCGGAAGACGTGGCTTATAGCCGGACGATGTATATTGAGAAACACTGACAAGCCGGGAACCGCCGGTCTTCGTTGTGAACGTTAAATTAAGAGCTGGCGCATTTGCGCCAGTTTTTCTTTATTGAACGAGGGATGTTTGTTCCGTGAGTCAAAGGGGAGGTAAATGATGACGGATGAAAAGAAAGAGAAAGCGTCTTTCCCGGCAGGGTTAGGGATTATGGATAAAATCTGGGAATGGCAATGGATTATCCGCTTCATCTATATTGTCCTTTTCGCCGATCTGGCGCTGCTGGTATACAGCGGGCAAGGAATATTGGCCTGGCCTGTTCAGACACTTAACTGGACCGAACATCTGGGTTTTTTCTGCGTGGCGCTCGCCGCCTTAGGTTTGATTGCCACTACCCTGATGCCTTTTATAGCCAATATCGTCAGGCTATTACTCAATGAGCTCATCTACAGCAGTATCTTCCCGGATTTCTTGCGCGCGCAGAGTGATTATCAGAAGAGGTCGGGTGAAGTTCCTTCAGGCGAAGTACTTGATTTAGCGTTGAAGGAAAACAACCAGTTCCTGCTGAATTATTATGAAAAACATAATGCAAAATGGCGCACGAAATTTCATGAACGATTTAAAGTCGGGGATTTACTCTTTGGGATCCTGTTTTTCATGATGCTTGATGACCATCCGCAGTGGTTTAGCGATGAGCAGCATTCGCTGGTCATCGATCTGTTCAGTCACGGTGGTGAAAGCGGAACCGTTCTGTTTTATACCGTACTTATACTCATCTTTAGTACGCTGATGAGTCTCTGGTTCGGTAAATGGGACTGGGGGAACATCTACTATCCGCCACTGTATCGTGAAAAAGAGGAAGCCCGCAGAAAAGCGCGTGAGCGGGAAGCGAAGTGGGAGCGGCAGGATCGCTAAATCGCCGGGGGACACATTATTCCCAGCGGATTGCTCCCGCCAGGCGCTGCTGGCGGGAGCAGGGCAACGTTATTCTAGCAATGCACTGAATTTCGCCAGCCATTGCGGATGCGCAGGCCAGGCGGGGGCAGTGACCAGATTACCGTCTACGTGCGCCTGATCGATACCAATATTGGCATAGTGCCCGCCGCCGAGGCGGACTTCAGGCGCACAGGCGGGATAGGCGCTACAGGTTCGTCCCTTTAATATGCCGGCAGCAGCGAGCAGTTGCGGTCCGTGGCAAACCGCAGCAATCGGTTTGCGCGCGGCGTCGAAGGCCTGCACCAGTTTCAGCACGTCATCATTTAGCCGGAGATATTCAGGGGCTCGTCCGCCCGGGATTAGCAGCGCGTCATAATCCTGCTCTTTTACGGCGGAAAAATCGGCATTGAGGATAAAACGGTGGCCCGGCTTTTCACTGTAGGTCTGGGCGCCGTCGAAATCATGGATCGCCGTCATGATGTAGTCGCCACGGGATTTGTCCGGGCAGACGGCGTCCACCTGATGGCCAATCATCTGTAAAGCCTGAAAGGGCACCATTGTTTCATAATCTTCGGCGTAATCGCCGACCAACATCAGGATTTTCTTGCTCATCATTTCTCACCTTTAGGTTTAACGATGTTTAAGATATAGCCTGGCACAGCTGAATTGCCGGAAATAAAAAAAGCCCGTCAGAGAACGGGCGAAATAAGCAAATGATTTAATGATTCGTTATCAACTTGTTGGAGGATAACGTTGCGTATTTTACGCACCTCTTACCGGTGCTGATACCTGACAAATTCGGTAGGTGAAACAAGGAATTAAACATGCGTCATAGCGCATCGAAGGTGGGGTAGATACTGTTCTCAAGGTATTCCACCAGAAACCAGATCTCACCGCTGAAAATAAACCAGAAGCCAAATATAATAACGAATAAAATAATTATGGTGAGTATTATTTCTGTTTTTCCCATTGCACATCTACCCACCTGTGGTCCATTTATTCGAGAGGGGCATTGTAACGGGGCTTACGAAGATACACCAGTTTCATGCCGCCAGGACTTTATTGCGCCCATCACTTTTGGCGCGATAAAGCGCATCGTCCACACGTTTAAACAGCTCATCCATACTCTCGCCCGGATTATGTCGCGCCACGCCAATGCTGACGGTGAAGCGAGGTAAACCCGGGATCGTGATGCGGGCGACCGCATCGCGCACAGTTTCGGCGATTTGCAGGGCGGTGTCGAGCGGGGTGCGCGGCAGCAGGATGACGAACTCCTCACCGCCCCAGCGGAAGACCAGGTCCTCTTTGCGGCTACAGGCTTCCAGCGTGCGCGAGAGCGAGATCAGTACCTCATCACCTTTCAGGTGGCCGAAGAGGTCGTTGATATTTTTGAAGTGATCGGTATCCACCAGCAGCAGGCTAAATTGCTGCTGCGCGGGAAGATGATGGGTGTTGGCCTGGTCGGTGATGATATAGAACTGACGCCGGTTGAGCAGGCCCGTCATGGAATCACGCAGTGCCGCGTGTTCCAGCTCCTGCTCCAGCCTTTTTTGCTCGGTGATATCGTGGATAATGCACAACATCAATTTGTCACCGTAAATTTCAATCGGCCCGGCATAGGTCTGAACATGGCGGGTGGAGCCATCGGCCAGACGGTGGATAAAGTTGAGGGGCTTATGGCCGCCCGGCAACGCGGCAATTTCCGTCATTACGGGGATCACATCCCGCCCCAGAGTATTGATTTCCCAGGTATGTTTTCTGCACATTTCATCATGCGCATAACCGTAAAAAGTCAGCGCCGCCAGATTGGCATCCACAATCTGGCCATCCCGGGACGGATCGATAAGCAGCATTGGCGCGCTGTTGGTCAGGAAAAAACGCGCGTAAAATCCCTGTTTTTTGCGCTGGTAGGTCGCGGAGCGGCTGGCCTTAAGCCCGGAGAGAACCTGCTGCGTCAGCCCTTCAAAAACAATAACATTCCCCTGGGGCACGAAATGGGCAAGCGAGAGACGGCAGCTCAGCGCGGTTTCATGTCCATCGCGGGAGATGGTCCAGATTTCGACGATCTCCTGCTCACTCTTCAGTTCAGGCACATACATCGACAGCACGTGATACGCATTGGCGGAATAGGTACCTTTGCGTAGGTCATCCAGGGTTTTATCGCCCATGATCTGAGCGGCGGCCACATTTGCAAAAATGATCTGTTCTGAAGCAGGTGAAATGAGCCACACGGGGGTTTTAATTAAATTCAGCGCATCAAAACAATTTTGCGACATAGCGTATTCCTGTACATCGGCACCATGTGCCTGAGGATCATGACAGAATTAACGGGAGTGGACTCCTTTGAAACATACTCTACTTAACCCGGTCAGGCATGATTTTTTTGTGAAATATATGCGGGTTCCGCGTGAATTTTACCAATGGGTATAATTTGTTTGTCTGAGTTTTTTTGCAGCAGCAGCCAGGGAACCTGTTCGGCAGGTAAAGGACGGGAGAAAAGGAACCCCTGCAGGTAATCACAGCCGAGGTCCGTCAGCACCACCTGTTGTTCTTCCGTCTCGATCCCTTCCGCAACCACATTCATTTCCATGGTCCTGGCGATATTAATAATGGTTTCCACCAGCTTGCGGCTTTTTTCATTTACCAGCATCGAGTGCACAAAGCTCTTGTCGATTTTTAGCTCTTTAGCGGGCAGAACGCTCAACATCAACAGGTTGGAATAGCCGGTGCCAAAATCATCAATCGAGACGGTAATCCCGGCTTGATTGAACGCATTGAGTAATTCAATACTGCGGTCGAGATTTTTCAGTGCGGTACTTTCTGTCACCTCAAGGATAAGCCGGGAGGGCGACAGATTATATTTATGCAACATCGACGAAATGATGTGGAAGATATCCGGCTGTTCGAACTGGACGGGGGAGAGGTTAAAGGACAATGTCCACTGGCTGAAACCTTGTTCTGTCCAGAAATGAAGCTGACGGCATGCCGCTTCAATCGCCCAGTTCCCCACCGGGATGATCAGCCCCGTTTGTTCCAGCGACGGTAAAAACAGATTAGGCAGCAACACCCCTTGCTCAGGGTGCCGCCAGCGCAGAAGGGCTTCAAAACCGTGAATAGTGGAGTCTTTTGCATGCCAGGTCGGCTGATACCACAGTTCAAACTGATCGCGTTCCAGCGCCTGAGTTAACTCCTGCAGGAAGCCGGGGTTAGCCGGAATAGCCGTAGACATCTCGTTCCGGTAGACGGCCCAGCCGTTTCGTCCATCCTCTTTGACGCGATTCAGGGCCGCATCGGCTTTCAGCTTCAGCTCATGCAGCGTCTCGCCATCCTGCGGGTAGAGGCTGACCCCCGCGCTGATTGTTGTGCTCAGCGTGTGCCCACAAAGTGAAAACGGGCGGCGCATATCCTCCAGCAATGTCGTGAGCAGCGCGTTGAGTTTATCGTCGTCACACTCGGGAACCAGCAGGATAAAGGCGTCGCCGCCAAGCCTGGCGAGGGTCATCTCGCGGGTAAGGCGGGCGGTAATGCGCTGCGCGAGAGAGATTAACAACTCATCCCCGGTGTTGTGGCCCCAGGTATCGTTGATGCGTTTGAAATGATCGACGTTGAGGAAAATCACGGCGAATGGCTTCTTGCTGAGCAATGCGCTGCGCAGGCAATCCTGCATCCGAATGTCCATCTGGTGGCGATTAGCGAGACCGGTAAGCGCATCAAACCGCGCCTGCAGTTCAAGCTGACGATTAAGCTGGCGTAGGTTGTCGGTCAGTCGGTTCGTCCGCCGGTGCGAGTCGATGAGCGAAATCATTAACATACCGCCGAGCAGGCACAGTGTGGTGACAGAAACCCAGACCGATAACCCCAACTCGCTGATACCGCCGGGCAGGGTATGCGTCATTTCCTGAAAATGGGCGGCACGCATGCCGGTGTAGTGCATCGCGCAGATGGCGACACCCAGCACGCAGGCCGCGAGAATACGATTGATAAACACCCCTTTGCGCATATCCCGCAGGCGAAATGCCAGCCACAGCGCCGCGCCGGAGGCCATAACGGCAATCAACACGGACACGGCAACAATGCGTCGATCCCAGAGAATATGGCTGTCCAGCATCAGTGCGGCCATACCGATAAAGTGCATACAGACCACGCCAGCGCTCAGGAGCACCGTGGCAACGATCAATCGAAAAGGGGAAAGGGTTTTACCCGTTACGGCAATATTGATGGCGACCGTGGATGCAACCACCGCCACGCCCAGTGAGGCGAGGGTTAACCAGAGGTTATAGCTCATTATCATCGGCATTTGCATCGACAGCATGCCGATGAAGTGCATTGACCAGATCCCGATCCCAAGCGTGACGCCTCCGGCGATACGCCAGAACATCGCCGTTTTACGGCTGGAAAGCGGGATTTTTCCGGCGCTGTCCAGGGCCACAAATGAGGCGATAAAGGCCACCAGATACGAGAGGGCTATTAACACAGGGTCCCACGATATATTGAGCATTATGCAATCCCACGCCAAAGAGGGTTACCGATTTCGCCTGCCGGGCACGTCTTTAACTGGCAACGTACATGCGCATTCAAATAATATGAGTTAGGTATCGTGCAAAACGACCGGTCATATTAAAACGTTAAGGCTGGCGGTGAATATAAAATATATTCTTTCCGGCACCTATTAAGCATTGCTAAACAAAGGCGAATAATTGCAGCAAAGCTCCTTAAATATGAGCGCGGCCATATTGTCTCATCGCAGGCGATGGTATCGCTTAAAGTGGCAGGAAACCAGTATCACAGGATGCTGCATATAACATTTTCACTAATACCCTGTTTTTATCTGACTTAAGTTAAATCTCAGGTGGCTAACGGCGAAAGGTGAAACCAGCGTTGTTCATCAGGACAAACAACAACACGAATGCTATAAATCTTAATGCCGACCTAAATATAAAATCGTGGATATAATCATGCTAAGAAATATTAGTGTCAGAACCTTCATTGCCGGGTTCCTTTTATGTCTTTTCCTGGTTGATGCAGGTGTCGTTGTTCTATTTTCCAGCAAATCCTCTCTCTTTATTTCACTCAATATCATTAATTTCGTTGCGCTATTTTTGCTCTGGGGCTACATGACAAAGTATCTTGTGACGCCGATCAATACGGTGAAAAAAAGTATTGAAGAAGTGACTGCAGGCAATCTTGGCGTGACTATCCCTGAATTTGGCAATAACTGTGCAGGGCGTTTAATCCCCGGGATTAACAGCCTCTCCAGCAACATCGCGACCCTGGTACGCGAGATCAGGGCCTCGTCGCAAACCGCCATGACCTTGTCCGATCAACTCTCCGCGCGTAGCGCGCAGCTTTCGGTGAAAACAGAGCAGCAGTCTGCATCGCTGGTGCAAACGGCTGCCAGCATGGAGCAGATGGCAGCAAGTACCCGAAATAATGCCGATAACACCCGACTGGCCAGCGAGCAGGCAAACAGGGCGACACTGCAGGCGCGCAAAGGTGGCGAGTTGATGGGGCAGGTGGCCACCAATATGCAATCCATTACCGAATGTGCACAGCAAATGACGGAGATTATCTCGATGATCGACGGCATTGCCTTCCAGACGAATATCCTGGCGCTAAACGCGGCCGTTGAGGCGGCCAGAGCCGGTGACCACGGCAAAGGGTTTTCGGTGGTGGCAGAAGAGGTGCGAAACCTGGCCCACCGCAGCGCGGACGCCGCCAAAAACATCAAAACGCTGATTGAAGTGACCAGCAATAACGTTACTCAGGGCGTGACCGTTGTGTCCGAAGCTGAAAAGAATATGCAAGAAATTGTGACCGGCTCCGGCAATGTCAGCCAGTTGATGGATGACATTTTCACCTCGACGTCAGAGCAGGAGAAAGGCATTTCCCAGATTACGCTGGCCTTGTCTGAGCTGGAACGGGTCACGCAAAGTAACGTTACGATGGCAGAAGAACTCAACGGATCCTCTGATGTACTGCGTAATCAGGTAAGTGAACTGCAGGCGCGGACGCGTAACTTCCGGCTCGAAAAGGGGTATCAGGCTGAATCCACGCCTTCTCATGCTGGCCCGCTGTCATTCCAATCGCGTCCCGGTCACTCCCTCTGATGCGCGAAAAGAGCCTGGTCACCGGGCTCTTTTATCCCGACTTCTCGCCGCTGAATTATCCTCCCGTGCGGTCTGAAAAGGCGCCTGGCGGAATACGGTTATTTCCTGAGCGAATTCAGCGCGATGCGAAACATAGTTGTTGCTTAACCCCTGATGAAAGCTAGACTGACAACGAAAGAGCTGAAAAGGGGGAGGCGCGGTGGAGAGTATAAAAGGATCAGAACTAAACGTTCCTGATGCAGTTTTTGCCTGGGTGCTGGATGGTCGTGGCGGTGCCCGACCGCTGGAAGACAACGATGTTATTGATAATGAGCATCCCTGCTGGCTACACCTTAACTATACCCATCCGGACAGTGCCGACTGGCTGGCCACGACGCCGCTCCTGCCGAACAACGTGCGTGATGCGCTGGCGGGTGAAAGCCTGCGGCCACGTGTGAGCAGAATGGGGGACGGCACGCTCATCACTTTGCGTTGCATTAACGGCAGCACCGATGAACGTCCTGACCAGCTGGTCGCGATGCGTGTTTATATGGACGATGGTCTGATTGTCTCCACCCGTCAGCGTAAAGTTCTGGCGCTGGATGATATCGTGAACGATCTGAAAGAGGGCACCGGACCGACCGATTGCGGAAGCTGGCTGGTGGACGTCTGCGACGCGCTGACTGACCATGCGAGTGAGTTTATCGAAGAGCTGCACGATAAAATCATCGACCTCGAAGATAACCTGCTCGATCAGCAGATCCCGCCGCGCGGTTTTCTGGCGCTCCTGCGTAAGCAGTTAATTGTTATGCGCCGCTATATGACGCCACAGCGGGACGTATACGCGCGTCTGTCCAGCGAAAGGCTCAACTGGATGAATGACGATCAGCGACGCCGAATGCAGGATATTGCCGACAGGCTGGGCCGCGGACTTGATGAAATCGATTCCTGTATTGCCCGGACGGGCGTCATGGCGGATGAAATCGCGCAGGTGATGCAGGAGTCGCTGGCAAGAAGAACCTATACGATGTCGCTGATGGCAATGGTCTTCCTGCCGAGCACATTTCTGACGGGATTGTTTGGCGTGAACCTGGGCGGAATTCCCGGCGGCGCGGCCCATTATGGCTTTACCGCATTTTGCGTCATGTTAGTTGTTTTGATCGGTGGTGTTGCATGGTGGTTGCATCGTAGTAAATGGCTGTAAATTTACGCTTTTTTCAGCTTTTACGGAGATCAAAACGCTCTTTTAATTGAGCGAAGTCAATAAACAATGACCGCGTAAGGTGCAATATTACTCCCGCAGGTGAATGCAACGTCAAGCGATGGGCGTTGCGCTCCATATTGTCTTACTTCCTTTTTTTGAATTACTGCATAGCACAATTGATTCGTACGACGCCGACTTAACTAGTCGGCTTTTTTTTGCCTCCTGTTCCCCAGCGTCTACCCTAAAAGGGACGTCAGTAAAACCTGGAGGGAATGATGAGCATCTTACTCGCTCTGCAACTGCAGTATTCACGTCAGTCCGATCCGATCCCCACCGATCCGACACCGATGCCCGATCCTGTTCCGCGTCCGCAACCGATGCCTGACCCGCCGCCCGATGAAGAACCGATTAAATTGTCGCATCGAACCCCGAGATCTGCGAGGATACGCGCCATCTGACCGCAAAGATGACCACGAGAGACTATTGTGACCGCTTTTTCAACCCTGAATGTACTGCCCGCCGCCCAACTCGATAACCTCAACGAGTTGGGATACCTCACCATGACGCCTGTTCAGGCGGCCGCATTGCCCGCCATTCTTGAGGGGCGTGATGTACGCGTTCAGGCTAAAACAGGGAGCGGAAAAACGGCGGCTTTCGGTCTGGGTCTGCTACAGCATATTGATGCTGCGCTGTTTCAGACGCAGTCTCTGGTGCTGTGCCCAACCCGCGAACTGGCGGACCAGGTCGCGGGCGAGCTGCGTCGTCTGGCGCGATTCCTGCCTAATACTAAGATTTTAACCCTCTGTGGCGGACAACCGTTTGGCGCACAGCGTGATTCGCTTCAGCATCCACCACACATCATTGTGGCGACGCCTGGCCGACTGCTCGACCACCTGCAAAAAGGTACGGTCTCGCTGGATGCATTACACACGCTGGTCATGGATGAAGCAGACCGGATGCTGGATATGGGCTTTAGCGATGCTATCGATGAAGTGATCCGTTTCGCGCCTGCAGACCGTCAGACGCTGTTATTTTCGGCGACCTGGCCTGAAGCGATCGCCGCAATCAGTGGCCGCGTGCAGAAAAATCCGCTCACCATCGAAATTGACAGTGTTGATGCGCTGCCTGCTATCGAGCAGCAGTTTTATGAAACGTCCCAGCATGGAAAAATCGCGCTCCTGCAGAAGGTGCTCAGTCAGCATCAGCCCGCTTCCTGCGTGGTGTTCTGTAACACCAAAAAAGATTGTCAGGCGGTCTGTGACGCCCTGAATGCCGCAGGTCAGAGCGCGTTATCGTTGCATGGCGATCTGGAACAGCGCGATCGCGATCAGACGCTGGTCCGTTTCGCCAACGGCAGCGCCCGCGTGCTGGTTGCCACCGACGTGGCGGCGCGCGGTCTGGATATTAAATCGCTTGAGCTGGTCGTGAACTACGAGCTGGCATGGGATCCTGAAGTACACGTTCACCGTATCGGCCGTACTGCGCGTGCCGGAAACAGCGGTCTGGCCATCAGTTTCTGCGCACCGGAAGAGGCGCAGCGCGCCAATATTCTGTCTGAAATGCTGCAGATTAAGCTTAACTGGGTGAATGCACCGGGCAACGTCAGTCTCGTTCCGCTGGAAGCCGAAATGGCAACGCTGTGTATTGATGGCGGTAAAAAAGCCAAGATGCGTCCGGGTGATGTGCTCGGTGCGCTGACCGGAGACGTGGGGCTGGATGGGGCGGATATCGGCAAGATTGCGGTACATCCTGCACATGTTTATGTTGCTGTTCGCCAGTCGGTTGCCCATAAGGCCTGGAAACAGCTGCAGAACGGGAAAATCAAGGGTAAAACCTGTCGCGTTCGTCTGCTGAAATAAGGTTTAAACGCGTCTCAGACGGTGGTCTGAGACGCGTTTGCATTATTCCACTATTTCACTTCCACGACATTCAGGCGCAGTTCTTCAAACTGATTGTCATCTTCTTCTGGCTGCCAGCCAGCAGGTTTCACGGGGATCTCTTCCCGGTCAAACGCCAGATCGCCGCCATTCACCACTTCCGACTCATGGTTGATACCTTTGAAATCGAAAAGCTCAACGTCCGCGAGGTGAGAAGGCACCACGTTCTGCATCGCGCTGAACATGGTTTCGATACGGCCCGGGTAGCGTTTGTCCCAGTCACGCAGCATGTCACCAATCACCTGACGCTGCAGGTTCGGCTGAGAGCCGCACAGGTTACATGGAATGATCGGGAACCCTTTGGCCTGAGAGAACCGCTCGATATCTTTCTCGCGGCAGTAGGCAAGCGGGCGGATCACAATGTGTTTGCCGTCATCGCTCATCAGTTTTGGCGGCATGCCTTTCATCTTGCCGCCGTAGAACATGTTCAGGAACAGCGTCTGCAGGATATCGTCGCGGTGATGGCCGAGTGCGATTTTGGTTGCACCCAGTTCTGTCGCGGTACGGTACAGGATGCCGCGGCGAAGACGAGAGCAGAGCGAGCAGGTGGTTTTGCCTTCCGGGATCTTCTCTTTCACAATCCCGTAGGTATTTTCTTCTACGATTTTGTACTCAACGCCCAGTTTTTCCAGGTATTCCGGCAGAATGTGTTCCGGGAAACCAGGCTGCTTTTGATCGAGGTTAACCGCCACCAGCGAAAACTTCACCGGCGCGCTTTGCTGAAGATTACGCAGGATCTCCAGCATGGTGTAACTGTCTTTACCACCTGACAGGCAGACCATAATGCGGTCGCCTTCTTCAATCATATTGAAGTCTGCAATGGCTTCACCAACGTTACGGCGCAGACGCTTTTGCAGTTTGTTCAGGTTGTATTGCTCTTTCTTATTAATTTCTTGATTTTGTTGCATTTAATCTGTACTCAAATTTCAAATGGGGCACCAGTGGGGCAAACGGTTTAGAGGGGCAGCTTCTGTCAGCATTGCCCTCTCTTTGCTGTTCATCTCTTCACTCTATGAAGCTTAGATTTCAAACACCCTCTGCGCATTTTAGTGCCCCATCTGACTGGCAATAAAAGACGGGTCAGCGCCTGCGGTTAACCACCAGCATGCGAAAGTGTGCCGTGTATGGTACGGATTGTTGCGCCGAATGCCAGCACGTTTTACAGGATTTTGAATTGTGGACGGCAGCAACCTTGCTTTGTGATATCGCGTATAATGCGGCTTCGACATACTCTGAACATTCCAGTGGCTTGTGCTATGACCCTCAATCGCTTTTGTTATTTGCTTCTGTTGATCGCCGCAATCGGAAGTCTATTCACCTCGCATCCGTTCATCCTGTGGCTCCTGCTTATCAACGTACTGACGTTAGCGATGTATGGCGCCGACAAAATGGCGGCGCGAAGGGCCATGCGCAGAGTGCCGGAAGCCACACTGCTGGTATTTGGCCTTATCGGCGGATGGCCCGGGGCGATTATAGGTCAGCAACTGTTTCGCCATAAAACGCAAAAGCAGCCCTTCAAAACCTACTTCATTGTCAGTGTCATCGTCAGTATTTCAGCGATGGTGGCGGTGTACCAACTCTTTCCTGTTTTAACGTACTGAGCGTGTACAAACGGAATGCAATAACGCGCTGACCACGGTAGATAACTAAAAACGACTGCCAATAGTAGTAGGAATATTCTTAAGGTGTTGCTGTTTTTTGCACGATCTGAATAATGTGTGCAACGACACGGATGACAACATCTCATGAAAATTCAAACTATTACACTGGCAATGCTGGTGGTCGTTTCTGCGCCTTCGAGGTCAGCTTTTCAGGAACGGGAATATAATACCTGGTATATAAAAAATGCTGTTCTTTACGATATGACCCAGACTTCAGACGGTTTCCCGGTCATGTTGAGCATCTCTCAGCCTGAGCGGAAATCAGCAAATTTGCTGGTCTCCTATATCACCGAAGGGCGCTGTGACGGGACCCGCCAAGAACTTAGCGTGAATGGCAAAGTGCTTCCGGCCACGTATTATTGTGTTCAGGTCGGGCAGAACCGGATAGAGCATTTTTCGGTGAAAGATGCGCAGAGCGTTAACGGCATGGTTAACCATCTGAAATCGGATTTTACCTTACTTCTTCAAAACGACATCAAGGTCTGGGCTGCGAACATTAATGCGCCCAAATACGGCCTCGCGCCGCGATTCTGACACGTACACCTCGACCTCATCGCCTGTTAGCGTAGGGGTTACGCCCTGTATCACAGAATAAATAGCATCCGTGACAACGCCACGTTTTACCACAATCCTGCTACGCTTTTTGTGTTGTACAAGGGAGCACAAACATGAAGAACAAAGATGAACAAACGGGATTAGTGGGACTGGCAATTGGTGCCGCCGTTATCGGTCTTGTTTCAGCACAGCAACCCATCCATCGAGACAGTATTGTGAGTGAACTGGTCAGACTCGGCAGACAGAAAGGCGATGGCGTTGAAGACGAGGTTTTCGTTAAGGCTGCCGAGCTCGTGAGAAAGGGGGTGTAACCGATGGCTGATATTCGTCATGCACAGTGCCATTGTGGCGCGGTGGCGTTTACCGTTGAACTTTCAGACGGATTAAATACCGCCCGGCGCTGCAGCTGCTCTTTTTGCCGGATGCGGGGCGCCGTGGTGGTCTCGGCACCGCTGTCAGGCATTACCGTAACAAAAGGGGCGGATAAGCTCACGGAATATCGTTTTAACACAGGAACAGCCCGCCATTTCTTCTGCTCGGTCTGCGGGATTTATACCTTCCATCAGCGGCGTTCAAATCCCAACGAATACGGCGTGAATGTGGCCTGTTTTGAAAATGTGACCCCCTTTGATTTTGCCGAAGTGGCGGTGATGGACGGCGTTAATCATCCCGCGGATGGCGACAGCGGGGTTTTCGGCTACCTCTCTTTTCGTCAAAAAGAAGCATAACTGCCGCCTGGCCAGATTTTAACAATGCGGCCTATAGTGGGGAGTGGGTATCCGAAACAGGAGAGAAATATGCTGTATGTTGAGAAAGACGATCCGCGTGAGGCGCCTGAGTCAGGTGATAAAAAGCCTCAGCCGGTCAAAAAATAGTCCGTTGATACGTTTCCCGCCACCGGCCCTGCTGGTGGCGTATTGTTTGGGGGAAACCTTAACTGCCATCCAGATGGTTCAACAGCGCGCCGAGATGCCCAACGACACCACCAAAATCAAAAATTAACGCCATCCATATAATCGCCAGAAGGGTAAGTACGGCAACTGATACACGACCAAACAATGCAGTTATCCTTAATGAAGCAAAGTCTATAAGGTGAGTGTACACGGGTTTCTTTAAACTTACCCTTAACGACACCGTCATAAATTTTCCTTTTGAGATGATTCACACATTCACTGAGCCGACAGGCGCGAAGAGAGGGAAATATGATGGGAGAGAAGAGGAGGGCTGGCTTCAGGCGTCGCAACGAAAATAACGAGCCCGCATCACGATGCGGGCTCTTGGGATCAGAACTGGTAAACCAGACCTAATGCAACGACATCATCCGTGCTAATGCCGTTATTTTTGTAGAAACTGTCATCTTCATCCAACAGGTTGATTTTATAATCAACGTAGGTGGACATGTTTTTGTTGAAGTAGTAGGTTGCGCCTACGTCAGCATATTTAACCAGATCCTGATCGCCCTGACCGTTGGCCAGGTCTTTACCTTTAGACTGCAGATAAGAAATTGCCGGGCGCAGGCCGAAGTCGAACTGATATTGCGCGGTCACTTCAATGTTTTGCGTTTTATTGGCCACGGCATCCGTATTATCGCCATAAGGGGTCATATTGCGGGTTTCAGAATACATTGCCGCCAGATAAATATTGTTGGCGTCATATTTCAGGCCTGCAGTCCAGGCATCCGCTTTATCACCACCGGCAGTGGTATTCATCACCTGCTCGTTGGTACGGTCAGAAGAGGTATAGGCAGCACCCGCGCTGATACCCATGCCAAAGTCATAGGTGGTGGAGATACCGAAGCCGTCACCGTTCTCATGGCGCGTGTCGCGACCATTGTTGGTGCCTTCCTGGTTGTTGCTGGCATCTTCGTTCTTACCCTGATACTGGAGGGCAAAGTTCAGACCCTGTACCAGACCATAGAAGTCAGTGTTACGGTAGGTTGCGACCCCGTTGGCACGGCCAGTCATAAAGTTGTCTGCATTGGTGTAAGAGTCACCACCGAATTCAGGCAACATATCGGTCCAGCCTTCCACGTCGTACAGAACGCCGTAGTTACGACCGTAATCGAAGGAGCCATAGTCACCGACTTTAATACCGGCGAAGGCCAGACGCGTCCATGACTGGTTATCAGACCCTTCAGTGTTATTGGCCTGGATGTTGTATTCCCACTGGGCGTAACCGGTCATCATGTTATTGATCTGGGTTTCACCCTTGAAGCCCAGACGCATGTAAGTTTGATCGCCATCTTTAGAGGCATCGTCGGAGAAGTAATGCAGACCATCTACTTTTCCGTACAGATCTAATTTGTTGCCGTCTTTATTATAAATTTCTGCAGCATGCGCAGCGCCAGCCATTAACAGCGCTGGAATCATCAGGGCCAGTACTTTTCTTTGCATTTTGGAATTCCTTTGCAGTTGTTTTTATTTAATTACGTATTGAACTTTCCGCACGAGAAAGCTGTCTCATGCTAAATCACTCCTGACCAAGAATAATAAAATATAATTGTTACGAGTTAAGTTAATTCTTAACCGGATTATGCGACGGAAATAGTCATTGGTTTTATGAATGATTTAAAGCTAATCATATTAAATAAAAATTATTAATTGCCCCTTAAATCAGATAATCTCAGCGGCGTTATATGCCTTTAAGATTTTTCATCCATAATTTATGTGAATGTCATTTAGTGAATTAACGTGATATTCATTAATTATCTGGACTCGCCCGGTGTGAATACATCGGGCTTTTTTTATGGCAAAAAAATGCCCGGACAAGCCGGGCAGAGGGAGAGTCAGTCGCGGGTGGGTTTTTCCGCTTTTCCGGCCATTTGCGCCAGGAAATCATACCGTTTTTGCAGATCGGCGGCGGCATCTTTCCACAATTGCTCGGCCACCTCTGGTTGTTGCGCGTTGAGGCGACGGAAACGTTGTTCCTGCATTAACGTTTCGGCCAGCGCATCGGAAGGCGGACGTGAATCCAGCGCCAGAGGCAATTTACCTTCATCGGCGCGGCGCGGGTCGAACCGGTAGAGCGGCCAGAAACCGGTTGCGGTCAGCTGGCGCATCTGATCGTGGCTGAGTGCCAGGTCGTAGCCATGCTCTTCACACGGGCTGTAGGCAATGATCAGCGACGGACCCGGGTAGGCTTCCGCTTCCTGAATGGCTTTCACCGTCTGGTTCAGCTGCGCGCCCAGCGAGATTTGCGCGACATACACATGGCCGTACATCATCATGCTGACGCCGAGATCTTTACGCGCCTTGCGCTTGCCGTGTTCACCAAACTTAGTTACTGCGCCAAGCGGGGTAGCTTTTGACGCCTGGCCACCGGTGTTGGAATAGCACTGCGTATCCAGAACCAGAATGTTGACGTTTTCGGTAAGGCTTAACACGTGATCCAGCCCGCCAAAGCCGATGTCATACGCCCAGCCGTCACCGCCAATCAGCCAGATTGATTTTTCCACCAGCGCGTCAGCGTCGGTCAACAGCTGCCCGGCACCTTCTACGCACTGCAGAGCGTTGCGCAGTTCCGCAACCTGCTCACGACGACGTTCTGGCGTTGCATCGGCGTGCAACGCCTCATTCAGCTCCGCCGGGATGTGGCCGGCAAACTGTTCCAGTAACCGCATCACGCGTGCGCGGTGCTGGTCAACGGTCAGACGGAAGCCCAGACCAAACTCGGCGTTATCCTCAAACAACGAGTTCGCCCATGCCGGACCGCGGCCATGGGCGTCGGTGGTGTACGGCGTGGAAGGCAGATTACCGCCATAGATTGATGAACAGCCCGTGGCGTTAGCGATCAACATTCTGTCGCCGTACAGTTGCGTGAGCAGCTTGATATACGGTGTTTCACCGCAGCCAGAGCAGGCGCCTGAATACTCGAACAGCGGAGTAATGAGCTGCGAGGTACGAATATCAATACGCTCCAGCGTGCTGCGGTCGATCTCCGGCAGGTTCAGGAAGAAGTCATAATTTACCTTCTCTTCTTCGACATGCTCGAGGCGCGACATCATATTGATGGCTTTGATGTCCGGATCCTGACGAGCTTTCGCCGGACAGACCTCAACGCACAGATTACATCCGGTGCAATCTTCCGGAGCGACCTGCAGAACATACTTCTGTCCGCGCATATCACGGGATTTCACATCAAGTGAATGCAGGCTGGCCGGGGCGTCTTCCATCGCTTCCGGGGAGACCACTTTGGCACGAATGGCCGAGTGCGGGCAGGCTGCTACGCAGTGGTTGCACTGGGTACACAGCTCCTCTTTCCAGATGGGGATTTCTTCGGCGATGTTGCGTTTTTCCCAGCGCGTGGTGCCCATCGGCCAGGTGCCATCCGGTGGCAGCGCGGAGACGGGAAGGGCATCACCCAGCCCGGCCAGCATGGCTGCCGTCACGGTTTTCACGAAATCCGGTGCCGCGTCAGAAACCACCGGTGGACGGTTCGGGCTGGACGCATCAACCGCTTGCAGCGGTACTTCAAATAAAGACTCGCGTGCCAGCGCCAGCGCCTGCCAGTTACGCTCGACCAGCACCTGACCTTTACTGCTGTAGCTTTTGGCAATCGCCCCCTGCAGTTCCATTAGCGCGCTGTCTCCCGGCAGGATCTGCGTCAGGTGGAAGAAGGCCATTTGCATCACGGTGTTGATTCGCGCGGCAAGGCCACACTCGCGGGCAATTTTTGCAGCGTTAATGACGTAGAAGCGGGCTTTTTTCTGGTTCAGCACCGCCTGCACTTCCTGCGGCAGCCGCGACCAGACTTCATCCACGCTGTATGGCGTATTGAGCAGGAAAATACCGCCCGGTTTCAGGCGCTCTGCCATCTGGTACTTATCGATGAACTGCAGCTGGTGACAGCCCACAAAATCAGCCTGCGAGATAAGGTATGCCGAGCGGATAGGGTGCTCGCTGACGCGCAGGTGGGAAACGGTCAGCCCGCCTGCTTTTTTGGAGTCGTAGACAAAATACCCCTGGGCATACCACGACGTGGAGTTCCCGATGATCTTAATGTTGTTCTTGGTCGCGGAGACGCTACCGTCGCTGCCCAGCCCATAAAACAGCGCCTCAAGTTTTGCGGTGGAAGGCAGCGTGTTTTCCGGCAGGGGCAGAGAGAGGTTGGTCACGTCATCATAAATACCGACGGTAAAGCGCGGTTTTGGTTTAGCCTCGCTCAGCTCATTAAACACCGCCAGCACACAGTCCGGGCCAAACTCTTTGGAGGACAACCCATAGCGACCCCCGATCACGCGCGGCAGTGTTTCGCGCTCACCGCAATTAAACGCTTCAGCCAGCGCGGACATGACGTCCAGATACAGAGGTTCTGCGTGGGCGCCAGGCTCTTTAGTGCGATCGAGCACCGCCACGGTGCGCGCACTTTCCGGCAGTGCCGAGAGCAAATGTCGCGCGGAAAACGGCCGGTAGAGCCGCACTTTGAGCACGCCGATTTTTTCACCACGGGTCAGCAGTTCATCCACTACCTCTTCACAGGTGCCAATGGCTGACCCCATGAGCACAATGACCCGTTCCGCCTGCGGATGACCGTAGTATTCAAACGGTTTGTATTGCCGTCCGGTGGCCGCGGCAAAATCATCCATCGCCTGCTCAACGTGATCATAAACGGCGTTGTACCACGGGTTCGTTGCTTCCCGGGACTGGAAATAGGTATCCGGGTTGGCCGATGTCCCGCGGATCACCGGGTGTTCCGGGTTCAGCGCACGGGCGCGATGTGCGTCGATTTCCGCCTGCGGCAGAAGATTGAGGAGGGTGTCGTCAGCCAGCGGAACGATTTTATTGATTTCGTGAGAGGTACGAAAACCATCAAAGAAATGAATAAAGGGCACGCGACTCTTCAGCGTCGCCATATGCGAAATTAACGCGAAGTCCTGTGCTTCCTGAACGCTGCTGGCGCACAGCATGGCGCAACCGGTCTGGCGGACGGCCATCACGTCTGAGTGATCGCCAAAGATGGAGAGGGCGTGTGTCGCAACGGTTCGTGCGGCAACGTGAAGCACAAACGGGGTGAGTTGTCCTGCCAGTTTATAGAGCGTCGGGATCATCAACAATAATCCCTGCGACGACGTGAATGACGTCGACAGAGCACCGGTCTGCAGCGCCCCGTGGACGGTCGCGATAGCGCCAGCCTCAGACTGCATTTCCACGACTCTTGGGACGTCGCCCCAGACGTTTTTCAGTCCGTTGCCCGCCCAGGCATCGGCCTGTTCGGCCATCGTAGAACTTGGCGTAATTGGGTAGATGGCGATAACTTCACTGGTGCGAAACGCGACGGACGCGACTGCACCATTACCGTCAATAGTTTGCATAGGACAACACCCTTACATTGCGCAAAAAAAGGAGCCCGAAAAAAACACAACGGGTTTTGAATATTATTCCCTTAGTTTAGCAAAGGTCGGATTTTACGATTTTCGCTTTTGTGTCCTCGGTATTCTCGACATCAATGAGTAGATCAATCTTTTGGCGAAAAAATTGCGAGAAATTGTTTCAGGAGCGCATAAATACGCACTTTCGCTCTCGACGACACGGCATGTGATGCCTATTATGCATAGGTTTCGCATTATTAATGGGGGAGAGAGAGCATGCGTTCAGCATTTTGGGTCGGGTGTGCCGCGTTATTATTATCGGCATGCAGCAGTGAACCTGTTCAGCAGGCAACGGCGGCACACGTAACGCCGGGAATGAAAGCGGCGATGTCCAGCTCCGGACAAGCCAACTGCGCGATGATTGGCGGCTCGCTGTCTGTTGCCCGCCAGCTTGACGGCTCAGCTATCGGGATGTGCGCATTGCCAAACGGCAAACGCTGCAGTGAACAGTCGCTTGCCGTAGGATCCTGCGGAAACTACTGATTACTCCGCACGCTTAAACATTAGCGTTTTATCGGCTGTCGCCAGCGTTAACTGGTCTTCAGTCAGGTCGACCTGCGCCCCTTTGCGCAGCATGTCGCCAATGGCCTGATCCAGTTCGTTTAACTGTGGTTCGGTACAGAGCTTGCGCGTCATGGCGAGCGTTTTGACCTTGAGCTCACCTTCGGACAATTTCCCCTGTCCGTTAAACGTGTTACACATCACGCCGGAAACGCTAATGTTATTAACCAGACTGATATCAGACAGGGCTTTGAAGCTGATCTCTGGTTGCGTTGTCGTGGCCTTAACGGCTTTCCCGTCCACATTCTCCAGCACAAAACGGTGGCTCTTAAGTTGGTCCGGCTGAACGGAGGCTTTACCAGGATTAACGCACCCGGTGAGGACAAGACTGATAACACTTAACGCAATGAGCTTTTTCATTTTTCTTCTCAGACGATAGATACTGTGAATCTTTTTTCAGTGTAACGATACTCTGCCGTGCGTTAATGGGGTTTATCTGAAAGTGCGGGCGGGTACCGGGCAACGTTGGCGTTGCCCGCAATACGATCAGTGCGACTTAAACCCTGCGGCCGTCATTAACATGCGAAAGAGCATACTGACCGCCGCCAGTGCCAGTACGCTGCCGCCCCAGATAATGGCCAGCCACATGACTCTTTTCCAGAAAGGTTGTTGCATCAGTGATAACCCTCTCCATGCTGTACTTTTCCGCGAAACACGTAGTAACTCCAGAAGGTGTAGACCAGAATCACGGGAATGATCAACAACGCGCCCACCAGCATAAAGCCCTGGCTTTGTGTCGGAGCCGCCGCCTGCCAGAGCGTGATTGACGGGGGAATAATGTGCGGCCAGATGCTGATCCCAAGTCCGCTAAAGCCGAGAAAAATCAGCCCTAACGTCAGGATAAACGGCAGATGATGGCTCTCTGGGTTCTTCAGGCAACGCCACTGACACAGGCTCAGGATCACCACCAGCGCCGGCACGGGCAGCAGGAAGAAGAGATTCGGCAGGGTAAACCAGCGCGCGGCGATGGCCGGCTGCGCCAGTGGCGTCCAGAGGCTGATTACTGCAATGAATACCAGAAACAGGGTCAGGAGCGTTCTGGATACCCGTCGCATTCGCTGTTGCAGCGCGTTTTCGCTTTTCATCACCAGCCATGTCGAGCCTAACAGCGCGTAGGCCACCACCAGACCTGCGCCGCAGAACAGGTTAAAAACGGTCAGCCAGTCGAACGGTCCGCCACTGTAGGCACGCCCGGTGACGCTAAAGCCGTTAATCACCGCGCCCACCGTCATGCCCTGGGTAAAGGTCGCCAGGATCGAGCCGCCAATAAACGCTTTATCCCAGAAAGGGCGGTGTGCCGGCGTGGCTTTAAAACGAAACTCAAATGCCACGCCCCGGAAAATAAGTCCGATCAGCATTAACGTCAGCGGAATAGTGAGGGCATCAATAATGACCGCATAGGCCAGCGGAAATGCGCCAAACAGCGCTGCACCGCCGAGCACCAGCCAGGTTTCATTGCCGTCCCAGACCGGCGCAACGCTGTTCACCATCACATCGCGATCGTCGGCATCAGGCGTAGCCGGGAACAGGATACCTATCCCCAGGTCAAAACCATCCATCACGATATACATCAGCGTGGCAAAGACGATGATAACAAACCAGATAATGGAAAGATCGATACCCATTATGGTTGCTCCTTATGTTCAGTAGTAACGGCAGAAAGCGGGCGTGCGGGACGTCCATCGGACTCGGTGGCAAACGATTCATGAGGCTGAGGTCCTTTTTTAATCAGGCGGACCATATAGCTGTAACCCACGCCAAATACGGAGGTGTAGACGACGAAGAAGGCCAGCAGACTCACGCTCATATGCAAGTCACCATGCGCAGAAACCGCATCCTTTGTTCGCTGAAGCCCGTAGACGACCCACGGCTGGCGGCCCACTTCGGTAGTGACCCATCCGGCCAGGATGGCAATCAGCCCGGTGGGTCCCATCAGGAGGGCAAACCACAGGAAGGGACGCGAAGCGTACACGCGCTTTTTATAACGTAACCAGAGCGCCGTTACCCCAAGCAACAGCATCAGCATGCCTAAGCCCGCCATAATGCGGAATGACCAGAAGACGATGGTGGAATTTGGCCGGTCTTCCTTTGGAAATTCTTTCAGTGCCGGAACCTGTTTGTCGAGGCTGTGCGTCAGAATAAGGCTGCCAAGCGCCGGGATCTCCAGCCCAAAGCGGGTGCGCTCCTGTTCCATATCCGGCCAGCCAAACAGCAGCAGCGGGGTGGGTTCACCCGGTGGGTTCTCCCAGTGGCCTTCAATGGCTGCTATTTTGGCGGGCTGGTGCTTCAGGGTGTTCAACCCGTGCATATCACCCACCATCGCCTGAAGGGGAGCCACAATCAGGGTCATCCACAGCGCCATGGAAAACATCGCGCGGATGGCGGGGGTGTTGTTTCCGCGCAGCAAATGCCAGGCTGCGGATGCGCCGACAAACAGGGCGCTACTCAGGAAGGCCGCTATCGACATATGCAGCAGGCGATACGGGAAGGAGGGGTTAAACACCACGGCAAACCAGTCTACCGGCACCACCTGTCCGTTGACGATTTCAAAGCCCTGTGGCGTCTGCATCCAGCTGTTTGATGAGAGGATCCAGAAGGTTGAGATAATGGTCCCCAGTGCCACCATACAGGTTGCAAAGAAATGCAGACCCGGCCCGACTTTATTCCAGCCGAACAGCATAACGCCGAGGAATCCTGCCTCGAGGAAGAAGGCAGTAAGCACTTCGTAGGTCAGGAGCGGGCCGGTAATACTGCCGGCAAATTGTGAAAACCCACTCCAGTTGGTCCCAAACTGGTAGGCCATGACCAGCCCGGAGACCACGCCCATACCGAAGTTAACGGCAAAAATCTTCGACCAGAAATGGTACAGCGAACGCCAGACCGGGTTTTTGGTTTTCAGCCACAGGCCTTCTAGCACAGCGAGATAACTCGCCAGACCGATGGTAATAGCCGGGAAAATAATGTGGAAGGATACGGTAAAGGCAAACTGTATCCGTGCAAGATGAAAAGCATCTAAACCAAACATGCACAACCTCAATGTCAAACGGTGTGCTGTTATGGTATAGGGGCGAAATAACGAGTATCAGACGCAGAAAAGCGAAATTTACCTATAACAGTTCATGAAAACATCACGCTTTGCACATCTGATATAGCTTGCGTGAAAGAATAAAAAAATTATTTTTATGATATTTATGCATTAAACAGCTTGCCTTGTTATCAACAACATGCGTTAATGACTCTCTGGGTTTGAGTCCAAATAAACATCTGACGTAGTTTTATAAAGCAGTTCTCATCACGTTGTGCCTCTCCGCAGCCTCTCTTGGGTCTTTTTCTACACTCCGATTAGTTTTTGTTTCAAACCACTATCGCCTGAAGGGCCCATTAAGCAATTAACGTTTTTACGTTTACAGGAGAATCCTATGACTTCTTATATCCATTTCCGCTGCCCATGCTGCCATGGTTCGCAGTACCGTACCTCAGCTTTTGATGTGTCTGAGAAAAACCCGTTCGGTGCAAAATGCATTTTTTGCAAATCGTCGATGATTACCCTCGATCATCTGGCCGCTGCCCGCCACGCTCAGCGTAACGTCACCGAACTGCGTAAGTAATGCATCTGGCTAACTATAACAGTTAGCAAAATCTTCTCTTTTTCTCCTGCTGATATACACTGTCGGTCATAAGGAGAATCTGATGAAAAAATACCAGCGTCTGGCGCAACAAATTATCTCGCAGATCGAGCTTGGCGTATGGTTGCCGGGCGATAAGCTGCCTTCTCTGCGAGAGCAGGTCGCGAGCAGCGGCATGAGTTTTATGACCGTGGGCCACGCGTATCAGATGCTGGAAAGCCAGGGGCGTATCGTCGCCAGGCCGCAGTCGGGCTATTACGTTGCCTCGCGCCCGACCGCCCACCAACCTGCGCCGCCTGCCCAGGTGATGCGGGACGAAGTGGTAGATATCAACACCTATATCTTCGACGTATTACAGGCCAGCCGCGACCCGTCGGTGGTTCCTTTCGCTTCTGCCTTCCCCGACCCCCGGCTTTTCCCGCTGCAGCAACTTAACCGTTCGCTGGCCAATGTCAGTAAAACCGCCACAGCAATGAGCGTAATTGAAAACCTGCCTCCAGGTAACGTTGACCTTCGCCACGCCATTGCCCGCCGCTATGCGCAGCAGGGAATGAATATCTCGCCGGATGAGATTGTCATTACCGCAGGCGCACTCGAAGCCCTGAATCTTAGCCTGCAGGCCGTTACCGAGCCTGGTGACTGGGTGATTGTCGAAAACCCCTGTTTCTATGGTGCACTGCAGGCGCTTGAACGCCTGAAACTCAAAGCGCTGTCGGTGGCGACGGACGTCCGCGAAGGGATCGATCTGAATGCGCTTGAGCAGGCGCTCAATGAGTATCCGGTCAAAGCCTGCTGGCTCATGACCAACAGTCAAAATCCCCTCGGCTTCACGCTCAGCGCAGAGAAAAAAGCGCACCTGGTCGCGCTTCTCGCCAGGCACAACGTCACCCTGATCGAAGATGATGTCTACAGCGAACTCTATTTTGGCCGGGAGAAACCCCTGCCAGCGAAAGCCTGGGATCGTGACGATATGACGCTGCACTGCTCGTCCTTCTCGAAATGTCTGGTGGCGGGGTTTCGCATCGGATGGGTGGCGGCAGGTAAACATGCGCGACGCATTCAGCAGCTACAGCTGATGAGCACCTTATCGACCAGTTCACCCATGCAGCTGGCGCTGGTGGATTACCTGGCGACAAAACGCTATGACGCCCATCTTCGCCGCCTGCGCCGCACGCTGGCCGAACGCAAACAGCAGGCGTGGCAGTCGCTTTTGCGCCATATGCCGGCAGGCGTCAAAATTCATCACAACGACAGCGGCTATTTTTTGTGGCTGGAACTCCCGGCGCAGCTGGATGCCGGGCTGCTGAGCGAGAAAGCGCTAACGCACCACATCAGTATTGCCCCCGGTAAGATGTTTTCGACCTCTGACGCCTGGACACCGTTCTTCCGGTTTAATACCTCCTGGGCGTGGGGGGAGCGGGAAGAACAGGCTGTGATTCAGTTAGGGAAATTAATTAGCAGCATGCTCGAATAATAATCTCCGCACCTTTCTAAAATAATCATTCCTTATCCTGATGGCGGTAGGGCGAATATTCCGCAGTACCGCATCATAGGAAATCTGCATACCGCCTCTCAACGCTAACTCCTTGTCTATAATCCAGTTAACGGGGAATGCGCCCTCGGTCACACCTTGATGAAATTTCTTTAAGCCGCACGGTGCGGCGCATTTGCGCGGTCTACGTTTAATAAGGGAGATATTTTTACGGCACGGCTGCCGCTAAATTTCATTGCGACAGGAGTAATTCTTATGAGCAAAAAATTTGCCCGCAGCAGCCTGTGCGCGCTCGGCATGACCCTCATGACAGCGCACGCCGCAGAGCCACCGAAGGCAATCGGCGACGGGGAAGGACGACTGGATATTATTGCCTGGCCCGGGTACATCGAACGGGGACAAACCGATAAAAATTATGACTGGGTCACGCAGTTCGAAAAAGAGACCGGCTGCGCGGTGAACGTTAAAACCGCGGCCACCTCGGATGAAATGGTTAGCCTGATGGCGAAAGGCGGATACGATCTGGTCACTGCCTCGGGCGATGCCTCACTGCGCCTGATCATGGGGAAACGCGTTCAGCCGATTAACCCCGACCTTATCCCAAACTGGAAAACTCTCGACCCGCGGATCGTCAAAGGTGAATGGTTTAACGTCGGCGGCAACGTCTACGGCACGCCGTATCAGTGGGGGCCAAACCTGCTGATGTACAACAGCAAAACGTTCCCGACGCCGCCGGACAGCTGGAGCGTCGTCTTTACGAAACAGAATTTACCTGACGGTAAAACCAATCAGGGCCGCGTGCAGGCCTATGATGGCCCGATTTACATCGCCGATGCGGCGCTGTTTGTCAAAGCCACGCAGCCGCAGCTGGGTATCACCGACCCGTACCAGCTAACAGAAAAACAGTATGCCGCCGTACTGAAGGTATTGCGTGACCAGCATGCGCTGATCCACCGCTACTGGCATGACACCACCGTTCAGATGAGCGACTTTAAAAATGAAGGCGTAGTGGCCTCCAGCGCCTGGCCCTATCAGGCCAATGCCCTGAAAGCGGAGAACCAGCCTGTCGCCACTGTTTTCCCGAAAGAAGGGGTAACCGGCTGGGCGGACACCACCATGCTGCACGCGCAGGCCAAGCACCCGATGTGCGCCTACAAATGGATGAACTGGTCGCTGACGCCTAAAGTGCAGGGCGATCTGGCGGCCTGGTTTGGCTCGCTGCCCGTGGTACCGGAAGGGTGTAAAGCCAGCACATTGCTCGGCGATAAAGGCTGCGAAACGAACGGCTACAACTATTTCGACAAAATCATGTTCTGGAAAACCCCGATTGCAGAAGGCGGCAAATTCGTTCCTTACAGCCGCTGGACACAGGATTACATCGCCATCATGGGCGGCCGTTAATCGCAGGAGCAGAACATGACGTACGCAGTAGAGTTTAATGACGTTTCCCGTCTGTACGGTGACGTGCGGGCGGTGGATGGGGTCACCATTGCTATTCATGACGGAGAGTTTTTCTCCATGCTGGGGCCTTCGGGCTCCGGCAAAACCACCTGCCTGCGTCTGATAGCCGGTTTTGAGCAGCTGTCAGGCGGCGCAATCAAAATCTTCGGTAAAGAGGCGAGCGCACTTCCCCCCTGGGAACGCGATGTGAATACCGTGTTCCAGGATTATGCGTTGTTCCCGCATATGTCGATCCTCGACAACGTCGCGTACGGGCTCATGGTCAAAGGTATCGACAAGAAAACGCGGCATGCGCAGGCGCGTCAAGCGCTGGAAAAAGTGGGACTAAGCTTTGCTGTCACGCGTAAGCCTTCGCAGCTTTCCGGCGGGCAACGTCAACGTGTCGCCATCGCGCGGGCGCTGGTCAATGAACCCCGGGTATTGCTGCTGGATGAACCGCTCGGCGCGCTCGATCTTAAACTGCGTGAGCAGATGCAGTTCGAGCTGAAAAAGCTGCAGCAGGAGCTCGGCATCACCTTTATTTTCGTCACTCACGATCAGGGGGAAGCCCTGTCGATGTCTGACCGGGTCGCGGTTTTCAATAATGGCCGCATTGAGCAAGTCGACACCCCGCGCGATCTCTATATGCGTCCAGGAACGCCCTTCGTGGCGAGCTTTGTCGGGACCTCAAACGTGTTTGACGCCGGTATGGCACACAACGTGTGCGGGATGGAAGGCATCTATTCTTTACGACCGGAACATATTCGCCTCAATGAGAGCGGTGAGGTTCAGGTTGAGGGCGTGGTGCAGGCAGTACAGTATCAGGGGGCGGCAACGCGACTTGAACTAAAACTCGCTGACGGTGCAAAACTGCTGGTCAGCCAGGCCAATTTTAGCGATGCCGCAACGCTGAGCGGCGTGACGCCGGGGCAGGCGGTGATGGCGTCGTGGTCACGTGATGCCATGGTTCGCCTGCAAGAGGAGAGGTGACATGAACACGCATGTCGCGCCGCCTCCTGCCCACCGTAGCCGCATGAGCCGCCTTACCGCACTGTTCTGGCGTAAGCCATCGCTTGGGCTGTTCCTGCTGCTGCTCGCGCCGCTAATGTGGTTTGGCATCGTTTATCTGGGATCGCTTCTCACGCTTTTATGGCAAGGGTTTTATACCTTTGACGATTTCACCATGGCGGTCACGCCGGAACTGACGTTTGCCAATATCCTGGCGCTTTTTAATCCGGCAAACTATGACATCATCCTGCGTACGCTGATGATGGCCATTGCGGTGACCATCGCCAGCGCTATCCTCGCGTTTCCGATGGCCTGGTACATGGCACGTTACACCCGCGGCAAGTGGAAGGCGTTCTTCTATATTGCCGTGATGCTGCCAATGTGGGCCAGCTATATTGTTAAAGCCTATGCCTGGACGCTGCTGCTGGCGAAAGACGGGGTAGCGCAGTGGTTTCTGAGTCACCTGGGGCTGGAGCCGATCCTGACCGCGATCCTTACGCTACCGGCCATTGGCGGAAACACGCTTTCTACCTCCGGGCTGGGGCGTTTTCTGGTGTTCGTCTATATCTGGCTGCCGTTTATGATCCTGCCGGTACAGGCGGCGCTGGAGCGGCTGCCCGCGTCGTTACTGCAGGCTTCAGCCGATCTCGGCGCGCGACCACACCAGACTTTTCGTTACGTCGTTTTGCCGCTGGCAATCCCGGGCATTGCCGCAGGGTCAATCTTCACTTTTTCCCTGACGCTGGGCGATTTCATTGTTCCACAGCTGGTGGGGCCGCCGGGGTACTTTATTGGCAATATGGTCTATTCCCAGCAGGGCGCTATCGGCAATATGCCCATGGCCGCGGCCTTCACCCTGGTACCAATTGTCCTCATCTCGCTTTATCTGGCGTTCGTGAAACGTCTGGGAGCATTCGATGCACTCTGAACGCGCACCGTTGTTCCTCAAAGTGGCAGCCTGGGGAGGCGTTATCTTCCTTCATTTCCCGCTGCTGATTATTGCGACCTACGCCTTTAACACCGAAGACGCCGCGTTCAGTTTTCCGCCGCAGGGGTTGACCTTGAAGTGGTTCACCGTGGCCGCAGGGCGTGGCGACATCATTGAATCAGTGACGTTGTCACTTCAAATCGCTGCGCTGTCGACGGCTATCGCGCTGGTGCTTGGCACGCTTGCTGCAGCGGCGCTGTGGCGAAGCGCGTTTTTTGGCAAAAATGCGATCTCGCTGTTGCTGCTGTTGCCGATTGCGTTACCGGGGATTATCACCGGTCTGGCGCTGTTGACGGCATTTAAAACCATTGACCTTGAGCCGGGTTTTTTCACCATCGTGGTCGGTCACGCCACGTTCTGCGTGGTGGTGGTGTTTAACAACGTGATTGCCCGTTTCAGACGCACCTCCTGGAGTCTGGTCGAGGCGTCAATGGATCTGGGGGCCGACGGCTGGCAAACCTTCCGTTACGTGGTCCTGCCGAATCTCGGTTCGGCGTTGCTGGCCGGGGGGATGCTGGCGTTTGCACTCTCGTTTGACGAAATCATCGTCACAACATTTACCGCGGGACACGAGCGCACGTTACCGCTGTGGTTGCTTAATCAGCTCGGGCGTCCGCGCGACGTGCCGGTCACCAACGTCGTCGCATTGCTGGTGATGCTGGTCACAACCCTACCCATTCTGGGAGCCTGGTGGCTAACCCGCGACGGCGAAAACAGTGCCGGAAGCGGGAAATAACATTGATTTCAACAGGACAATGCTATGCAAACACAACTGCTGATAAATGGTGAACTGGTCGCCGGGGACGGGGAAAAACAGCCGGTCTATAACCCTGCCACCGGAGAGGTACTTCTGGAGATTGCTGAAGCGTCAGCAGCGCAGGTCGACGCGGCGGTCCAGGCCGCCGATCGCGCATTCATTGAATGGGGACAAACCACGCCTAAAACGCGTGCCGAGTGCCTGCTGAAGCTGGCTGACGTGATTGAAGCCCACGGCGAAGAATTTGCCCGTCTCGAATCGCTCAATTGCGGTAAGCCGCTGCACTGTGCGTTGGGAGATGAAATTCCGGCTGTGGTCGACGTTTTCCGCTTCTTTGCCGGCGCCGCCCGCTGCCTGAACGGGCTGGCCGCCGGCGAATATCTTGACGGTCACACATCGATGATACGCCGCGATCCGGTGGGCGTGGTCGCCTCCATTGCGCCATGGAACTATCCGTTGATGATGGCGGCATGGAAGCTGGCACCCGCGCTGGCCGCGGGTAACTGTGTGGTGATCAAACCTTCGGAGATTACCCCACTGACGGCCCTCAAGCTGGCGGAACTGGCGAAAGACATCTTCCCGGCAGGCGTTCTGAACGTTCTGTTTGGCCGCGGAAAAACGGTCGGCGATCCGCTGACCGGCCACGAAAAGGTGCGTATGGTGTCGCTCACCGGTTCTATTGCCACCGGCGAACATATTATTGGACACACGGCGTCCTCGATTAAACGCACCCATATGGAGCTGGGCGGCAAAGCCCCGGTTATCGTTTTCGACGACGCCGATCTTGATGCGGTTGTTGAAGGGGTACGTACTTTCGGTTTCTACAATGCCGGGCAGGATTGTACGGCAGCCTGTCGTATTTATGCGCAGAAAGGCGTTTGTGCCGCGCTGGTGGAAAAACTGGGTGCCGCGGTGGCGAGCCTGAAAATGGGTGCGCCGGAGGAGGAAACCACCGAGCTGGGCCCGCTCAGTTCCGAAGCCCATCTTTCACGCGTCTGTAAGGCGGTTGATGAGGCTAAAGCCCTGAGCCATATTCGCGTGGTGACCGGCGGCAGCAAAAAAGAGGGGGCAGGCTACTATTTCCAGCCAACCCTTCTGGCAGGGGCAAAACAGGACGATGCTATCGTTCAGCGTGAAGTGTTTGGCCCGGTTGTAAGTGTCACCGAGTTTGATGACGAAGCGCAGGTGCTGGCATGGGCGAACGATTCGCAGTACGGCCTGGCGTCATCGGTCTGGACCCGCGATGTAGGGCGTGCCCACCGGATGAGCGCGCGTCTGCAGTACGGCTGCACCTGGGTTAATACCCATTTTATGCTGGTGAGCGAAATGCCGCACGGCGGGATGAAGTTATCCGGCTACGGCAAAGATATGTCGGTGTACGGCCTTGAAGATTATACCGTTGTTCGCCACGTGATGATAAAGCACTAAGCCCCCATGCCCGGTCGCATTCAGCGCCGGGCATTCTCTCCTTTCAGTATATTATCCATAGTATTCAAATGGTTATTCTGTAACGAAAAAACTTGATCTGTATCAACATATAACGCATATTGCGTGCGGTTATTTTTTCGGCTCTGGTAAACAGAATGACGTTGTATCAAAAGATGTTGGTTTTTTACGCAATCATGGCTTCTGTCTGTGCATTAATTACCTGGTTCCTCTCTAAAGACCGCAAACGTATCCGACTGCTCAGTGCTTTTCTGGTGGGTTCAACCTGGCCAATGAGCTTTCCCGTTGCGCTGTTGATCTCGCTTTTCTGAAGCACGCTTCCCGTTTTAAAAGATGAACATAGCATTCCAGACACGAAGACTGTATAAATACACAGTGAATCGTTAAAGGAGTGCTTATGAACAGTTTTTACTCGCAGCAGGCCGGCTGCGTTGTGCGCTGGCACGATCTTCCCGGCTCTGGCGATCCTGTGGTGTTTATTCACGGGTTAGGCTGCGCCTCTTCTTATGAATATCCTCGTATCGTCTCTGACGCCCGGTTTGGTGCGCGCAGAGCCATTCTTATCGATCTCCCGGGCAGCGGTTACAGCGACAAACCCGTGCAGTATCGTTATCGCACCAGCGAGCAGGCGCGAGTGGTGGCTGAACTGTTGGACCATCTCAAACTCGATAGCTTCTGGCTATATGGTCATAGTATGGGTGGCAGCATTGCTATCGAGGCAGCAGGACTGATGGCGCCACGCGTAAAAGGGTTGATGGTGTCGGAACCCAATTTTCACGCCGGGGGGGGCATGTTCAGCCGCTCTATCGCTGCACAGACGGAACAACAGTTCCTGGAGCAGGGGTTTGATGCGCTGCTCAGTGCGGAAACCTCACCCTGGGCGGGCAGTCTGCAAAGCAATGCGCCGTATGCCGTGTGGCGTGGCGCGTCCAGCCTGGTGGAAGGGGTAGAGCCGGAATGGGAGGTTCAGTTTTTGTCTCTGCGCTGCCCGGTGACGTTGATTTTCGGCGAGTGGTCCCTGCCTGATGATGATGTGGACTCTCTGCAAAAGCGGGGCGTTGAAGTGAAAATCATCCCAGCGGCCGGACACTCCATGTCCTGGGAAAATCCGTCGGCACTGGCGCAGACGTTAGCAGAGTGTATGACCACGACCTGAAAGAATAGCCCGCATCTCTGCGGGCCAGGAGCGCTAACGTAACAGGGCTTGTAAGGCCTGGCGTGCGGCAGGCTGTACATCGTGCGGGTGGTGGAAATCGATGTTCTCTATTGCCCGGCTATAGAGGGCGACCAGCCAGTCATAGACATACACCGTTGCCGCATGTACGGGTTGTTCTCCCAGACGCGTCAGGCGCGGCGCGGTACTGTTGACCACCGGCGTGACAAAGATTGCCTGGCCTTTACGGATGCGGCTCGCCGGGCGTGCCTCTGCGGGTGTCCGATCGTAGCCCAGCCAGCCAATGAAGTTGCCCATCACGGCATGCAGTTGAGCAGCGCTGCTCTTGTCGGTTTCAACGATGTTCTGCAACTGCTGTGGCAGGTTCAGTCGGTAGCTGGCCACCACCAGAACGTCGGCAATTTGCTGCAAAACAGCGGGTTCCAGCCCAAGGCGCGCGGCAGTGGCATCGTTGCGGCTCCACTGGCGCAGATGGTTTATCCAGACTTTATGTGCCAGGCGAGCTTTGTCTTTGGTCTGGAATGGACTGGCGTTCTCCTGGGCATGCTCGGCAAACAGGTCAATGGTATCCGTAAACAGTCCGTTCACCTGCTCCTCGCGGGGCTGCTGAACGGCCAGCAGGGTTTCAAAGGCTTTAAGCGGCGGCAGAAGACCTTCAAGCAGTTCACCGTGGCGGGCGGCGGAGCTTTGCAGCACGCGCACCATGTTTTCGGCCTGAGTTCGTCTGGCGCCGGGTTCCTCAACCAGCGGTGCCAGATACCCCTTCATCAGGGCCGAGAGTTCCTGGCGCAGCATTGCTTTCAGCGTGCTAAGACGCTTCTGCCGCTGAGCGGGTAACGTGGCCTGAGACAACCACTCGATCACGCGCTGCATGCTGTGGCTGTCCAGCGCCTGCAGTGTCCCCCAGCGCACACCCGGTTTGCCCAACAGGTGCTGGACCGTTTCATCAAGGTTCTGACGGGTGGTAAAACGTGCGTCGTGAGGCGTAATCGCCCACACCAGCCCCGGCAGGGCGGATTCTTCAACCGGCTGAGTCTCTTTGACCCAGTTCATCAGCACCCGGGCTTTTTTAGCCGTTTGCTCGTGCTGGGCTGTCGCATTGCAGATAACAAGCACGTCCGGTTGCAGCTGCTGGCGATAATGCTCCAGCAACCACTGGCATTTAGCCTGATTCAGTGCATCGGCGCTGTTATCTGAAAAGACCGGAATATCAATAATATCGACATTATCCAGGGCGCTGCTTTCGACCGGCAAGACCAGCTCACGCGTCAGGAAGGCGAGCGTATCGACAGGGATACTGATGGCGTTAAGCATCTCGCCGTTGTTCAGCGGATGAAGCAGCATCTCCTGGGCCTCCGGAAGGGAAAAGGTGCCGTGAGTCAGGAACCCTTCGCCCGGCAGCCCGAAGTTATCGACCAGCAGGCTGAGCGGGGCGGCGAGTGCTCCGGCATGGCTGGTCTGATGCAGGACATGAGCGAGCTTTAACCACTGCTGGGTCAACTCCTGTTGCTCACCCCACAGCAGCGACCAGACGCTGGCACGCGTGCTGAGATCGAGCGAAGGGACCAGCTGTGCAAACTGATGCCACAGGGCATCATCAATTTGTTGTTTCGCGGCAGGTACTGAGCTTTGCCAGAAGCGGGCGATGGCACCCACGTCCTGAGCCGTAATACCAGGAACGCCCTGCGGCTGGCGCAGGCCACGCCACTTCTCCAGGCGCGTCTCAATGACCGCTTTATCCACGGCGCGGATGTCCGGCTGCAGCATGGTGCGGGCGATAAACAGCTGCACCAGCTCTGCCTCTGTCACCAGGCTCAGGCGCAGCGGGAACACCTCATCCATCACCTCTGCATTTCCGCGGGTGAAGCGCACGGCCATGTTGGTCAGGGCATGTCCCGGATTAATGTGCGAAAAATAATCAAATGTACGCTGGCCTGGCGTAACGTTCAGGCGGCCATTACCGCTGCCGCACAGCGATAAAAGCAGATGCGCTTTTGCACTCTGAGAATGACCGTAAAGTCCAATACTGCCCGGGCGTGACAGGGCGCGGTCAATGGCCTGCTCCCGTGCCTGCGTCGCGTTGATGCGCGCAAGAAGGGCATCGGCCTCGTTATCCAGCACAGGGGCGTTCAGGCGCGTCTCATTTATCCACCCGATTAAGGCCTGAGTGGTGGTCATCGTCGCAGTCATTTCAGGTATACGCTCCCGCTGTCGATCCAGTAGTGGCTGCCGCTATGACGGCGATCGGCCAGAGTATTCAGTTTGAAGGTTAAAGCATCAGGCGGAACCGGCGTCCCGTCCTGCAACCAGGCATCGCTCAGCGCGAAGGATTCAGGCCCTTCATGCTTATTGCCGCCGCAAAGTTTGAGCCGCACGTTCAGCACGCCGTCACCCGCAATCGCTTTGGCCAGTTCGGCCGAGTTGATGCTAAGCGTATAGAGCGGCGTTGCCGGCCAGCGCGCGTTCGCCAGCTGGCGGAAACCGAGCGTCACATTTCCGCGCAGCGGGAAGTGCAGACGAGCGTCGAGTTTCGCACCCGGTTTATCCAGGTCGATATCCTGATACCAGACGTTTTCTTCACGCAGGGTGTTTACGGTGTTATCCAGGACGCCCAGATAGCGAACAGTCGAATATGCACCGATATCCGCGGCTTTAAAGTTAAAGCGCGGCAGTCGCAGGTCAAGCGCCAGACTGCAAAGCATCGCGCCGACGGCGGCAGTCGATTTTGGATTACCAATGCGTCCTTGCTGGCTGAACGGGTACCATTCATGAACCTGGTATTTATCCAGCCAGACGATGCGATTAACCGGCACCGGCTGCAGGTGGCGAATAAGCGCCTGAACGCCAGGCAGGCAGCCCGGACGCCCCGTGATCAGCAGAATATCGCAGCTGTAATGTGAAATGGCCTCGCACACCGCATGCAGGGGTGACGCCAGCGTGAACTGGCCTGCCAGCATCGCATCCTGCATTTCACGGAAATTCACGTGCAGCGGAACGGCAAACAGATCGAAGGCCTCTGAACCTGCCGGCAAGGCATGATCGACGGCCTGTTGCAGATAATTCATCACGTTGCGGGTCGGTTTCTGCGACAGCAAATCGCCAAAGGTGGCATGCAAGCCTGCCATCGGATCGTCGATGTCGCTGGATTCCCACGCGGCAAGGATGGCGTGACCAATCGGCATAAAGAGCTGAAGCGCCGTTTGCTGGCGCAATACCGCCTGAGTATCGATACGTCCTGAGTCACCAAACAGCGAGGCCATCAGCAGAGAGGCATCGGCGATACCGGACTTCTGCAGCTGGGTTTGCAGGGCGGGTAACACATAGCGCTGGATGACGTCCAGCAGGGTGTCGTCACCGGCCACTTTAAACCCTTCGCGGAACAGCAGCTGCGGCGTGATTTTGACGTTGTTACCGGAGCCGTCATCCAGCTGATAATGGGTGATCGCCATGTCGGTTGTGCCGCCGCCAATGTCGATAGAGGCGACACGCAGCGAGCGCCCCGGCTGCACGCCCGGTTCAGGTTCACGATCCGGGCGGGCGAGGGAGGCGAAGAACGCTTCCGTCTGACCACCAAAATGTGAGATCGCTTCGTTGTACAGCCACACCAGTTGACCACAGCTGGCCTCGTCCCACTCCATCTGGATTGCAGGTACCGGCACCACGCTTTTTTCCTGGTGCTTACGGGTGGCAAAATCGTCGTCCTGCGGGTGCCAGCCCATCGCTTTCCAGACGATAGCGATCGCTTCGAACATGCGGCGACGGAAGATCTCGCGTTCCTGCTTCGGCATCGCCGAGGGCAGGGTCAGGATCAGCGTACGCAGCTGGCGTGGCGAGGCCGGAAAGCCCAGACGCAGGCGCGTGGCAACGCTGTTGATCTGCCCCAGCGCCTGTGCCAGCAGTTCGCACAGCATATGCGTCATCAGCGTGCTGCGGCTGTACTGCGGAGAGAAGACCGGCAGTCGCTCGTCCTGCGGCAGCGTAAAGAGCGGCTCACCGTCATCGTTCATCAGGTTCATCAGCGGGAACGCGGTCGCCAGCGGTTCGCGCTGGGTTTTGCTGTTCATCTGGCTAAAGCGCCAGTCCTGGACCACCGGGGTTTCATCCCACAGGTAGCGACGCGGGCTGGAGATACCGCTGTTACCTTCCGTGCCCAGACGGCGCGTAGCCAGTTTGCGTGCTTCATCGCCCACGCGGACAATAGACGGCCAGACAAAGGCATCTTCACGCCCACTTTCCACCGAGAAGTGCTGCTTGCCAAAACGCGCTTCTGAAAACTCCAGACGACTGGTAAACAGCGGCTCATTGAGGAACTGTGGTTCGCTTAACGAGCGCACCTGCAGTTCGGCCGTCTGGCGCAGACCGTCGTTCGCATCACCGTGATCTTCAATAATAACGCCGCAGGTATGGGTATTCCCGACGTCGAGGATCAGGTCGACCGGTATAGCCGGCGTACTGAGGGTATGGGTGACAAATTTCACTTCCGGCACGGTAAGCTGTTCACCGAGCATGGACAGCAGGTTGAGCCAGTGTGCCTGGTACTCAAAGCTGCGCATTGCCTGCTGCATGTCGCGTTCCGCGCGGTTTTCAACGTCGGTCGCATAGTGGGTAAACGCCTCGCGCAGCCAGCCGTCAATCCAGGTCTGGTCGAGGAAGCTTTCCACCTCATCGTCACGCCACGCCAGTCCGAAACGGGTGCCGTTGAGAATGTCATTTTCAACCGGGGACAGTGCGGCAGTAGCATGCTCTGCAATCTGGCTGTCGAGAGCGAGCGTGACGCGGTGTGTATTACCTGCCGCATCAGGCGTTTCAAGTTTACGCACCTGGACACGCGCCCAGTTATCCGGCCCGTCAACAAAGGTACGTGGCGGATTGAAGCGCAGGAAGGGAATGGGGAGCCAGACGCCATCCAGCACCGTCAGAGACTGATGCAGTGGGATCGTGGTTTCCGGTTTCACCACTTCAGGCTGTCCGCCGTTCAATCCCGGCAGCGTGTAACGCCCGTTGACGAGATCGAAATCGAGACGCAGAAGCGGACCGTTGGCGGTTTTACGTACGAAGCGCCCGTTGCTGGCGGTGTCCTGCGGAGTCAGGCCAAAATCGAGGAATTGCACGCCGCTGTTGGCAATAAGCGTGACGCTCTGTTTATAGTCGCAAAGATTTACCAGCATAGGGTCAGGCACCTGCTTTCTTGAACGTCAGTGGAACGACGGTTTTGGCATCATAACGGGCATTACATTCAGCGACATCGCTGGTACCTGCTTTGCAGGCAACTTCCGGCATCGGGTAGCGTGAACCGTCTGTGCAGCGGGCATTACCGCGACTCTTGATCATCAGTTCGCCATTGCTGTGCAGCCCGGAGAAAACCTCCACGCGGCAGACAACATTGTCACCGTGAACAACACGAGCGAAGCCTTTATTGTTCTGGATCTGATAGCGCAGCGACGGTGGTTTGCCGGTAATCGGATCTTTCACGTCGAGGATCGCACGCCATGTTCCGTTCAGAAAACGCGTCGACCCCGCTTTCACCTGGTTTGCTTCCATGACCATGGCGTCTTTCGGGATCGCCGCAATCACAACCGGCGCAGGCGCTGGGGCGGCAACGGGAGCTGGCTCTTTTTCTTTGCTCGCGACCACCTCTGCCTGATGCAGCGGTAATTTCATCGGCAGTGGCTCAACGGCTTTAATCGGCTTTGGCGCAATGGCGACAGGTTCAGGGGCAACAACAGCCACTGGCTCGGCAGAAGGGGCCTGTTTTGGCCACAGCAACGGGGTGGCAATCGCGGCAACGATCACGGCGGCAACCGGAAGTGTCCACAGGGGAACGCGGCGTTTTTTGGCTACGATCGCAGGCTCTGGCTCGGGTTCTTCCACAGGCGGCATAATGACCGGCGCAGGCTCAGGCGTATACAGCTCGTCCGGCGTGATGCGCACCACCGTGGCCGGGGCGATCAGCGGCTCATCGGCCTGTTCAAAGGTCAGGACTGGGGTCGGTTCCGGCTCGGGTTCAGGGTCTTCAATGACAATCGGGGCTGGTTCAGGGATCAGCGATTCACGTAAACAGTCGAGTACGTCGTCACGTGCATTCTCATTAAGATTTACAAACCCCCAGAAGCTTATGACCGGCTTTCCATCAACCAGGAAAAGGAAATTTTCGCCGGGAAACTGAAATGCTTTCGACAGCAGGGAACCGAAAAGCTGTTGCGCTGTTTTTGGCGACTGCAGGCATTTCTTACTGAGCGATTCAACGCTGGCCAGCGTATTTTCCAGATAGCGCAGGGCGCGATAACGATCGTCTTCGTTGGCCGCTTTCCAGCTGGTTACACTACCGTCGACCGGCGAATACCAGTCGACACGGTCGCCACCATCATTGACCTGCGGAATAGCCAGACAGTCGACAATCGCCTGTTGTTTGCGTAACCGGAGCGCTTCCCGGATTTGTAACGCTGATTCAAAAACGGCTTGTCCGCCGCCGCCAACGGCCTGAAAGTCATCCAGATTACCGCTGCGTAAAAGAGTTTTTGCCACGATTTGATCCCATATACTTCTTCACACCGTTACTTTAACGAAATCGGGAAGCAACCAAACGGAGGAAGAGACGCCAAAAGGGACGATTTCTTGTGGCATAGAAAGGTGCGGTTGTGCTTGACGAATAATGGCACTTAAGGCAAATCAACTTCTGGCGCACTGGCTGTAAAACCAGCGGAAAACGTTGCTTTAGAATAACCTGATAGTGATTCGTTATTTGCCAGGTTATAGCGGCTGTGCTGTTATTACAGTCCAATATAATAAAACTGCCAGGGTTATAACCATGTCTACAGGGAAAACGCTGCTCGCCCTCGCGCTGAGCACTCTCTTACCAGCCGGTGCCGCATGGGCGGCGAATAATGACACCATCATTTATTGCTCTGAAGCATCACCGGAGTCTTTCAACCCGCAGATCGCCAGCTCAGGCCCGTCATTCGTGGCCAGCTCTCAGGTCCTGTATAACCGCCTGATCAATTTCGACCCGGTGAAAAACACCCCGGTACCGTCGCTGGCAGAGTCCTGGACAATTTCCACGGACGGTAAGACTTATACCTTTACGCTGCGTAAAGGGGTCAAGTTCAACAGCAATAAATACTTCAAGCCGACCCGTGATTTTAATGCGGATGACGTTATTTTTTCCGTCATGCGTCAGAAAGACCCTAAGCATCCTTATCACAATGTCTCGCAGGGTAATTATGAATACTTTAATGACGTAGGTCTGGACAAGCTGATTCAGGACGTCAAAAAGGTTGATGATTATCACGTGCAGTTTACGCTGAGCGAACCAAACGCCGCATTCCTTGCTGACTGGGGGATGGATTTCGCCTCTATTCTTTCCGCTGAATACGCTGACGCGATGCTGAAAAAAGGGACGCCTGAGAATGTCGATACCTGGCCGATTGGTACCGGGCCATACGTTCTGCAGCAGTACAAAGTGGATTCGCTGATCCGCTACGTCGCTAACCCGAACTACTGGGAAGGTGCGGTTCCGACGAAACATCTTATTTTCTCCATCACGCCAAACGTAGAAACGCGTCTGGCGAAGCTGCAGACCAACGAATGCCAGATCATTCCGGCGCCGTCACCGGTTCAGTTTGATGTTATTAACAAAAATAAAGACCTGAAGCTGCACGCCGTGGAGGCGTTGAACGTGGGGTATCTGGCGTTCAATACCGAGAAAAAACCGTTTGATAACGTGCTGGTGCGTCAGGCCCTGAACTATGCGACGGACAAAAAAGCCATCGTGAATGCGGTCTTTATGGGTTCCGGTACGGTGGCGAAATCACCCATTCCGCCGAATATGCTGGGCTTTAATACCGATCTGAAGGACTACAGCTACGATCCTGAAAAAGCGAAAGCTTTGTTGAAACAGGCCGGTCTGGAGAAGGGCGCGGACGTGACGCTGTGGTCAATGCCTGTGCAGCGTCCGTATAACCCTAACTCGAAGCGTATTGCGGAGATGATCCAGAGCGACTGGGCGAAAGTCGGCGTGAAGGCCAAAATTGTCTCTTACGAGTGGGGCGAGTATCTCTCCGGTATGCGTAAAGGGGAGCATGATTCCGCGCTGTTTGGCTGGATGTCCGATAACGGCGACCCGGATAACTTTGCTGATGTACTGCTGGGATGCGACAGCATCAAAACCGGATCGAACGCCGCGCGCTGGTGCGATAAGGGGTATGATGATCTGGTCAAGAAAGCCAAACTGACCAGCAACCCGGGTGAGCGTGCGAAACTCTACAGCCAGGCGCAGGAGATCTTCTATGCTCAGGCACCGTGGATTGCGCTGGCGAACGGCAAAACGTTCTACGCCACCCGCAGCAACGTAACGGGGTACAGCGTGAGCCTGATGGGCAGCGATTTCTCCAAAGCGAAACTGAACTGACATTTTTCCCGGCAGGCACCGCGCCTGCCGGGCATCTGACAAGGAGTGACAATGTCACATTTAGATGAAGTTACCGCCCGTGTCGATACCGCCATCGAAGAGGGAGTGATTAGCCGAATGAATGAACTGCTGATCGAACTGAGCGACGACGCAGCGTTAAGCCGTGAAGATCGCTACAGTCAGCAGCAGCGTCTGCGTACCGCGATTGCACATCACGGTAAGCAACATAAAGAAGAGATGGACGCCCGTCAGGAATTGCTGACCAAAGGCGGTACGATACTGTAGCGGTGAGCCGGGGGTCAGAACTGGCGTCTCGCGACCAGCCACGCCCCGACCACCAGCATTACGGCACCGCACACCGGGCCAATCAGCGCGCGCAAGGGGATGCCATTGCTTCTGAGTACATCCATTACCAGCCCGCCAATCAACTGGCTTGCCACCAGCACGGCGATGGTTGTCGCTGCGCCAACATTTTGATAGCCGCTGATACTGGCAAAAACAAAAAACGACCCTAACAGCCCCGGGATCAACGTCCACCAGCGGATCGTTGAGGCCAGCTCGCTAAATCCGGCGAAGCCCTGTTTTAGCAGCAGAATGCTGACAAATAGCACAATGCCAACCAGCGAATTCAGCAGCATCGCGATAAGAATGGTCGAGGAGGACTGAGTGATGCGCACCATTAAGGTGTTTTGCACCACCAGGCCAATTCCCGCCGCCACCAGAAAAGCCAGCGTCAGAGATTGATTCATGAGATAGCATCCGGATCGCTGCGCTCATCAAGCTGCAACTGCATAAAGGTCAGATCCAGCCAGCGGCCAAACTTGGTGCCCACCTGCGGCATCTGGCCGGTGGTCACAAAACCGAGCGTCTCATGAAGATGAATAGAGGCCTGGTTTTGCGCCTCAATGCCCGCCACCATGACGTGTTTGCCGAGGGTCCGCGCTTCAATAATCAGCGCGTTCATCAGCGTGCGGCCAATACCTTTGCCCTGATGATCCGGATGAACGTAGACAGAATGCTCTACCGTATGCCGGAAACCGTCAAAGGCGCGCCAGTCGCCAAACGAGGCGTAGCCGGTGATAACGCCATTCTCTTCACTCACCAGCACCGGGTAGCCTGCGAGGGCACGCGCCTCAAACCAGGCAATGCGGTTATCCGTATCGACGGTTTTATCATTCCAGATCGCGGCAGTATGCAGCACCGCGTGGTTGTAAATCTCCCCAATAGCGGCGCAGTCTTCTTTGCAGGCATGACGAACGATCATGTTTGAACCTCTGAGTGTGTTGTTCACTATAGTATTACGTTATGAGTACGATATTACACAACTGTACAGACGGATGGCTATGACATAAGCCAGATTTTTTTGTTATCAAAACCGCGTTGAAATGCCGTTCATACACTATAGTATGACGTCATGAATACTATGGCAGACACAATGAATCAAAGGATTAGCGCGCGAATTCGCCTTGAACGCGAGTCGCGAGGATGGTCATTAAGCGAGCTTGCTGACCGGGCCGGCGTCTCGCGCGCCATGATCCACAAGATAGAGCGCGGGGACAGCAGCCCGACGGCGACCTTGCTTGCGCGGTTATCCGGCGCGTTTGGCATCAGCATGTCAACGCTGATCGCCAGAGCCGAAATGCAGGAAGGAAAGCTGCTGCGTCTGGAAAACCAGCCCGTCTGGCGTGACCCTCAGACACACTACCTCCGCCGCCACGTTTCACCCCGCACCGATCTGCCCATCGATCTTGTTCAGGTTGAGCTGCCGGCGGGAAGCGATGTCCCTATGCCCGCCTCGTCGTATGCGCTGGCGCGCCAGCTTATCTGGCTGCAGTCTGGCGAACTGGTTTTCCAGGAGGGCGATACCCGTCATGAAATGCACGCCGGTGATTGCCTGGAACTGGGGCCGCCCAACGACTGCCGGTTCATTAATGAGACGAATGAAACCTGTATCTATCTGGTTGTGCGGCTTAACCAGTCTGGCTCGTAAAGTTAAAGCGTTTACGCCGATCATGAGCCAGGCTCTAATGACATTTGTACCAGAAGGAGTTCCTGATGAATCAATCTGTTTCGCAAAATCGCCGCTGGGTTCTGGCTTCTCGTCCGCACGGTGCGCCGGTCGCGGAGAATTTTCGTCTGGAAGAGCAGCCTGTTCCTGAACCTCAGGCAGGACAGCTTTTGCTGCGCACGGTCTGGCTGTCGCTTGATCCTTACATGCGTGGGCGCATGAGTGATGCACCTTCCTATTCACCGCCAGTGGAAATTGGGGCGGTCATGGTGGGGGGAACGGTCAGTCGCGTTGAGCAGTCAAACCATCCGGACTATACGCCGGGTGAGTGGGTGCTGGGCTACAGCGGCTGGCAGGAGTATGAAATTTCAGACGGCAGCGGCCTGGTGAAACTGGGCGATAATATTTCTCACCCCTCGTGGGCGCTGGGCATTCTGGGTATGCCAGGGTTTACCGCCTATATGGGGCTACTGGACATCGGCCAGCCTAAAGCCGGTGAAACGCTGGTGGTTGCGGCGGCGACGGGGCCGGTTGGTGCGACAGTCGGGCAGATCGGTAAAATCAAAGGTTGCCGGGTGATCGGCGTTGCCGGTGGTGCAGAAAAATGCCGCCATGCCGTCGAGGTGCTCGGGTTTGACCAGTGCCTGGATCACCATGCCGATGACTTCGCGGCCCAGCTGGAAAAGGCCTGCCCGAAAGGGATTGATGTCTATTATGAAAACGTCGGCGGGAAAGTCTTTGACGCCGTGTTGCCCTTACTGAACACCTCGGCGCGCGTACCGGTATGTGGTCTGGTGAGCGGTTACAATGCGACGGGTCTGCCGGAAGGGCCTGATCGTTTGCCGTTATTGATGGCGACGATTCTGAAGAAACGGATTCGTATGCAGGGGTTTATCATCGCTCAGGATTACGGCCATCGCATCAAGGAGTTCCAGGATGAGATGGGGCGCTGGGTGCAGGAAGGCAAAATTCACTACCGTGAGCAGGTCACAGACGGCCTGGAGAATGCGCCTGAGGCGCTGATTGGCCTTCTTGAAGGAAAAAACTTCGGCAAAGTCGTGATTCGCGTCGCGGGTGACAATAAATAATCTAAAATATGGCGGGGTTTCCCGCCATATTTATTTGTGAAGATACGATATATTGTCTTTAATTAACTGGACATGGCTTTTCGCGCCTTCCGTTCAGATGAGCACGAAAACGAAAAAAAAAATAAATTTTGCATTTCTTGACATTTTTACAGACTTCCCATCACCAGGCATGACGATACAGGATATATCGGAACAGCGTCGTTTATAAAAAACGGCGTTTAAAAATAGCATTAAGTATTAGCTACAGGAATTGAACATGCTTGATTTGGACCATTTAGAAAAAGCGCAAAGGATCAGTCTTACCATGCAAGTCGAACTCAGTTTGAAAGGCGCGTTAATTACAGGCTCACTGAAACCTGGCGCTCGACTGATTACCAAAGAAATTGCTGATAAATTAGGAACCAGTATTACCCCGGTTCGCGAGGCGCTTTTGCGTCTGGTGTCGTCTGGGGCATTGCACGCCACGCCGGCCCAGGCGTTTCTGGTTCCTGAGGTCACGCTTGAGCGTTATAACGAGATTAACGCCATCAGAAAACAGCTTGAGCCTATGGCGGTAGCTGCCGCCTGTCAGCATATGACGGAAAATAAGCTGGAGGTGTTGCGCAAGCTATCAGAGACATTCCATGAAGCCATGCGCAACGGGCACGTTCAGCAGGCGCTGCATGCTAACCGCATCTTTCGGTTTACGCTTTATCAGTACGCGGAAATGCCGACACTCAGCGCCTTAATTGAGCAGCTATGGGTGCGTATTGGACCTTGCATGAACTATCTGCATCAGGAGCTTAACGACATCAAGGTGTCGACTTATCACTACGCCGAGCTCCTGTCCGCGCTTGAGCGAAGAGATGTTGATGGCAGTCAGAAGGCGATAGAGACGTTGATTGACGAAGCGAACACGCTTTTACAGCGACAATATTTTAACTGAGAGATTATTTAGCAGAGCGACTATATCCTGCCGCGAATTATATTCCTGGTTAAATACTCCTGATGGCTTATTGCCATCAGGAGCGTTATTCCATTTATAAAAATAATATTCAGCAAAAAAGAATGCTTTTTGCTTACTCGAAGCGATAAGAGACCGACAGACCTACGCCGTAGTTACGGCCCGGTGCAGGTTCGTAATAACGCCCGTTGGATTCATTCACGATAACCGATCCGACATACTCTTTATCGAACAGGTTATCGACGCGACCAAAGACGTCCATTCCCCAGTTACCGTAGTTGAATTTATACCCGGTATTCAGCCCAACCACCGTGTAGGACGGGGCTTTCGCCGTGTTCTCGTCATCCGCCATGATATCGCTCATGTAGCGCACATCCGATCCCGCATACCAGCCTTCTTCCGGCTGCCAGCCAAACGAGGCATAACCCATGTTGCGGGCAATGCCCGGCATACGGTTGCCGTTACAGTCGCCGGTGCTGCACACGTTGGTTCGATAGGTGGCGTCCAGATAGGTCCACGCCATTTTCAGCTTCCAGTTCTCAGCAAACTGCTGATCCAGGGAAACTTCAACCCCCTGACGACGGGTTTTACCGGCGTTTTTATAGCTGGTACGACCGCCAGCGCTGGCATCGACGACAATCTCATCATCCGTATCGGTGCGGAACAGCGCTGCCGTCAGCAGACCATTACCGATACGGGTTTTACTGCCCACTTCATAGGTATTGTTCGTGGAAGGTTTCAGGCCAATGTTGAGGCCGCCCTGGTTATCCGCACGATAAGAGAGCTCATTGATGGTTGGCGTTTCAAACCCGCGACCTGCCGCAGCATAGAGATTCCACGCATCGGTCACGGCATATTTCACCGATCCGGCCGGGAGCCACTTGTGATAGCTTGCGTCACCGCTGTCGTCTCCGTTGCCCGGGGTCACGTAATGGTCGTTGGAGTCAAACCAGACCGAGCTGTAACGGACGCCGGCATCCACGGAGAGTTTCTGCGTTAACTGCCAGCTGGTTTGCAGGTACGGGTCGACGTTCCACATCAGGTTACGTTCGTTACGACGTTTATCGCCCTTGACGCCGTACTCCGGCACGCCGTTGTTCATGACGAAGTTCTCGTATCCGCGACGATCTTCGCTCATGTTTTCGTAGTTCAGACCGGTGGTAAAGGTTACTGGAACCAGCAGTTCGCCACGGTGCGTCCAGCGGGTATCAATCCCCTGGTAATGGCGCTGCATATCAATCACGCCGCCGGAGTGGGAAGGTCTCAGCTGAGGCTGATAAGGAATTGACTGGTACTGCGTCATTTCACGTTCGCCGGCGTACATCATGACGCTGAGATCGTCCTGGGTGCTGAGCTGACGATCGTAGCGCAGGCCAGCCTGGGTCTGCTTGATGGTCTTGCGCGTATTGTATTGATCGCCACGCGGAGACTGGCGAGGGTTGTCATGCCACTCCTGGGCACTCAGTCCACCCGGATCGTTGGCTTTCATGTCCACGCTGTTGAAAATCAGCGTCAGCTTGCTCACGTCATCAATACGAACACCCAGTTTAGCGTTGGCGAGATTCTTCCGCGCGCCGCTGTGGTCGCGATAACCTTTGGTCGTGAAACGGGTAGTGGACACGGTGTAGTCCACATCCCCGGCATGCGTCCCGTCACCCATCGCGCCGGTGGCTTTCATTCCATAGCGCCAGGTACCGTAACTGCCGTAATAGCTGCTGGCCTCGATGGTCGGCGGTTGCTGCCCGGTCTGGGTCGTCATGTTGATCACACCGCCAGAGGCGTTGCCATAAAGGGCAGAGAAGGGGCCGCGCAGCACTTCTACGCTGTCCACGCTGGAGAGATCGATATTGGAGGTTTGTCCCTGTCCATCCGGCATGGTTGCCGGAATACCGTCGACATACATACGGATACCGCGCACGCCGAAGGTTGAGCGGGCACCAAACCCACGCATCGAAAGCTGGAGATCCTGAGCATAGTTCTGGCGGTTCTGGATCTGCAGTCCCGGCACGCTGCCAAGAGATTCAGACAGGTTAATGCGTGGCGCAGCATGACGCATATCCTCGCCATTCACGACGCTAACCGCCGCCGGGGTATCGAGCTCCGAGACGGTTTGCGGCGTGGCGCTGACGATCATGGTCTGTTCATCGGCACTCATCGCAGTGAGAGGCGCAGAGATAACAGGAACCAGCAGCAGTGGAAGCGTTGCCTTACGGGCAGAAATGATTTTCATGAAATAGACCGGTTATGGAAAAAACGTACCAAATGGAACATGTCCATATATGTTAAATCTTTTGTAAATCTTTTGAAAACTATAACCGCACATTGCGTTAATGAAAGGCCGGGAAGGAAAGAAAAACTCCACATTTAACTCATAAATGATTACTATTCTCATTATCAAAACGGCAATGCCATGACGTTGCCTGCCGGAAGTGATGTCAGCAGTAAACCCTGTGTTCAAAAAAGGAATTGTTATGTCTTTACGTCATCTGTGCTCGCCGCGCCTGAGTATGTCTCTGCTGTCAGGGGCGTTACTGTTTGCCGGAACCTTCCAGGTTCATGCTGCCGAAGAGATGTTGCGCAAAGCGGTAGGGAAAGGCGCATATGAAATGGCCGTGAGCCAGCAGGAGAATGCGCTGTGGGTCGCGACATCGCAGAGCCGCAAAACGGACAAAGGCGGGATTGTCTATCGCCTTGACCCGGTCACGCTGGACGTGACGCAGGTCATTCATAACGATCTCAAACCGTTCGGTGCCACCCTTGATAATGCCACCCAGACGCTGTGGTTTGGTAACACCATCAACGGCGCGGTAACCGCGATTGATGCCAAGACGGGTGAGGTGAAAGGGCGACTGGTGCTGGATAACCGTCAGCGCAGTGAAACCGTCAAACCGCTGCAGCCGCGCCAGCTGGTGGCCGATGACAGCACAAACACGGTTTACATCACCGGCGTAGGCCAGGAGAGCGCGATTTGGGTGGTGGATGGTGCAACGCTGAAGCTGAAAGATACCATCGGCAGTACCGGTAAATTCAGCACTGGCCTGGCGCTGGATGCGAAGGCAAAACGTCTTTACACCACCAATGCTGATGGCGAACTGGTGACGATTGATACGGCAACCCACAAAATCCTCAGCCGTAAAAAAGTGCAGGACGACGGTAAGGAGCACTTCTACCTGAATCTGAGCCTGGATACCGCCGGACAGCGTGCGTTCTTAACCGACTCAAAGCAGCCGGAAGTGCTGGTGGTGAATCTGAAGGACGGCAGCGTCATCAAGAAAATTGCCGTGCCTGAATCGCTGGCCGTTCTGTTTAACCCGGCGCGCAACGAAGCGTATGTGACGCACCGTGAAGCGGGTAAGGTGAGCGTAATCGACGCGAAAACCTACAACGTTACCAAAACCTTCGACACCCCGGTCTACCCGAACAGTCTGGCGCTCTCTGCTGATGGCAAAACCCTGTATGTGACGGTAAAACAAAAATCGACCCGTCAGCAGGAAGCCACCCAGCCTGATGACGTGATTCGTATCACGCTCTAAGTTTCGCTCCTCAACACAAAGAAAAAGGGAAGGCGCAATGCCTTCCCTTTGTATTAACCAGCAGGTCGATATTAACGCGACGTCTCTTCAACCAGCGGGGCGTCGTGTTTGGCATCATCAGGATGAACCGGCGCCGTGCTGTGAATTTCTTGTACGCGTTTACGCACGCCAAACCAGCCGGCAATCAGCAATACGGCCAGCAGAGGAATGGTGGCGATCGTGTAGGTACCGTTCGGGTAATCAAACGCCATCAGCACCAGCACGCTGAACAGGAACAGCAGGGTGAGCCAGGAGGTCACCGGTGCGCCCGGCAGCTTAAAGCTGACTTCAGCGGCTTTGCCTTCTTTGATCGCTTTGCGCAGACGCATCTGGCAGACCACGATAAAGGCCCAGGAGGCGATGATGCCGAGCGCGGCAACGTTCAGCACGATTTCGAATACCTGAGACGGTACCAGGTAGTTCAGGAACACGCCGAAGACATACACCACCAGCGTCGCCAGAATGCCCGCGTAAGGCACATGCTGACGGCTCATCTTCGACATGAATTTCGGCGCCGAACCGCCCATCGACATGGAGCGCAGGATACGACCGGTAGAGTAAAGACCCGAGTTCAGACTGGAGAGCGCAGCCGTCAGCACCACGATATTCATGATGCTGCCAACATAAGGCACGCCCAGTTTAGAGAAGAAGGTCACAAACGGGCTTTGACCCGCCTGATAGGCGTTCCACGGCAGCAGCAGAACCAGCAGCACCACGGAACCAACATAAAAGAGACCGATACGCCAGATAACGCTGTTAATGGCTTTAGGTACCATGGTCTGTGGGTCTTTACATTCACCCGCCGCGGTGCCGACCAGCTCAATGGACGCGAACGCGAACACCACACCCTGAACCAGCACCAGCGCAGGCAGCAGGCCATGCGGGAAGAAACCGCCGTTATCGGTGATCAGGTGGAAACCGGTGGCATTGCCATCAAGCGGTTTACCGCTACCGAGGAACACCGTACCTACGACCAGGAACACCACGATGGCCAGCACTTTTACCAGCGCGAACCAGAACTCCATCTCCGCGAACCACTTCACGCCGATCATGTTCATGGTGCCGACAATGGCCAGTGCGCCCAGCGCAAACACCCATTGTGGCACATCACCAAACGCGCCCCAGTAGTGCATGTAAAGCGCGACGGCGGTGATATCGACAATACCGGTCATTGCCCAGTTGACGAAGTACATCCATCCAGCAACGTAAGCCGCTTTTTCACCGAGGAATTCACGGGCGTAAGAGACAAAACTGCCGCTGGAAGGGCGATGCAGTACCAGTTCGCCCAATGCACGAAGAATGAAGAAAGAGAAGATCCCGCACACCAGATAGACCAGGGCGAGAGCCGGGCCAGCCATCTGCAGACGAGCGCCAGCACCTAAAAACAGACCCGTTCCGATAGCGCCGCCGATGGCGATCATTTGAACCTGACGGTTGCCCATCGCTTTGTGGTAGCCCTCTTCATGGGAGTTTAACCAGCGACGTTTAGCAGCGTGATGATCGGCTGCGCTTTTATTGCTTGTTTTCATTGAGTTACCTGTTTGCCTGTCTGAACCATTATCGTGATAGTCCTGCCTGGCAGAGTGCAATACAAACGATTGCTTCTGCGCAAACACATGTTGCCTTCCCAGTCATTCTGCGTATGGATAAGGCGAAACATGGCGAGGCATCCTACCTGCAATTCATAAGCGACGCAAAATATAACCGTGCCGAAAGTGATGCACGTCGAAGGAAATCGTGTGGTCAGAGCAGACGGGGATCACAACACGCTGAATAGCGGTGAGTTTTTAGACAAATCCATTAATGAAGTGGTGCTTTAATCATCAGTTTCGCTTAATGATTGCGCAAAGCAACCAGCGCATAACGGCGCCTTTTCTCAACCGCCAAAAACGGCAATCGCCTGTTGCAGGCGGGTCGTGCGCTGCGTCAGATGGTGTGCGGCGTCCGTCACGTTATCCACCATACCGGTATTGTTTTGGGTCATTGTACCGATGCGGGAGATGGACGCGTTAATCAGGGTCAGCGCCTGCGTTTGCTCCTGCGTGGCGTGGCCTATCTCCTTAATCAGAGAAGACATCTCCATGACATTGCCAATCATCACCGTCAGCTGCGATTCAGTTTGCTCGACCTTCTCCACGCCGGCGTTCACGCTGGAAACGTTTTTCTCTATAAGCGTTTTGATCTCTTTGGCCGCGGTGGCAGAGTGCTGGGCAAGGTTGCGGACTTCGGCCGCCACGACCGCAAAACCGCGTCCGGCATCACCCGCACGCGCCGCTTCAACGGCCGCGTTCAGCGCCAGAATATTGGTCTGGAAGGCGATACGATCGATGACGCTGATGATGTCGACGATCTGGCTGTTATCCTGCGACACGGACTGCATCATGCCGATAGTCTCTTTCATCATTGCTTCACCGCGGTGAGCGCTGGTGCGGGTGCGATCTGCCATCAGGATCGCGTCTTTCGCCGTTTCAGCCGTCTGCTGAACCGCGCTGGCAATTTCTTCCACGGCTGAGGCCGTTTGCTGCAGAAAGTCTGCGGTTTCTTCGGTACGTGTCTGTAACGCCATACCTTCTTTCGCCACCTGCTGGCTGATTGTACTTATACCGCTGATTTGCGCACCGACATCGTCCACCAGCGAATGGAGGTTCAGACCCGACTGATTCACCATGCGCATCATCAGGCCGATTTCATCGACGCGGTCAAAATGGTAATAGTCCGCTTTACGTCCTGAAACCACCCGCTGCATTTGCTGGACAATGGATTTTACCGGCTTTGCAATTTGCGCATGAAGATAAACAGCCAGGGCAATAAATAGCAGAGCCAGACCTACAGTCTCAACAATACGATCGGCAAATATAAACAGCTGCAGACAGGCGAGCAGGGCGGTTATCGCAATACCAAGATGGATCCTTTTACTGGTACTGAGGCGTTTAAACAGCGACGTAAAAGAGAACAGACCGTGGCGAACAAACAGGCCTTTATAAAAGCGGTGATGTTTTAATTCATTATTGCGCACTTTCTCATACCGTTTTTCACTGACAGCAATCTCTTCACGCGAAGGAATATTCCGCACAGAAATATAGCCGGTTAACGTTTCATTCTGATAAACCGGGGTGACGTTTGCGCGCACCCAGTAGTGATCGCCGTTCTGGCGGCGGTTCTTGACCAGCCCCGTCCAGGTCTCACCCTGTTGCAGGGTAAACCACATGTCGCCAAACGCCTCGGCAGGCATGTCGGGATGGCGAATAAGATTATGCGGCTCACCGAGAAGACTCTCTTCTTTATAGCCGCTGGCGTCAATAAAGGCAGAGTTCGCATAGGTAATATGGCTGTGCGTATTGGTGGTCGACATGAGCGTCGAACCTTCGTTAAGTAAATACTCGTTTTGTGTAACGGGAGTGTTATTCCGCATCAGTAACCCCATGGTCATATATCAATAAAAAAGAGCCCGTTAAACATTCAGGCAAGATTGAAAGGTTTGTTTTTATTTTTACTGTCGGCATATTCTCTACGAAAGTTATGCGTTCAGGAATACCCTGCATTTAGTATTTTTTATTTTTAAAATGCGTCCGATGTAATAAAAATGAAAATATTTATCGGTGCGTTTTTGTGGCGCCCTGCAAATAAACGCCATAAGGCAAATTAAAAGCGGGAGATCACGCTTCGACGTAAACTGACCCGCCGAAATAGCGTTTCGTTAACAAGATGAAAACGCTATGCTTTAAGGGTTTTTCTTCAACAGGGGGCAACAGGGTGAAAGTAAATGTGATTGGCACCAGCGGGAGTGGAAAAAGCACTCTGGCGAAGCGTATCGCCGCAGAACTGGATATTCCTTACATTGAAATGGACCGACTTTACTGGTGTCCGGACTGGCAGGGCACCCCGGACGCTATCTTGCTGGAAAAACTGGAGACGACGCTAAAGGCGTCAGCGGAGTGGGTGCTTGATGGCAACTATAACCGTACGCGCCCTGTGAAATGGCGAGACGTGGATCGGGTGGTGTGGGTGGATTATGGGTTCGCCCGAACCCTGTATCAGGCTGTCACCCGAGCGTTCACGCGCGCCTGGCACAAACAGGAACTGTGGCCCGGTACGGGAAACTGTGAGAGTTTTCGTCGCTCATTCTTGAGCCGTGAGTCCATTATTATCTGGACAATCAAAACCTGGCGCAGCAACCGCGCACGTTATGCACGCGATATGATAGACCCGCAATACGCCCATATTCATTTTGTCCGCATTACCCGCCGCAGTGAGGTGGAAAACCTCATTTCATCGCTTAAGTCACACGCGTAGCATGGATTTATATATCTGATTTCCGGCAAACCAAATGTAAATTAATTGTTTCTCAGAGGTGAAATACGCCTTTAATAATGACGACATGTTAAGTCAAACGAGAACGCAACATGTCCTGGCGAATCAGTATTCTGGATAAAAGCCCCATCGCTGAAAACGAAACGGCTGCCGATGCACTGGCGCGAACCCTGGCGCTGGCACAGCAGGCAGAAAATCTGGGCTATCACCGTTTCTGGATTGCCGAACACCACAACACGCCCCAGCTGGCCAGCCCTTCACCCGAACTGTTAATTGCCTGGATCCTCGGGCAAACCCGGCGTATCCGCGTGGGCTCTGGTGGCGTCATGCTCCAGCACTACAGCCCTTACAAAGTCGCAGAAAATTTCAACCTCCTGGCCGCGCTTGCTCCCGGACGCGTGGATCTGGGCGTCGGGAAAGCCCCAGGCGGCCTGCCGCTCTCCACCCGGGCGCTGCAGCAGGGCCTCGATCAACAGCAAAAAGGCAGTTTTGCCGAACAGCTGACACAGCTTCATCACTGGATCCAGCCGGAAAATCAGTCGGTGGACGAGGCCGTTCGCGCGACGCCGCTGCCGCCGGTTCCGGCGCAGGGGTTCCTGCTGGGGGCCAGTACCGAAAGCGCACTGCTGGCCGCGAAACTTGACTGGCATTTTGTCTTTGCTGCTCACCTGAATGGGGATCCGGCGCTGCTGCGTGAAGTCATCACCACCTGGCGTAACCACAGCGCCCGGGATGCGATTGTGGCGGTTCAGGTCATCGTCGCTCAGTCGCAGGCTGAGGCGGAGGCACTGGCACAACAGGTTGAAGTCTGGGGCGTCGAACTGGCAAATGGGCAGCGCGTCACCGTGGCCAGCGAAGAGCAGGCCTATGCCTTTGCCCGACAGGCGGGCAGCGAGCCGGTGCGCATTGCCCGTCGGGCACAGTCGCTGCTGGCGGGAACAGCCGAATCGGTGCTGGAACAGTTGAACGCCCTGCACGAAAAATGGGGCATTGATGAATTCATTATTGATACGCCCGTTGCGGATGGCGTAACGCGAATACAGTCCCTGCGTCTGCTGGCGCAGGCGAAGCTTAACAAGGAGGTCGCCGTATGCGTTTTGACGAACAACTGATTGCCTGGCGCCGGGAGCTGCACCAGAACCCGGAGCTGTCCGGCCAGGAGGTCGAAACGACCGCTCGCCTGCGTCAGTGGCTGACGACGGCTGGTATTACGCCGCTGCCTTATGCGCTTCAGACCGGCGTGGTGGCCGAAATCGGCACGGGGAAAAAGCTGATTGCGCTGCGGGCCGATATTGATGCCTTGCCCATTGAAGAGCGCAGCGGCGTGCCGTTTAGTTCACAGCGTGCGGGTGTGATGCATGCCTGCGGACACGATATTCATACCAGTGTGATCCTCGGGGCGGCGTTAAAACTTAAAGAGCGTGAAGCGTCTTTAAACGGGCGTGTGCGGATCCTTTTTCAGCCGGCTGAAGAGAACTTTGGCGGCGCGAAAAGTATGGTGCGGGCCGGTGCCTTACGTGATGTCAGTGCCATTTTCGGGATGCATAACGAGCCGGGGCTGCCGGTCGGGGAATTTGCCACCCGCGGTGGACCGTTCTACGCCAACGTCGACCGGTTTGTTATCCGAATTACCGGTAAAGGCGCGCATGCTGCACGTCCGCATGAAGGTAACGACGCCATCGTGCTGGCGAGCCAGCTGGTAACGGCGTTGCAGAGCGTTGCCAGCCGCAACGTCAACACGCTTGATTCCGTGGTGCTGAGCGTCACGCGCATTACCGGGGGCAATACCTGGAACGTCCTGCCGGAAAGCGTTGAGCTGGAAGGCACGCTTCGCACCCACCGCGTGGAAGTGCAGCAGAATGTGAAAGCACGCGTCGGCGAAATTGCCGCCGGGTTTGCCAGCGCGTTTAGCGCGCAGATCGACATTACCTGGTACGCCGGGCCTACCGCGCTGGTCAATGACGCGCACTGGGCCGAATTTGCCACCGCCGTCGCCAGAGAATCTGGGTATGAAACGCAGCACGCCGAGCTGCATATGGGCGGGGAAGATTTCGCGGTGTATCTGCAGCAGATCCCCGGGGCGTTTGTCAGCATCGGCAGCGCCAGTCCGTTCGGTTTACATCACCCGGCCTTCAACCCGGATGAAGCATTAATTGAGCCCGCTGCCCGCTATTTTGCACAGCTTGCGGAAAAAGCCCTGCAACACGTTTAATTCTGAAGAGGTGAATATGTCTGCAACCCGACAATTGCGGCTGGGAACCATTTTGCATGGTGCTTCCGGGAACATGTCTGCCTGGCGTCATCCGGCGGCGGTCGCCGATGCCAGCATTAATTTTGATTTTGTAAAAGCCACGGCGTTAAAAGCCGAAGAGGGGAAGCTTGATTTTTTATTCGTCGCCGACGGCCTCTATATTAACGAGAAATCCATCCCGCATTTCTTAAACCGGTTTGAGCCGTTAACGGTCTTGTCCGCACTGGCAAGTCTGACCTCGCGCCTCGGTCTGGTCGGTACCTTATCGACCTCCTACAGCGAACCGTTTACCGTGGCGCGCCAGTTTGCCAGCCTGGATCATTTGAGCAACGGACGCGCAGGCTGGAACGTGGTGACCTCACCGCTCGAGGGATCGGCGAAAAACTTCTCGCGCGAGAAACACCCTGAACATGCGCTGCGCTACCGGATAGCGGATGAATACCTCGACGTGGTGAAAGGACTCTGGGATTCCTGGGAGGGGGATGCCTTTGTGCGCAACAAAGAGAGCGGCCAGTTCTTTGACCCGGCAAAACTGCATACGCTTGATCACCACGGCGATTTCTTCCAGGTGGCCGGTCCGCTCAATATTGGCCGCACGCCGCAGGGACGCCCGATTGTCTTTCAGGCAGGTGCATCGGATGACGGAAAAAAACTGGCTGCGAAACATGCGGACGCCATTTTTACCCATCATGAAACGTTAGAGGAAGCCAAAGCGTTTTATCGCGACGTGAAACACCAGCTTGAATCGAATGGCCGCAGGGCATCGGACTTACATATTTTTCAGGGCGTCAGCGTGATTGTTGGCAAAGACGCGGAGGACGTGGAGAACCAGTATCAGACAACCGCGGCTCTGGTGTCGATTAACGATGCCCTGAATTACCTCGGCCGTTATTTCGAACATCACGATTTCAGCCAGTACCCGCTCGACGAGCCGTTCCCGGACATCGGTGAACTGGGTAAAAACAGTTTTCGCAGCACGACCGATGAAATTAAGCGTAATGCTCGCGAACGCAACTTAACCCTGCGTCAGGTTGCACTCGAAGCGGCATCCCCGCGCCCGCGCTTTTCCGGTACGCCGGAGCAGGTGGCAGACGGTCTGCAGGGCTGGTTTGAGTCATTCGCCGCGGACGGTTTCATCATTCAGGGTGGAACGCCGGACACGTTCCCGCGTTTTGTTGACCAGGTTGTCCCGGTGTTACAGGCCCGCGGGTTATTCCGCACCGACTATCCCGGCACTACGCTGCGCGACAGTCTGGGTTTAGACGAACCGCAAAACCAGTTCACACAACAATAATAGAGAACCTCGCTATGCAGAAATCATCGCTTATTCTGGCGCTTGCGCTGGCCTTTTCCCCTGCCGTCTGGGCAGAGAATGTGAACATTAACGGTACTGGCGTGAGCCTGGAAGCCAACAAAACGCCCGTCAACACCGCCAAAAACAGCGACGCCATCGCGCAACTGCCGAAAGATTATCGCTTCGCCGTGCCGGGCAAATTCACCGTGGCGGTTGCCGCGCTTAACTCACCGCCGCTGACCGTTTTTTCCGACGACAATAAAACGCTGCTCGGAAGCGAGGTGGACGTTGCCCGTCTGGTGGCCGACAGCCTTGGGCTGGAGCTGAACGTGGTGCCAACCTCCTGGGAGGACTGGCCTCTCGGCGTCGTCTCCGGGAAATACGATGCGGCGATCAGCAACATCACCGTGACCAGAGAGCGCAAAGAGAAGTTTGATTTTGCCACTTACCGTAAAGATTCCCTCGGTTTCTATGTGAAATCGACCAGTCCGATTACCTCGCTGCAGAAGGCGGAGGACATCGCCGGGCTGCGCATCATCGTAGGTTCCGGGACCAACCAGGAGGCTATCCTGCTGGCGTGGAATGCGCAGAACGTGAAGAAAGGCCTGAAGCCGTTTACCCCGATCTACACCAAAGACGATGCATCACAAACCCTGTCTCTCCAGTCAGGCCGCGCAGATGCGTTCTTTGGCCCGAACGTGACTGGCGCATGGAAAGCGGCGCTGACCGGGAAAACGAAACGGGTTGGGATTGTCGACGGCGGCTGGCCGAAGGCGGCGCACATTGCGGTGACGCTGAAAAAAGGCAGCGGCCTGGTCGAGCCGGTACAGACCGCACTTAACGGGGTCATCAAAAACGGCGATTACGACAAAGTGCTTAACCGCTGGGGGGAAGGGGTAGAACGTATCCCTCAATCAGAAGTGAACCCGGCAGGACTGGGTGACTAAGGAGGCGCTATGCGCGAGCAATTTCGGGACGTGTCACCGGAAGACGCCGATCTTCAGCCCATCATCGATGGATTATTCGGTGAATATGCCGCCCGCTATGGCGACTACTTCTCTAAAGACGCGGAAGTGGAGCTCACGGAGTGGTACCTGGCCCCGCAGGGGCTGTTTATTGTCCTTGAGCGTGACGGCGACATCATCGCCACCGGCGCGTATAAACCGTTTGATGAACGCACCGCTGAAATCAAACGAATCTGGACGCACAAGGCGCTGCGTCAACAGGGGCTGGCGGCCCGCGTCGTCCAGGAGCTGGAGCGCCGGGCGGTACAGGCCGGTTACAGCCAGATCTACCTCACCACCGGTTTTCGTCAGCCGGAAGCGGTCAGGCTCTATATCAGCCAGGGCTATCAGCCGCAGTTCGATCTGAACCGCGATCCGGAAGAGTACAGCCAGCCGCCGTTTGATGGCCGGCTGCGTTTCACCAAAACGCTGATCAGTGAAGCGTTCAGTAAAACAGCATGAGGAATAACAATGAGCAACGTTGAAACCATTAAGGTGGTCCCGGCGCGTTATCCGCTGCGGACTGTCGGTGCCGTGGTGGCGCTGTTTGTGCTTGCGGTGGTCATTCAGTCCGTGGCCTTTAACCCGCGCTGGGAGTGGTCTGTCTTTGCCCGCTGGTTCTTTGATCCGGTTATCCTTGAAGGCGTAGGGCAGACATTGCTGTTGACCCTGATCGGCACTGCGCTGAGCGTGGTCATTGGCGGCCTGCTGGCGCTGGCGAGGCTCTCTTCATCCTGGCTGCTGAGCAGCCTGGCCTGGGGGTATATCTGGCTGTTTCGTTCGTTGCCGCTGATTGTGGTTCTGATCATTCTCTATAACTTTTCCTATCTCTACGACACGCTCTCGCTCGGCGTACCCTTCACCGGCATTACCTGGGGTCGCTTCGAAACCATCAACGTGCTCGGACAGTTTTCCACCGCCGTGGTGGGGCTGACGCTGGTTCAGAGCGCGTATACCGCCGAGATCATTCGCGGCGGTTTTCTGGGGGTGGATCATGGTCAGTACGAAGCGGCGGCGGCGCTCGGTCTGCCAGCCTGGCGTCGCACAGTGCGTATCATTTTGCCGCAGGCGCTACGCACGATTTTGCCGTCCGGATTTAATGAAATTATCAGTCTCGCGAAAGGCACGGCGATGGTGTATGTCCTGGCGATGCCGGAACTCTTCTATACCATTCAGATGATCTATAACCGCACGCAGGAGGTGATCCCGCTGTTGATGGTCGGTGCGGTCTGGTATCTGGTGATTACCACCGTGTTGTCTGCCATTCAGCATGTTGTGGAGCGCGGGCTTGCCCGCAGCGAACGCCGTTCAGCCGTTAATCAGAGCCGGGTAGCCAGTCGCGTCCGTTCCGTATCCACCGCATCAGTACAGGAGCCCGTCCATGCAAACCTCTCCTGAAGGGCATATTTCGATTACCGGCGTCAGTAAGTTGTTTGGCCGCCATAAAGCACTTGATAACGTCTCGCTGGAGATCCCGCCCGGATCGGTAACGGTGATCCTCGGGCCTTCCGGATCGGGTAAATCGACGCTTCTGCGCACCATTAACCATCTGGAACGCGTCGACGAAGGGTTTATCCAGATTGACGGTGATTACATCGGTTATCGCCGTCAGGGTGACAAACTCTACGAGCTGAAAGAGAAAGAGATCCTCAAACAGCGCGTCAATGTGGGCTATGTCTTCCAGAACTTTAATCTCTTTCCGCATCTCACGGTGCTGGAAAATCTGATTGAAGCGCCCATCGCCCATAAAAAACTGAGTAAGAAAGAAGCCGTTGAAAGGGCATACAGCCTGCTGGATGTGGTCGGGCTGCGCGATAAAGCCGACGCCTGGTCGCGCCATCTCTCCGGGGGTCAGCAGCAGCGTATTGCCATTGCCCGCGCGCTGGCGTTACGTCCCCGGGTAATGCTGTTTGATGAGCCCACTTCAGCGCTCGACCCGGAACTGGTTGGCGAAGTGCTGGATGTGATTAAAAAGCTCGCCCGCTCGGGTACCACGCTGGTGGTCGTCACCCACGAGATCGGCTTTGCCCGGGAAGTGGCGGATCAGGTGGTCTTTATGGTCGACGGCAAAATTGTGGAGCAGGGTAGCAGTGACGACGTATTAACCCGTCCGTCGCACCCGCGAACGCGCCAGTTCCTGTCAAAAGTGCTGTAAGGAGTGCAGATGAGATATGCTTTTCTGGCCGGTCTGGCTTTTACGACCGCGAGCCATGCGGGTATCGATTTACACGCCAACGAGCAGCCGCTGCCGGTGACGGTAGATCGGCAGGCCGTCGCGAAGATCCCCGCGAACTATAAATTCGTTGAGCCGGGCACGCTCACGGTAGCGATCTCAGCGCTCAACTCTCCACCGCTGGCGCTGCTTGCCAGCGATAACCGGACGCGGATTGGCAGCGATCCGGATATTGCCCGCTTGCTGGCGGGCAGTCTGGGGTTAAAGCTGAAGCTGGTTCCCACGGCCTGGGAAGACTGGCCGCTGGGGATCAGCTCCGGACGCTATGACGTGGCGCTGGTGAATATTGCGGTGACCGAACAGCGAAAAGAGAAATTTGACTTTGCGACCTATCGCGTCGACTCGCTGGCGTTTTCCGTGAAATCCACCAGTGCGGTCCAGGCGATTAACAGCGCAAAAGATCTGGCAGGCAAAAAGGTGATTGTCGGTTCCGGGACCAATCAGGAGCGCATTCTGCTGGGCTGGAATGAAGAGAACAAAAAAGCCGGTCGTGAGCCTGCGCTGCCGGTCTATCTGACCGATGATGCTTCCGGCAACCTCTATATTCAGTCCGGCAGGGCGGATGTGTTCTTCGGGCCTCAATCCGTATCAGCCTATAAAGCGGCGTTGACCGGCAAAACGCGCGTAGTGGGTCTCGGGCCGAAGAGAGCCTATGTCGCCACGACGACCAAAAAGGGCAATGGGCTGGTTTATGCTTTGCAGGCTGCGCTGGAGGGCGCTATTACGCGTGGAGAGTACCAGCGGGTGCTGGCACGCTGGGGAGAAGAGGGTGAAGCGGTGACACAATCCGACGTGAACCCGCCTGGGATAACCTATTAGTCATGTCTACACTTAGGGTTTTCATCCCGGAGGGGCAACATGATGAAACTCTATGGCGTACCCGGCTGGGGATCGGCAATCAGTGAAGTGATGCTGACTCTGGCAGACATCCCTTATCAATTTATCAACGTGGACGGGTTCGACCAGCCCGGCCCGCAGCGTGAGTTGCTGAAAGCACGCAATCCGCTGTGTCAGGTACCCACGCTGGAACTGGAAAACGGGGCGATCATGACCGAAACGGCGGCGATTGCCCTGATGGTGCTGGACAGATGTCCCGATCTTGCGCCTGCCGTCGGGCAGGCTGAGCGGCAGCAGTTTCAGCGGTTGCTCATCTGGTTTGTTGCGAACGTTTATCCCACCTTTACCTACGCCGACTACCCCGAACGCTGGGTGCCGGATGCGCCAGAGCAGTTGAAAAACAGCTGTATTGAATACCGAAAATCACTCTATCTGTGGTTTGACAGCCAGCTCAGTGCCACCCCTTTTGCACTCGGGGAACGGCTGACGCTGCTTGACGTCTACATCACGGTTGCACGCACCTGGGGGCCTCGCCATGCATGGTTTGCGGCGAACACGCCGAAGATAACGGCGATTGCGGATACCGTGTGCCAGCTACCGGAACTGCACAAGGTGTTAAAGGCAAACGAGATAATCTGATAACGTGGAACTCACATTCATAACTGGAAGCCTGCATATGCCACACGTAGATATCAAATGTTTTCCCCGTGATTTGAACGACGACCAAAAAACCGCGCTGGCGGCGGATATTGCCGAGGTGATTACCCGTCATCTGAACAGTAAAGATCGCTCTATTTCGGTCGCCCTGAATGAAGTGCAGGAAGCCGACTGGAAAGCGCAGGTCTGGGATACCGAAATTGAACCCAACCTGGATCACTTAATTAAGAAACCCGGCTATTCAATGTGAGAGAGGGTCGGGCGGCGCGGAGTCGCCCGACACGACACACGCGTTACTTCGTCTGCAGCAATATTGCCATCAGCCCCGGAAAGCGGGCATCAAGATCGTCCCTGCGCAGTGAAATCATATTTTCTCGTCCCTGCGGGCGCTGCCAAATCACGCCGCTGTCGCGCAGCACGCGCCAGTGATGGGTCATCGTCGATTTCACCACCTCGTCCGGGCGCAGCGCGTTACAGCTCAGTTCGCTGCCATCGGCCAGCCTGCGGATAATCGACAGCCGGAGCGGGTTACCGAGGGCAAAAAGCACATTTTCCAGCAGTATTTGTTCAGTTTCAGGGTGGTTCGGGATCATCGTTTTCCTGCGTCTGGTGTCAGATTGAGCTATATCAACAATAGGTCAACCGTAAAAAAAATAGTTCGATAATACTCGTACAATAGGACTATTATAGCAAACGAACGAACACGCGACCATCCCGGTCGTCACAACGCAGTCTTAATGACTAAGGAAATATTATGCCCCGACCCATCCCTCTCGAACGTTATCGCAACATCGGTATCTCCGCGCATATCGATGCCGGTAAAACGACCACCACCGAGCGCATCCTGTTTTATACCGGTATGAGCCACAAACTGGGTGAAGTACACGATGGCGCGGCAACTACCGACTGGATGGCACAGGAGCAAGAGCGCGGGATAACCATTACCTCTGCGGCAGTCAGCTGTTTCTGGCCAGGTATGGACCGGGGCTTTGAACCGCACCGGATCAACATTATCGACACCCCGGGCCACGTGGATTTCACCATTGAAGTGGAACGTTCCATGCGTGTACTCGACGGCGCTGTCATGGTGTATGACTCCGTCGGTGGCGTGCAGCCGCAGTCGGAAACCGTCTGGCGTCAGGCGAACAAATATCATGTCCCGCGGCTGGCCTTCGTCAACAAAATGGACCGCCCGGGTGCGGATTTCTTCCGCGTCGTGCGAATGATGCAGGAGCGTCTGAAAGCGAATCCGGTCCCGATTGTTATTCCGGTGGGGGCAGAAGAACACTTCACCGGCGTGGTGGATCTCATCAAAATGCGTACCATTTTGTGGGACGATGCCACCCAGGGCATGGTGTTTACCTATGCTCCTGTGCCGGATGACGTAATGAGTACTGCGCAGGAATGGCGGGAAAAAATGGTCTCTGCGGCGGCGGAAGCCAGCGATGAGCTGATGGATAAATACCTGGAAACGGGTGATTTAGAGGAAGCGGAAATCATCAAGGGGCTGCGTATGCGGACCATCTCCGGTGAAATCCAGCCGATGCTGTGCGGCAGCGCGTTTAAAAATAAAGGCGTGCAACGCATGCTCGATGCGGTCATTGAACTGATGCCGTCGCCTCTGGACGTGCCCGCCATTGATGGTGTGGATGAGAATGGGCAGCATGCCGAGCGTCATCCAGACGACAACGAGCCGTTCTCCGCATTGGCCTTTAAACTGATGAGCGACCCGTACGTCGGGCAGCTGACCTTTATCCGCGTTTACTCTGGCGTGCTGCGCAAAGGCGACGCGGTGTACAACCCGGTGAAAGGGAAGAAAGAGCGCATTGGGCGCATCGTGCTGATGCATGCTAACGATCGCCACGAAGTGGATGAGCTGCGCGCGGGCGATATCGCGGCCTGCGTTGGGTTGAAAGATGTGACAACCGGTGACACGCTCACCGACCCGAATGCCGTCATCACGCTGGAACGGATGGAGTTTCCTGACCCGGTTATCTCGCTTGCGATCGAGCCGAAAACCAAAGGCGATCAGGAGAAAATGGGCATTGCATTGCAGCGCCTGGCAGCGGAAGACCCTTCGTTTCGTCTGCACACCGATGAAGAGTCCGGCCAGACAATTATCTCCGGGATGGGTGAGTTACATCTTGAGATTATCGTTGACCGCATGCGGCGTGAGTTCGGCGTTGAGGCGAACATTGGTCGCCCACAGGTCACGTACCGTGAAACCCTGCGTAAAGGGGTGAAGGATATCGAAGGGAAATTTGTCCGACAGTCCGGCGGTAAAGGGCAGTACGGCCATGTGGTGCTCAGTCTGGCGCCGTTAGAGCCCGGCAGTGGTTTTGTATTTGAAGATGCCACCAAGGGCGGCGTTGTCCCGCGCGAGTATATTCCGTCTGTGGAGAAAGGCCTGCGCGAAGCCATGAACAGCGGTGTCCTGGCGGGGTATCCGGTTGTCGATGTGAAAGCGACCCTGACGTTTGGCTCCTATCACGAGGTCGACTCCTCGGAAATGGCGTTCCGCATGGCGGCGATCCTCGGCTTTAAAGAGGGCGCTCGCAAAGCGGACCCGGTGATTCTTGAACCGGTCATGCATGTCGAGGTGGAAACACCGGAAGAGTACGCCGGCAACATCATGGGCGATCTCTCTTCCCGCCGCGGCATGGTGCAGGGAATGGAAGAGCAGTACGGTAGTCAGATTATTCGCGCGGATGTGCCGCTGGCGGAGATGTTTGGCTATGCCACGACGCTGCGTTCGATGTCGCAAGGCCGCGCGACCTACACGATGGAATTCCATCATTTCGCGGAAGCACCGCGTAATGTTGCGGATGAAATTATTGCACGGCGCGCGAAGTAATTTAAAAGCCCTTTCCCTCGCGGAGAGGGCTTTTTTTATAGGCTATTTTTCCAGCGCCTTTACCATTTTCCCACTGGTCACAAACGTCCCGGCCCCCAGATGATGCAGGGTGTTCAGCTTATCGCCGTCAAACTGCCAGCGTCCGGCGACAAACGCGCGTTCATCTGCGGCTGCCGAAACAACCTCACCAAACAGCGTATCGTATTTTTCGGCAGCTGCGGTAACCGGGAGTAAACGACACTCCATCCACGCCAGGCATTTCTCTTCAATCACCGGCAGGCCGAGTACCGGACCTTGCACAACCGGGATCCCGTAGCAGTTGAACTTGTCTTCGTCGCGCCCGCTCACGCTGCCGACGGCGTAAGCCCAGTTAGCCGCTGCCACGCCGGGGATGACAATACCGAACTTTCCGCTGCGCTCAATCAGTTCGCGCGACCAGGTGCTTTTGTCCACCACAATTGCGATACGCGGTGGCTCAAACTCTACCGGCATCGACCAGGCCGCAGCCATGACGTTACGACGGTCGATAGACTCATCGCGGCTGGTAATCAGTACCGTAGGGCCATGGTTCAGCAGACGGCTGGCATGCTTTAATTCAACGGGACGAAACGCGCTCATGAACATTCCTCTCAGCAGGTATGCTGGCATTAAACGTCTGATGGGTAGCCGAAATCAAGATGCACCCGCAAAAAGCACTTTTGCGCATATGGAGGCCAGAAAATAGTTTATAAACAGGGAACATCACATCATGGAAGCGAATCATGTCCCCATTTCTGAGTGCTTATTTTGCCCGTACGGGTTGGCAACAGCCTGTTCAGGTTGACATCGACACCCTGCGGGCGCTGCATCTACACCACAACTGCGCGATCCCCTTCGAGAATATTGACGTCGTGATGCCGCGCGAGATCCATCTGGAAGATCAGTGCCTGGTCGACAAACTGGTGACGGCGCGTCGTGGAGGCTATTGCTTTGAGCAGAACGGCCTCTTTGAACGCGTTTTGCGTGAAGTGGGCTTTACGGTTCGCAGCGTGCTGGGCCGCGTGGTCTTAGCCAGTCCGCCACAGATGCCGCCGCGTACGCATCGTCTGCTGCTGGTTGAACTCAACGGCGAGCGCTGGATTGCCGACGTCGGTTTTGGCGGACAGACCCTGACGGCGCCGATTCGTTTGCTCGCCAACGAGGAGCAGGAGACACCCCACGGGCTGTACCGTTTGCTGAGCGAGGGCAACGACTGGATCCTGCAGTTCAGCCACCACGATCACTGGCAGTCGATGTACCATTTTGATCTGACAACACAGTATTTCAGCGATTACGTGATGGGCAACTTCTGGTCGGCGCACTGGCCGCAATCCCATTTTCGCCACCATCTGTTGATGTGTCGCCATCTGCCTGACGGCGGAAAGCTGACCCTGACCAACTTTAACTTTACCCACTGGCAGAAGGGGCATGCGGAAGAGCAGGTCCATCTTCCCGACGCGAACGCGCTGTATCAGGTGATGCAGTCACGGTTTGGACTGGGCGTTGACGATCCCAAACACGGGTTTTCGCTGGACGCGCTGACGGCGGTGATGGCCGGGTTTGATACACATCCTCAGGCCGGGAAATAGACCGGTGGCGCTGCGCTCAGGCGTAGCGCCACCCGGCAACACTCAGCGGCGCGATCTCACCACCTGATACCTGCGCGTTAAATACTCCACCGGCGCGCTCCAGACGTGCACCAGTCGGGTGAAGGGGAAGATCAGGAAAATGGTCATGCCCAGCACCAGATGGACACGGAAGATAAACGCCACGCCCGCCAGATGTTCGGACGAGCCACCGCGGAAGGTCACTACCGACTGCGCCCAGTCCACCAGCTTGAGCATCTCGCTGCCGTCGGGATATTTCGCGGAGAACGGAATGGTGGTGAGCCCAAGAATACACTGCACCAGCAAAATGCAGAGGATCAGGATATCTGCCGTGGAGGAGGTCGCCCGGATACGCGGGTTCGTCAGCCGGCGAATCAATAATCCCGCACCGCCCACCAGCGTAAGCACGCCGCAAACGCCGCCCAGAATCATCGCCATCAGCTGTTTCTGCGACATCGGCAGAAACCACGAATAAACCCAGTGCGGCGTCAGCATCCCGAAAAGATGTCCGAAGAAGATCCCCAGGATCCCGATATGGAACAGATTTGACCACAGCACCATGCCGCGCTTATCCAGCATCTGGCTGGAGGAGGCGCGCCAGGTATACTGCCCGTAGTCGTAACGCAGCCAGCTTCCCACCAGAAAAACCGTGCCGCACAGGTAGGGGTAAATATCGTAGAAAAAGACGTTCAGAAACTGGATCATTTTGGGCCTCCCGCACTGACGTCGACATACTGCGGGGCAACGTCCTGGCTAAAGCGTCGTTGATATTGCTGCATCGGTGAGGTATCACACGATGTGGCGTTGTCCTCGATAAACTTGACCTGTTCCTCTTCCCAGACGGCGTCCAGCGCCTGGCGGGTATCATCCCGTTTCTCGGTGGAAACCTGTTTCGCCACGCTGTCGCTGGTCAGACGCGTGCCTGCGAGCGTCAGGAGCGCATCGAACAGCTGATAATGCGCCACGCCGCGCTGCTTCAGGCGACCGCCAATCAGCGCCAGGATCGGCGCAACGTTTTGTAGCCCTTCGCGGGCCTCGTCGTCGGTGACGAGGCTGAGATACTCCAGGTAGAGCGGCAGATAGTCCGGCAGCTCGCGACAGTCCAGCTGCAGGCCGGCTTTTTCGTACTGGCTCATCAGGTCGACCATCGCCTGGCCGCGATCGCGGGATTCAGCATGAACGTGCTCAAACAGCAGCAGCGAGGTCGCACGACCCCGCTCAAACACCTCGCACCATTCGGCCTGCTTATCCAGCAGTGCGGCATCCAGATGCTGGCGGGCAAAGGGCAGTAACGCAGGGAGATCCTGTTCTATCAGGGAAAGTGCTTCCTCGCGATTTTCCCATAATGTTTCATCGGGATACTCAATCAGCAGGGCGATGATTTTGAGGATCTGCATCACTCTCCCTCCCCGTGGTCGCGCACTTCGGTGATGTTGATGGCATCAATGCGGCTGCTGTTAAAGAGGTTGAATTTGGTGTCGGAACCGTGGCACCCGTCGCCAAAGGAGAAGCCGCAGCCGTTGCGTTCCGGGAAGGCGTCGCGCGCCATTTCGCGGTGGCTGGTGGGGATCACGAAACGATCTTCGTAGTTGGCAATCGCCAGATAGCGGTACATCTCTTCGACCTGCTCGACGCTAAGGCCCACTTCTTCGATGGCGCGGGTATCGGTCACGCCTTCAACGGTCTGAGAGCGTTTGTAATGACGCATGGCCATCATGCGTTTCAGGGCGCGCAGCACCGGAGCAGGATCGCCCGCGCTGAGCATGTTGGCCAGATACTGCACCGGTATGCGCAGGCTTTCGACCGCCGGTAACACGCCGTCGTTGAGCGGCAGGCCACCCGCGTCTGCGTAAGACTGGATTGGTGACAGCGGCGGAACGTACCAGACCATCGGCAGGGTGCGGTATTCTGGATGCAGCGGCAGGGCCAGCTTCCAGTCCATCGCCATCTTGTAAACCGGGGAACGCTGGGCGGCGTCAATCACGTTCTGCGGAATACCTTGCTTGAAGGCTTCTTCAATGACCGCCGGGTCATGCGGATCAAGGAATACGTCACACTGGCGTTCATAGAGGTCGGTTTCATGTTCGGTGCTGGCCGCTTCTTCAATGCGATCCGCGTCATACAGCAGCACGCCCAGATAGCGAATACGCCCGACGCAGGTCTCCGAACAGACGGTTGGCTGGCCAGACTCAATGCGCGGGTAGCAGAAGATGCATTTCTCCGACTTTCCGCTTTTCCAGTTGAAGTAGATTTTCTTGTACGGGCAACCGCTGATGCACATGCGCCAGCCACGGCATTTGTCCTGGTCAATCAGCACAATGCCGTCTTCTTCACGCTTGTAGATGGCACCGCTCGGGCAGGTGGCCACGCAGCTCGGGTTCAGGCAGTGTTCACACAGGCGCGGCAGGTACATCATGAAAGTGTTTTCAAACTGGCCGTACATCTCCTTCTGGATCTTGTCGAAGTTGCGGTCGCGGGCGCGTTTTTCGAACTCGCCGCCAAGCAGTTCTTCCCAGTTCGGGCCGCCAACAATTTTGTCCATCCGTTTGCCGCTAATCAGCGAGCGCGGGCGGGCCGTCGGGAGGTGATCGCCTTGTGGTGCACGGTGCAGATCCTGGTAATCAAACGTGAAGGGCTCGTAGTAATCATCAATGCCGGGCAGGGACGGGTTGGCAAAGATTTTTGACAGCACGCCCACGCGCCCGCCGAGACGCGGCGTCAGCTTGCCGGTGATCCCGCGTACCCAACCGCCTTGCCACTCCTCCTGATCTTCCCAGTTTTTCGGGTAGCCAATCCCCGGTTTAGTTTCAACGTTGTTGAACCACGCATATTCCATACCTTCACGCCCGGCCCAGACGTTTTTACAGGTGACCGAGCAGGTGTGACAGCCAATGCATTTGTCGAGATTCAGCACCATTCCAACCTGTGAGCGTATTTTCATTTTTTCGCCTCCTGTACCTGATCCCGACCTTCGCCATCCAGCCAGTTAATGTTTTTCATTTTGCGGATCATGATGAACTCGTCGCGGTTAGAGCCGACGGTGCCGTAATAGTTGAAGCTGTACGCCAGCTGGGCGTAGCCGCCAATCATGTGTGTCGGTTTGGGACAGACGCGCGTCACCGAGTTATGGATCCCGCCGCGACGACCGGTGACTTCTGAACCCGGAATATTCAGGATACGTTCCTGCGCGTGGTACATCATGGTCATGCCCGGCGGGACGCGCTGGCTCACCACTGCCCGGGCGGTCAGGGCCCCGTTGGCGTTGAAGGCTTCGATCCAGTCGTTATCCTCAATGCCTAACTCTCTGGCATCGGTTTCGCTGATCCAGACGATAGGCCCCCCGCGTGACAGCGTTTGCATCAGCAGGTTTTCACTGTAGGTCGAGTGAATGCCCCATTTCTGGTGTGGCGTCAGGAAGTTCAGCGCCTTCTCAGGAAAGCCGTTCGGCGGGATTTCGCGCATATGGCTAACGCTTCGGGTATCAATCGGTGGGCGATAGGCCACCAGACTCTCCCCGAACGCGCGCATCCACGGATGGTCCTGATACAGCTGCTGACGACCGGAAAGGGTGCGCCAGGGAATAAGCTCGTGAACGTTGGTATAACCGGCGTTATAGGAGACATGCTCGCTCTCAAGGCCCGACCAGGTGGGGCTGGAGATAATTTTCCGCGGCTGGGCCTGAATATCGCGGAAGCGGATTTTCTCATCTTCTTTGTTCAGCGCCAGATGGGTGTGATCGCGACCGGTCAGTTCGCCCAGCGCTTGCCAGGCTCGCACTGCCACCTGGCCATTCGTTTCAGGGGCGAGGGCGAGGATCACTTCAGAGGCGTCAATCGCCGTTTCAATACGCGGGCGTCCTTTTGCCGGGCCATCGAGCTTGACGTAGTTCAGCTTGCCAAGGAAATCGACCTCGCTCTGGGTATTCCATGAAATGCCTTTTCCGCCGTTGCCGAGTTTGTCCATCAGCGGGCCGAGTGAAGTAAAGCGCTCGTAGGTTTCCGGATAATGTCGTTCGACCACCGCAATCGTCGGCGCCGTTTTACCCGGAATGAGATCGCATTCGCCTTTGCGCCAGTCCTGAATATCAAACGGCTGTGACAGTTCCCCCGGGGAGTCGTGCTGCAGCGGCTGCAGTACCACGTCCGTTTCGGTGCCAAGATGGCCGACGCACACCTCTGAGAAAACGCTGGCAATACCTTTGTAGATCTCCCAGTCGCTGCGGGATTCCCAGGCCGGGTCGACGGCAGCTGAAAGCGGATGAATAAACGGATGCATATCCGACGTATTCATGTCGTCTTTTTCATACCATGTCGCGGTGGGCAGCACGATATCGGAGAACAGGCAGGTGCTGGACATGCGGAAATCGAGTGTCACCAGCAGGTCAAGCTTGCCCTCAATGGCCTGAGTTTGCCACTCCACCTCTTCGGGCTTAACGTCATCCGTCGACCCTAAATCCTCGCCCTGAATGCCGCTTTCAGTACCGAGCAGGTATTTGAGCATGTACTCGTGACCTTTCCCCGAAGAACCAAGCAGGTTAGACCGCCAGACAAACAGATTGCGCGGGTGGTTTTTACCGTTGTCAGGCTGTTCGCAGGCGAAACGTATATCGCCCGATTTTAATGCCTGCACGGTGTACTCCTGCGGGGTCATGCCGGCGGCGTCGGCCCGGGCTTTAATGTGCAACGGATTGAGGTTTAGCTGCGGTGCCGAGGGCAGCCAGCCCATACGCTCTGCCCGGACGTTAAAATCGATCAGGTGACCGGTGAATTTTGTCGCGTCCGCCAGCGGAGAGAGTAACTCCTGCGCGGTCAGTTTTTCATAACGCCACTGACAGGCGTGGTTGTAGAAGTACGACGTACTGTTCATCTGGCGCGGGGGACGGTTCCAGTCCAGCGCAAACGCCAGCGGCAGCCAGCCGGTTTGCGGACGCAACTTCTCCTGACCCACATAGTGTGACCAGCCGCCACCGCTTTGACCCACGCAGCCGCAGAACACCAGCATGTTGATCATCCCGCGGTAGTTCATGTCCATGTGGTACCAGTGGTTCACCCCGGCACCGAGGATAATCATCGACCGGCCGTGTGTTTTGTGCGCCGTGTCGGCAAACTCACGGGCAATTTTCTCTATCAGGTAAGCAGGGACGCCGGTGATCTGCTCGCCCCAGGCGGGAGTGTAAGCTTTGATCTGGTCATAGCTGCCCGCCGCGTTGCTGTCTTCCAGACCACGATCGAGGCCGTAGTTAGCGAGAATCAGATCGTAGACGCTGACCACCCGTTTCTGGCTGCCATCGGCCAGCGTCAGGGTTTTACTCGGTACACGGCGCGTCAGGACCGGCTCCTGCTTGACGCTACGGAAGTGTGGATTTTCATTGCCGCCAAAATAGGGGAATGCCACCTCTGCCACGCTGTCGTGGGTAATCAGCAGCGAGAGGGTGAGTTCAGTTTCATGATCTGCCGCCAGCGGCGCCAGGTTCCATTTGCCTTTTTCGCCCCAGCGGAAACCAATGGACCCGTTCGGCACCACCAGATCGCCGGCGATATCAAAGGCGACGGTTTTCCACTCAGCATTATTGGCTTCACCCAGCCCGTCCGTGAGATCAGAGGCCCGAAGCATCCGCCCCGGCACCACGCGGCCATCGGCCTGTTCATCCAGCAGCACCAGCATCGGCATGTCGGTGTAGCGGCGGCAGTAGTTGAGGAAGTACTCGCTGGGGTTGTCGAGATGGAACTCTTTGAGGATCACGTGGCCCATTGCCATCGCCAGCGCGCTGTCGGTGCCTTGCTTGGGTGCCAGCCACTGATCGCTCAGTTTGGCGACCTCGGAGAAGTCCGGGGTGATGGCCACGGTTTTGGTGCCTTTGTAGCGGACCTCGGTAAAGAAGTGGGCATCTGGCGTACGCGTCTGCGGAACGTTAGACCCCCAGGCAATGATGTAGCTGGAGTTGTACCAGTCTGCGGATTCCGGCACGTCGGTCTGCTCGCCCCACGTCATGGGCGAGGCGGGCGGTAAATCACAATACCAGTCATAAAAGCTGAGACAGGTGCCGCCCAGCAGAGAGAGATAACGCGTCCCGGCGGCATACGAGACCATCGACATCGCCGGAATCGGTGAAAAACCGGCCACGCGATCGGGGCCGTAATGTTTAATGGTCCAGACGTTGGCGGCAGCAATCAGCTGGTTCAGCTCTTTCCAGCTGGAGCGGATAAATCCGCCGTGTCCGCGAGCCTGCTTGTAGCTCCGGCTCTTCTGCGGATCGTTCTGAATGGCATCCCAGGCCAGCACCGGATCGCTGTGTTGCGCCAGCGCGTCACGCCACAGTTCGATCAGCGTGCGGCGCACCAGCGGGTATTTCAGCCGGTTGGCGCTGTAAAGGTACCAGGAATAACTTGCACCGCGCGGGCAGCCGCGCGGCTCGTGGTTAGGCAGGTCGGGGCGGGTACGCGGGTAGTCGGTCTGCTGGGTTTCCCAGGTAACCAGGCCGTTTTTGACGTAGATTTTCCAGCTACAGGAGCCCGTGCAGTTCACGCCATGGGTGGACCGCACAATCTTGTCGAACTGCCATCGCTGTCGGTAGCTGTCCTCCCAGTCACGGTTGGTGTTGTACACCTGCCCGTGTCCATTGGCGAAGCTGTCGCCTTTTTGTTTGAAATAGCGAAAGCGATCCAACAGTTTACTCATGACATTTCTCCTGCTTCGATAGCCTTTTCGGAGAGGGCTGCCCACTCTCAGGCGAATGTGTAATTGTTATTGTTGTGAAGATTTGCGGCCATAAACCAGCCAGGTCACCAGGACGCAGACGATGTAAAACACGAGGAAAACTTTCATGGCACCCACAGGCGAGCCGGTCATGGCCAGCGACGTGCCGAAGGCTTTCGGAATGAAGAACCCGCCGACGGCACCGATGGCGGAGATAAAGCCCAGCGCTGCCGCGGTTTCGGTGACTGCTTCATGCTGCGCCTGCTCGTCACTTCCCCCTTGTTGCTTCACGCGGGTGAGGGTGATTTGGCGGAAAATGATGGCAATCATCTGAAACGTTGACCCGCTGCCCAGTCCGGCGGTGAGGAACAGACCCATAAAGACCAGATAGAAGGCGAGAAAACTGCCCGACCCGGAACCGGGAAGCGTCAGGAAAAGCAGGGCGCTGAAAAGCGCCATAAAGACGAAGTTAATCAGGGTGACGCGTACGCCGCCGAGTTTGTCTGAGATCATCCCGCCCGCAGAACGGGCCAGCGCGCCAATCAGTGGGCCAAAGAAAGCCAGATGGAGGATATTGACGTCAGGAAACTGGGTTTTCGACAGCATGGCGAAGCCTGCTGAAAAACCGATAAACGAACCGAAGGTTGCCAGGTAGAGGAGGCTCAGGAGCCACAGGTGAAAACGTTTTAACACCGGTAGCTGGCTGGCAATCGTGGCCTTAGAGCTCGCGATGTCATTCATGCCGAAAAACGCCGCAATCGTGGCCAGCAGGAGAAGGGGCGCCCAAATCCACGCGGCATTGGCCAGCCACATCGTTGAGCCGTCATCCTGCGGCACGCCGTTTACGCCGAGAAAGGTGAACATGGGCAGGAAGATCACCAGCGGCGCGACCAGCTGCATTACGCTCACGCCCAGATTCCCCAGCCCGCCGTTAATCCCCAGGGCGCTACCCTGTTTCGTTTTCGGGAAGAAGAAGCTGATATTGCCCATGCTGGAGGCGAAGTTAGCGCCGGCAAAACCACACAGCAGCGCGATGACGATAAAGATCCAGTAGGGAGTGGCAGTGTCCTGAATCGCGATCCCTAACCAGACGCAGGGAACAATCAGGATCACCGTGCTTAACACCGTCCAGTAGCGTCCACCAAAGAGAGGAACCATAAACGAATAGGGGACGCGCAATATCGCACCGGACAGGGAGGGTAAGGCTGTTAGCATAAAAAGCTGGTCGGTGGAAAAATTAAATCCAACTTTATTCAGATTGACCGCAATGGCACTAAATAACATCCATACGCAAAACGCTAATAACAGGCAAGCCACAGAAATTAAAAGATTTCTTCGGGCAATATGTTTTCCTTTATTCTCCCAGAATTGCGCATTTTCGGGTTTCCAGTTGCTCAGCAGATAAGGATTATTCTTCTCACTTTGTTGTGACATGTCGCCCTCTTGCTTAACCATAAAAAGAAAAAATGGAGTAAAAACAGGTGGATGTCTGACAGTGTGTTTCTGGAATTATTGGATGGTTTGGGATACATCTGAAAGGATAGATAAAAAAGCGAATCCCTGAGCCGGGAGGGGAAATAAGGGTTCGCTTAATGTGTTACGAATTGTAAGTGAGGGTTGTTAATACTCATAAGTGAGTATTAACACAATTCCAGAGAGATTAATTTATCAAGATGGTTATTAAAGGCAGCGTCGTCCATCTCTGGGATATCTAATATATAAATGCCGTCCAAGCCACACACCAGACCAATTAAACGCCAGGCAATATTTTCTGGCCGATCGCCCGGGGTAAAATCTCCCGCGTCAGTGCCTGCTTTGATAAGGGCGACGGTCTCCTGGTGCCACATCTCCATGGTCAGTACATATGCGCCCCTGATGTCCGTATCCCGGCTTGCCAGGATCTGCGCCTCACGCCACAGGCGAATATAGGGCTCAAACCGGCCATCATCGCTGCCGAGCATGGCATGCAGCTGCTGTCGCCAGCTGGCCTGCTTGCCGACCACATCCGCATCCAGCAGTTCACGGATTAACCGCACAAAAGCCAGCGATTTTAGCTCCCCGCCAGAGGTGAAATGGTGGTGGACCTGTCCGGTGGCGACGCCGGCTTCGGCGGCAATTCGCCGTACCGTCATTGCGGAAAGTCCGTCAGAGAGCGCCACGCGCATAGCGGCCTGTAAAATCTCTTCCCGCCTTTCATCCTTGCTCAGATATCGCATTTTCACTCACTCTTAATGGGACTGAAACAAGTGTAACAAAAAGCTGGACACTCGTTCAACTTTACGTAGGATCGCAAACTGGACATGTGTCCATGATTTAAAAGAAAAGGAAATTTATGTTTCGTCAGTGGTTAGCGTTAGTCATTATCGTGCTGGTGTATATCCCGGTGGCGATCGACGCGACGGTACTGCACGTAGCGGCGCCGACGTTGAGTATGACGCTGGGTGCCAGCGGTAACGAATTATTGTGGATCATCGATATATACTCGCTGGTGATGGCGGGGATGGTGCTGCCGATGGGCGCACTGGGTGACCGCATTGGTTTTAAACGGTTGTTGATAATTGGCAGTACGCTGTTTGGCTTGTCATCGCTGGCAGCTGCATTTGCGCCTTCAGCAGGATGGCTGATTGCTGCCCGCGCCTCGCTGGCGATTGGGGCGGCGATGATCATCCCGGCCACGCTTGCGGGGATCCGCACGTTGTTCGTTAATGCGCGCGATCGCAACATCGCGCTTGGGGTCTGGGCCGCCGTCGGTTCAGGCGGTGCGGCGTTTGGTCCGTTGATTGGCGGTATGTTGCTGGAGCATTTTTACTGGGGATCGGTCTTTTTGATCAACGTACCGATCGTGGTCATCGTTGTTTCCCTTGCCGCGCGTCTGGTGCCTCGTCAACAGGGACGCCCGGAACAGCCGCTGAATATTGCCCATGCAGTCATGCTGATTGTGGCGATATTGCTGCTGGTCTACAGCGCGAAAACCGCGCTCAAAGGGGTGCTTTCTCCGTGGCTGGTGGCAATGACGCTGCTCACCGGAGCGGTGATGCTGATGATCTTTGTGCGGATCCAGCTTCGCGCCCGCGTGCCGATGATCGACATGCGCCTGTTCTGTCATCGCATTATTTTAAGCGGTGTTGTGATGGCGATGACCGCCATGATCGCGCTGGTGGGGTTTGAGCTGTTGATGGCCCAGGAGCTGCAGTTTGTACATGGCTTTACGCCGTTTGAAGCGGGGATGTTTATGCTGCCGCTGATGGTTGCCAGCGGGTTTAGCGGGCCGATTGCCGGTGTGCTGGTCGGTCGTCTGGGGCTGCGGCTGGTGGCGGCAGGCGGAATGGGGCTGAGTGCCGTCAGCTTTATCGGTCTGTCGCTGCTCGACTTCAGCACGCAGCACTGGCAGGCATGGAGTCTGATGGTGCTGCTGGGCTTCAGTGCCGCCAGTGCGCTGCTGGCCTCAACCTCGGCAATTATGGCGGCTGCGCCAAAAGAGAAAGCGGCTGCCGCAGGGGCGATTGAAACCATGTCCTATGAGCTGGGCGCAGGGTTGGGCATTGCCATTTTTGGTCTGCTGTTAACCCGCAGCTTCTCGGCGTCAATTGTCCTGCCGCAGGGACTAAGCGCGACGCTGGCCGATAAGGCCTCGTCATCGATTGGCGAAGCGGTGAACGTGGCGCAGAGCCTGACTCCAGGACTGGCGGAGTCGTTAATTGCGGCGGCAAAAACGGCCTTTATCACGTCACACAGCGTGGCGTTAGGCAGTGCTGGCGCAATGTTACTGGTGCTGGCGGTCGGGATTTGGTTTAGCCTGGCAAACGTACCGAAACAGTAAAATCAGGCCCGGTGGTGCAATGCTAACCGGGTAACCCTCAGTGTGCGTCATGGGGAGTCAGCAGGCAGCGCTTGTCGTGTGCTTCAATTTCGGTGCCGCTAAAGCGTGCGTATTGCCCGGTCAGGCCAAAGAATGCGGGTTGCGTTTCTGTATAGATTTCAGCGGCAAGTATCAGACGGCGACGTTCGTCTTCGCTCATCTCAAGCTGTGTCCAGGGAATGAAATAGCGCGTCGTTGAGCGTGCGGTCAGCGTGAACCACAGCGGGCAACCGCATCCGGGACAAAACCAGCGTTCGCCGCGCGCAGATGACGTGAAATGAGAAGGGGCTATCGACTCTTCTTCCACAAGCGGTTGCCCCTGCGCTTCCAGATACATGGCCATTCCCCCCGACCATTTCTGGCACTGGGTACAGTGGCAGGCATAGACGTCGAAATTGTTGAGGGAAACGCTGAATTGGCTCATCCCACACAGGCAGCGTCCTTTGAAAATATGCATGGCGTGCTCCTTTATTACGCCAGTCAAACCGAATAAAAAAAGCCAGCCACGAAGGCTGGCTTTTTTATACTAACAAATCTTAGAACTGGTAGGTCAGACCAACAGCAACGATGTTGTCGGTAGAAACACCAGCTGCTTTAGTGAAGCTGCTGTCGTCAACCAGGTTGATTTTGTAATCAACGTAGGTAGACATGTTTTTGTTGAAGTAGTAGCTCGCGCCAACGTCAACGTATTCAACCAGATCCTGGTCGCCGTAAGTACCAATGTCTTTACCTTTGGATTTCAGGTAAGCAATGGATGGACGCAGACCGAAGTCGAACTGGTACTGAGCAACCACTTCGAAGTTCTGCGCTTTGTTAGCGATGAAACCGCTACCGAAGTTGGTCATGTTACGGGTTTCAGAGTAGGTGGTTGCCAGGTAGATGTTGTTGGCATCGTACTTCAGACCCGCAGCCCATACTTCCGCGTTTTCGCCGCCTGCATTCAGATTGCTTGCAGCAGCAACCTGACGGTCAGTACGGTCAGATTTCGCGTAGGTAGCACCTACACCGAAGCCTTCGAATTCATAAGTAGAAGACAGACCCCAGCCGTCACCGTTCGCTTCGGTGATGTCGTTACGGTCGTTTTTACCCTGGTACTGAGCAGCCACGTTCAGGCCATCAACCAGACCGAAGAAGTCGGTGTTACGGTAAGTTGCAACGCCAGTCGTACGGCCAGTCATAAAGCCATCAGTCTGAGTCCAGGTATCACCACCGAATTCTGGCAGAACGTCAGTCCATGCGCCGATGTCGTAAGCAACACCGTAGTTACGACCGTAGTCGAAAGAACCGAATTCGTTGAATTTCAGGCCCGCGAATGCCAGACGGGTTTTGTTGCCGTCAGAACCCTGAGATTCAGAGCGGTTGCCTTTGAACTCGTATTCCCACTGGCCATAACCGGTCATCTGGTCGTTGATCTGAGTTTCACCTTTGAAGCCCAGACGAACATAGGTTTTGTCGCCGTCGTTGCCAGCGTCATCAGAGAAATAGTGCAGACCTGTTACTTTGCCGTACAGATCCAGTTTGTTACCGTCTTTGTTAAAAACTTCAGCCGCGTTTACAACGCCTGCTGCCAACATGGAAGTCACTGCCACTGCAACTAATTTAAGTTTCATCTTAAATATTCCTTATAATTTTCTTCAGTATTTCCTGAGCCACTTTGAACGATTTCTAAACGAGGCTAATCATCAATGGCATGCTATTTTTAAGAATCTTGTAGTAGGGTTTCAATAATAAGTTTCAAAATATTAGCAATAATTTCAATTAGTGTGATCCGGATCGGATAAATTGCGGCTGTAACGAATGAGATGGTGGTGATTTGTGCATTTTTTGATGAATTATTCAACAAAACCATTGGCCGCAATATAGTTTTCAGCCGTTTTAGTTTCTTTTGTTAATTGTCGGTATTTTCTGTCTTTTTACGCGTTTGATATAAATGTCATTTGTTTAAAATCAGTAAGTTAACTATTTCATTATACGGGATAATCGTTGTTGGACATGAAACACACAGAAACACACTATTGCACTTTGTGCTATATACATTGTTAATATTCGCAAGGGATTAATAACGTAACGGTGTCAAGTTATGTCAATAAAGGACGACGGAGATTTACGAAAGGGCGGTAATATAAACAGAATCTAAACGGCTTTTCTAACGCGCCGATCATTATTTTGACGCGCGATCACATATTAAATTTATGTTAATTCCCGCCGGGCGATTATGGACCCGGCAGAAGATAGCGATATTATTTTCGCGTGGCGTACCAGCACAACAAAGACCCGGCACAAACCATTAATGCGCCTTGCCAGAAAGAAAACGAGAGGGGGGAATTCAGCAATACGGCAGCGAGTGCTGCTGAGAGTACAGGCGTGAAATAGGATACCGCTGCGAGTACCGTGACGTTGCCATGAAGAATACCGATATTCCATGCCGCATAGCCAAACCCCAGTGCGACGCTGCACATGATGAGCTTTACGACCACCGGGAGAGTAAACACCATTTGCGGCTGTTCGCTGAACGCATATTTCACCCACAGACTGAGCGCGGTGAGCAGCACGAAAAGCGTTATCCCGTTTTGCCCGTTGGCAAACTTACTGGTGACGGTGCAGTAAGCCGCCCAGATAAAAGCCCCGGCGAACGCCAGCGCGTAGCTGAGCGGGCTTGAGATGACATTACACATGATGTCATCAAGATGTAGCCCTTGCTCTCCGCCTAATACCCAACAGACGCCCAACAATGAGACGGCTAAGCCCGGGATCACCCACAGGGTGGACCGTTGGCCGTTAAATAAAATGGCAAACACAATCGTCAGGCTTGGCCAGAGATAATTGACCATTCCCACTTCGATAGCCTGGGAGCGCGTTGCGGCATAGCCTAACGACAGGGCAAGGCAAATTTCATAGCTGACAAACAGCACGCTGCCGGCAATAAGATACCGGGGTGAAAACCGTCTGATATCAGGAAATCCTACCGTCACCAGGCACAGTAATCCGCTGAGGGTGTATATCATTGCGGCGCCTCCCACCGGTCCCAGCCCCTCACTGACGCTACGAATGAGGCCAACCATGGTGCTCCACAACAGTATCGCCGCCAGTCCCGTGAGCGTTGCTCTCTTTCTGTCCATAACCCTGCCACCGCTATAAAAATCAAAGGAAAAATTTATAGCATTAATCCTCCTGCCATCGCGAATTATTCTCTTAAGTCTTTAATCAAAAAGAGGTATTTAAATTCCGTGGGGGTGACTATTAAGGGGGTGAAGACAAGTGACCTTGATTTGACGCAAAAAAATCAGGGGCTTTACTGCTAGTTTGCGGCGCGAAGTCTTATATGAAAACGAGGACAACAATGGACGTCAGCCGCAGACAATTTTTTAAAATCTGCGCGGGCGGTATGGCCGGAACAACAGCCGCAATGCTGGGATTTGCACCCAAAATGGCGCTGGCTCAGGCACGCAACTATAAACTGCTGCGCGCGAAAGAGATCCGTAACACCTGCACATACTGTTCCGTAGGTTGTGGGCTTTTAATGTATAGCCTGGGCGATGGTGCGAAGAACGCCAAAGAAGCGATTTATCATATTGAAGGGGACCCGGATCATCCGGTGAGCCGTGGCGCACTTTGTCCGAAAGGGGCGGGTCTGCTGGATTATGTCCACAGCGAAAACCGTCTGCGCTATCCGGAATACCGTGCGCCAGGATCTGACAAATGGCAGCGTATCTCCTGGGATGAGGCGTTTTCCCGAATCGCAAAACTGATGAAAGCTGACCGCGACGCCAACTTTATCGAAAAGAACGCGCAGGGCGTTACGGTGAACCGCTGGCTGTCGACCGGCATGCTGTGCGCGTCCGCGGCAAGTAATGAAACCGGCATGCTGACGCAAAAATTTGTGCGTTCCCTCGGCATGCTGGCGGTAGATAACCAGGCGCGCGTCTGACACGGACCAACGGTAGCAAGTCTTGCTCCAACATTTGGTCGCGGTGCGATGACCAACCACTGGGTTGATATCAAAAACGCCAACGTCGTGATGGTGATGGGCGGTAATGCCGCTGAAGCCCATCCGGTGGGTTTCCGCTGGGCGATGGAAGCGAAAAATAATAACGATGCGACGCTGATCGTTGTCGATCCGCGCTTTACGCGTACGGCATCGGTGGCGGATATCTATGCGCCTATTCGCTCCGGTACGGACATTACGTTCCTCTCGGGCGTTCTGCTGTACCTGATTGAAAACAACAAAATTAACGCTGAATACGTTAAGCATTACACCAATGCCAGCCTCCTGGTACGGGATGATTTTGCCTTTGAAGAGGGGTTGTTCAGCGGTTATGACGCGGAAAAACGGCAGTACGATAAATCGTCCTGGAACTACCAGTTCGATGAAAACGGCTACGCCAGACGCGATGAGACCCTGAGCCATCCGCGCTGCGTATGGAATTTGCTGAAACAGCATGTTTCCCGCTATACGCCGGACGTCGTGGAGAATATCTGCGGCACGCCAAAAGCAGATTTCCTCAAGGTGTGTGATGTACTGGCGTCAACCAGCGCCGCCGACAGAACCACGACGTTCCTGTATGCGCTCGGCTGGACGCAGCATACCGTCGGTGCGCAAAACATCCGCACCATGGCAATGATCCAGTTGTTGCTTGGAAACATGGGGATGGCCGGCGGCGGCGTGAACGCCCTGCGCGGACACTCCAACATTCAGGGCTTGACCGATCTGGGCCTGCTGTCGACCAGCCTGTCAGGCTATCTGACGCTGCCGTCTGAAAAGCAGACTGATTTGCACAGCTATCTGGCGGCCAACACGCCAAAAGCGACGCGTGCCGATCAGGTGAACTACTGGAGTAACTATCCGAAGTTCTTCGTTAGCCTGATGAAGTCGTTCTATGGCGATGCCGCGCAGAAGGAAAACGACTGGGGCTTCGAGTGGTTGCCGAAATGGGACCAGGCCTACGACGTCATTAAGTATTTCAACATGATGGATAAGGGCAACGTTACGGGCTACATCTGCCAGGGCTTTAACCCGGTGGCATCTTTCCCGGACAAAAACAAGGTCGTTCGCAGCCTGAGCAAACTGAAATACATGGTGGTTATCGATCCGCTGGTGACCGAGACCTCCAACTTCTGGCAGAACCACGGTGAGATGAACGACGTCGATCCCGCATCGATTCAGACCGAAGTGTTCCGCCTGCCGTCCACCTGTTTTGCAGAAGAAGACGGGTCGATTGCCAACTCCGGCCGCTGGCTGCAGTGGCACTGGAAAGGCCAGGATGCACCGGGTGAAGCGCGTAACGACGGCGAAATCCTGGCCGGGATTTACCATCGTCTGCGTGAAATGTATCGCACCGAAGGGGGGAAAGGCGCTGAACCGCTGCTGAGGATGAGCTGGAATTACAAACAGCCGGACCATCCTGAATCCGAAGAGGTCGCCAAAGAGAATAACGGCGTTGCGCTGACGGATCTGTTTGACGCGAACGGCACGCTGCTGGCGAAGAAAGGTCAGTTGCTCAACAGCTTCGCGCTGCTGCGGGATGACGGCACGACCGCGTCGTCATGCTGGATCTACACCGGCTGCTGGACGGAACAGGGTAACCAGATGGCGAACCGCGATAACGCCGACCCGTCAGGGCTGGGCAATACGCTGGGCTGGGCGTGGGCATGGCCACTGAACCGTCGCGTGCTGTACAACCGTGCTTCTGCGGATATCAACGGCAAACCGTGGGATCCGAAACGGATGCTGATCGAATGGAACGGCAGCAAATGGACGGGTAACGATATTCCGGACTTCAGCACCGCCGCACCGGGCAGTGAGACCGGGCCGTTTATCATGCAGCCGGAAGGGCTGGGACGCCTGTTTGCCCTCGATAAGCTGGCGGAGGGGCCATTCCCGGAACACTACGAGCCAATGGAAACGCCGCTCGGAACCAACCCGCTGCACCCGAACGTCATATCCAGTCCGGTGGTGCGTATCTATGAAGAGGACGTCCTGCGTTTAGGCAAGAAGGACAGGTTCCCGTATGTCGGGACAACCTACCGCCTGACCGAGCATTTCCATACCTGGACCAAGCATGCACGGCTTAACGCCATTGCCCAGCCGGAACAGTTTGTGGAGATCAGCGAAACGCTGGCGAAAGCGAAGGGTATTGCCAACGGTGACCGCGTGAAGGTGAGCAGCAAGCGCGGCTTTATTCGCGCGGTTGCGGTGGTTACGCGCCGTCTGCAGGCGCTGAACGTGCATGGTCAGCAGGTGGAAACCGTCGGTATTCCGCTGCACTGGGGCTTTGAAGGGGTGGCGCAAAAAGGCTACCTCGCCAATACCCTGACGCCAAACGTCGGCGATTCCAACTCGCAAACGCCGGAGTACAAAGCGTTTCTGGTCAACATCGAGAAAGCGTAAGGAGCGAATACATGGCAATGGAAACACAGGACATTATTAAACGCTCCGCGACCAACTCCATCACCCCCGCGCCTCGTGCGCGGGATGATAAGGCAGAAGTCGCAAAGCTTATCGATGTCACTTCCTGCGTGGGTTGTAAAGCCTGCCAGGTGGCCTGCTCGGAGTGGAACGATATCCGCGATGAAGTAGGACACTGCGTCGGGGTTTACGATAATCCAGCGGACCTGAGTGCCAAATCCTGGACGGTGATGCGTTTTAGCGAAACCGATCAGAACGGCAAGCTGGAGTGGCTGATCCGTAAAGATGGCTGTATGCACTGCGAAGATCCGGGGTGCCTGAAGGCTTGTCCGTCAGCCGGGGCCATCGTCCAGTACGCCAACGGAATTGTCGATTTCCAGCAGGATAACTGCATCGGTTGCGGCTACTGCATTGCGGGCTGTCCGTTTAATATTCCGCGCCTCAATAAAGAGGATAACCGGGTCTACAAATGCACCCTGTGTGTCGATCGCGTGAGCGTCGGGCAGGAGCCTGCCTGCGTGAAAACCTGTCCGACCGGGGCTATCCACTTCGGGACCAAAAGAGAGATGCTGGAGGTAGCCCAGCAGCGCGTGGACAAACTGAAAGCGCGCGGTTACGCCAGTGCGGGCATTTATAACCCGCAGGGGGTGGGGGGAACGCACGTGATGTATGTTCTGCACCATAACGACCAGCCGGAGTTGTACCACAATCTGCCGAAAGATCCTGCGATCGATACCTCGATCAACCTGTGGAAAGGGGCGCTCAAACCGCTCTCTGCGGCGGGCTTTATCGCTACTTTCGCCGGGTTGATTTATCACTACATCGGTATCGGACCCAACAAAGAGGTGGATGACGATGAGGAGGAACCTCATGAGTAAGTCATGGATTGTGCGCACGAAGTTTGTCGACCGCGCCTGTCACTGGACGGTAGTGATCTGCTTCTTCCTGGTGGCGGTCTCGGGGATCTCCTTCTTCTTCCCGACGCTGCAGTGGCTGACGGAAACCTTCGGGACGCCACAGATGGGGCGTATTTTGCATCCGTTCTTCGGCGTGCTGATTTTTGTGGTGCTGATGTTTATGTTTGCGCGCTTCGTACATCACAATATTCCGGATAAGCATGACATTCCATGGCTGAAGGGGATTATTGAGGTTCTGAAGGGCAATGAGCATAAGGTTGCGAAGGTCGGCAAATACAACGCCGGGCAGAAGATGATGTTCTGGACCATCATGAGCATGATTTTTGTGCTGCTGGTCACCGGCGTCATTATCTGGCGGCCGTACTTTGCGCACTACTTCCCCATTCAGGTGATTCGCTACGCGCTGCTTATTCACGCGACGTCAGCGATCATTCTGATCCACGCCATCCTGATCCACATGTATATGGCCTTTTGGGTCAAAGGGTCGATTAAAGGCATGATTGAAGGGAAGGTGAGCCGCCGCTGGGCGCAGAAACACCACCCGCGCTGGTACCGTGACGTTGAGCGGCTGGAAGCGAAACAGGAAAGTACGAAAGGGATGCCGTAAGTCCCGCGTTCGCGGGTCAGCGAATGACCCGCGAACGGTTCAGTCAAAAACGCTCTTCAACATACCGGAACGGGTATTGGGTCGGCTTCACTTTACCAATCTTACGCTTCGGCAAACTCACCGCTTCGATGTGAATGGCTTTGTACGGGATTTGCGCCAGCAGGTGCGAAATAATGTTCAGGCGCACGCGTTTTTTATCTTCCGAACGGGCGACAAACCACGGCGCCCAGGCGGTGTCGGTGGCAGCAAACATCGCATCTCGCGCCACGGTATATTCATCCCACAAATTGAAAGACTTAATGTCCATTGGCGATAATTTCCAGGTCTTTCGCCCGTCGTTAATACGATCGCGCAGACGACGCTCCTGTTCTTTTGGCGTGACCTCCAGCCAGTATTTGAGCAGGATGATCCCGGCATCCACCATTGCTTTTTCCATCACCGGCGTGCCATCAAGAAACTTCTCGACCTGCTCCGGTGTGCAGAATCCCATCACCCGTTCAACGCCCGCACGGTTGTACCAGCTGCGGTCAAAAATGACAATTTCGCCGGCGGCTGGCAGGTGGGGAACATAGCGCTGAAAATAGAGCTGGGTCTTCTCTTTTTCCGTCGGGGCGGGGAGCGCAACAACCCGGAAGATGCGTGGGCTAACGCGTTCAGTGATGGCTTTAATGGTTCCGCCTTTACCGGCACCGTCGCGCCCTTCAAAGACAATGCAGACCTTTAATCCCTTTGCGACGACCCACTGCTGGAGTTTAACCAGTTCAACGTGGAGGCGACGAAGTTCTTTTTCATACTCTTTCGTTTTTAACGGCTCATGCTTTATGACATCAACTGCGACACTGGTTTTCTTCTTGCTTCCCATGATTGTCATCCTCAGGTTGTCCGGCGCGGGAAAAAGCGGGGCCGCACTATGAAGTGTAATCCACCTGAATTAATGGATTAACGTGTCAGCCAGCTGATTTGAACTGGCTCACCATACAAGATTGTTCAATAATGCCCGTCGCGCGTTGTTAACCAGTGGTTGTGGTATGAAAAAGACAATTTTTTCGTTGGCACTTGGCACGTTTGGCCTGGGAATGGCTGAATTTGGCATTATGGGCGTATTAACTGAACTGGCCCATGACACCGGAATTTCAATTCCCGCCGCCGGGAATATGATTTCGTTTTACGCCTTTGGTGTGGTGATTGGTGCCCCGATTGTGGCGCTGTTCTCAGGCAAGTTCTCGTTAAAATCCACGCTGTTGTTTCTGGTGGTGCTGTGCGCCGTCGGTAATGCGATTTTTACCTTTTCAACGTCGTATGCCTGGCTGGCGATAGGGCGGCTGATTTCCGGTTTTCCGCACGGCGCCATTTTTGGCGTCGGGGCGATTATTCTCTCGAGAATTGCGCCTCCGGGGAAGGTGACGGTCGCCGTGGCGGGCATGATAGCCGGCATGACGGTTGCCAATCTGGTGGGCGTACCGCTGGGCACCTGGCTGGGTCATGAATTCAGCTGGCGCTATACCTTTTTCCTGATTGCCCTGTTTGATGCTCTGGTGATCATCTCGGTACTGGTCTGGGTGCCGCACATCCATGATCGCTCCGAAATCAAATTGACCGCGCAATTTTCCTTTCTGAAAAAACCGGAGCCGTGGCTGATTTTTGCCGCCACCATGTTTGGCAATGCTGGCGTGTTTGCGTGGTTCAGCTTCGTCAAACCGTTTATGGTCAACGTCTCTGGCTTCTCCGAAGGCGTCATGACGGTCATCATGATGCTGATGGGGCTGGGTATGGTGTTAGGTAATCTCCTGAGCGGGAAATTATCGGGTCGCTTCAGTCCGCTGCGTATTGCCGCCACCACCGACATGGTCATTGTCGCGTCACTGCTGTTGCTGTTCGCTTTTGGGGAACATAAAACGGCGTCGCTGGTGATGGGCTTTATCTGCTGCGCCGGGCTGTTTGCACTCTCTGCGCCGCTGCAAATTCTTCTCCTGCAAAATGCGAAGGGCGGTGAGATGTTGGGTGCCGCAGGCGGGCAGATGGCATTTAACCTCGGCAGTGCGATAGGGGCGTATTTTGGCGGGATGATGATCACGCTAGGCTTTAGCTGGAGCTATGTCACGCTGCCAGCGGCTGTGCTCTCTTTCTCAGCCATGAGTTCACTGCTGATCTACGCGCACCTTCGGGCCAGAAAGGCAGACGCCGGTTCGCTCGCTTCCGCACGTTGAACCGCGCCGGTAAGGCGCGGTAGAAGGGCGCTAGACAAATTTCGCCAACGGATCGGCAGCGGCAAACGCCACGGCTTTGTCCGCTGCTGGCGGGTAGATAAGTTCATTGGTGATGGCGATTTTGATTTTCTTTGCGTCATCACGCACCGATTTGACGGCCTGGTCCCACCCTTCAGTGTAAACGGCACCCCAGGCACCCAGGTCCAGACAGGTCACGTAGTTAACCTGGCGGTAAGGATAAGGCGTGCGATTCAACAGGCTGGCTGCCGCGTTGTGGCCGGCAAATTTACCCAACTGGATCGCGTGCTGGCAGGTCATTAGCGCCGTGTTCCCCATCTCGTCCGTTCTGGCGTAGGCCATATCTCCCGTCGCGTACACGTCCGGATGAGCCGGAACCTGCAGCGTTTCTGTCACTTTCAGACGCCCCTGGTTATCGCGTTCGCCGTTAATCTGTTGTCCAAGCGGGTTTGCTTCAACGCCTGCCGTCCAGACTACGGTTGCAGCGGGGATACGTTCGCCGTTTTTCAGCGTTACGCCGTTCGCATCGATGGCCTCAATTTCACTGTTCAGACGCCACTCAATCCCCAGTTCCTGGCTCGCGTCTTCAATGGTGTTACGCAATGCTTCACTGTATCGTCCGCCAATGACATGACCCCTTTCAACTACGATAACTCTTGTCGCCGTATCATCACCGAAGCGAGCGCGCAGTCGGGCAGGAAGCTCGGTTGCCAGTTCAATGCCGGTAAAACCGCCGCCACAGATAACCACGGTATTGCGCGCAGCGGTGGAAGGGCGCGAGACCAGGGAGTCAAGATGCTGCTCAAAGGTCTGTGCGGATTCAAGCTGATCGATATCAAAGGCGTACTCAGCCAGCCCGGCAATCGGTGGACGCTTGCTCTGACTGCCGGTGGCCAGCACTAACCGCTCGTAACTCACTGCGGCAGTTACGCCATTCGCATCACGATAGGAAACACTTTTCCCTTTTATATCAATGAATTCTGCTTTACCGGCGATAAAATCAATACCCAGTTCAGCGAACAGTCCGGTCAGCGGCGAGACCAGCGACGTCACGTTCTCTTCATAGAAGCGCGGGCGAACACGCAACTCGGGGGCGGGTGCCAGCACGGCGATCTTCAGGCTGTTATTGCCCTCCAGCGCATTCAGACGCGCGGCACTGACTGCAGCCCACATGCCGGAAAAACCACTGCCCACAATTAAAATCTGCTTCTTCATCTTCGATCCTTTTGATCATCACGCTGTATACCTGACATAACTGCAACTATACTTGTCGCAGTTAACTGAGACAACTTCTTTCTGAGTTAAATTTTAATGCTGCATAAAATCAGCATGTTAATGAAAAAGGGGAGGGTAGTTGTGATTGTGGGCAATAACGCCGTTATAATGACCCAGATAAATAACTTCGGAGTTAACCATGGCGTTTTACAGTTCCGGTGTGGAATACGGCATTCACAGCCTGATGTGCATGGTGGATGCAAAAGGCAATGAGCGTGAGATGAGCGTCCGGGAAATGGCCGCCCTGCAGGGTGTGCCGTATGATTACCTGGGAAAAATCTTCACCCGTTTGTCACGTGCCGGGCTGGTGAGCAGCACGGAAGGTAAGGGCGGCGGGTTTAAACTGGCGCGCCCGGCTGAGTTGATCACCGTACTGGATGTGGCGCACGCCATTGACGGTGAGAAGAACATGTTTGAGTGTCGCGAGGTGCGTCAGCGGCTGGCGGTGTTTAATGAAACGCCTCCTGCCTGGGTGTGCAATGGCCCGTGTGGCGTACGTTCGGTCATGGACAGCGCACAGCAACGGATGGAAGAGGAGTTAGCGCGACATACCATTCTCGATCTGGCGCGCAAGATGTACCGCAAAGCGCCGGATACCTTTCAGATTGAGGTTCAGGAGTGGATTTCTGACCGGCGATCGTCGTAGTGAAATGCCGGGTAAGGCAAAACCGCCCCCCGGCAACCGGCGATTAAGAGCGTAAATCAATCACCATACGACCGCGGATTTGACCCTGCTCCATCTCTTTAAAGATGGCATTGATATCTTCCAGCGGACGCATTGTCACTTTTGGCACCACTTTGCCCTCTGCTGCAAACTGGAATGCCTCCATCAGGTCCTGACGGGTTCCCACCAGCGAACCGACGACCTGAATGCCGTCCAGAACCAGGCGTGGAATATCCAGGCTCATCGCTTCCGGCGGCAGGCCCACGGCGACCACGCGGCCACCCGCACGCACGGCATCCACCGCTGAGTTGAAGGCTGCTTTTGCCACGGCAGTTACCACCGCGGCATGTGCGCCTCCGGTTTTCTCCTGAACAATTTTCGCTGCATCTTCGCTGCGAGAGTTAATGGTTAAATCTGCCCCCATGCTCGCGGCCAGTTTCAGCTGTTCATCGTTCACATCAATGGCGATGACCTTGGCGTTGAACACGTTTTTAGCGTACTGCAGCGCAAGGTTACCCAGACCACCAAGACCGTAAATCGCAATCCACTGGCCCGGCTTAATGTGGGACACTTTTACCGCTTTGTAGGTGGTGACCCCCGCGCAGGTGATGCTGCTCGCCGCTGCGGAATCCAGACCGTCCGGCACTTTTACCGCATAATCGGCGGTCACGATGCACTCTTCAGCCATCCCACCGTCAACGGAATAACCCGCGTTTTTCACATCCCGGCACAGGGTTTCGTTGCCGGTATTACAGTATTCGCAGTGTCCACAGCCTTCAAAAAACCATGCCACGCTCGCACGGTCGCCAATTTTCAGCGAGTTGACGCCTGGGCCAATCTCTTTAACGATCCCTATTCCTTCGTGACCCAGGATCACCCCGGTCTTATCGCCGAAATCACCGTTCTTCACGTGAAGATCGGTATGACATACGCCGCAGCATTCCATCTTCAGCAGGGCTTCTCCATGCTTAAGCGGACGTAATGATTTTTCGGTGACATTGACCTGATGATCCTGAGTGACAACAGCAGCCTTCATATGTTTCTCCTTGTTCATGATGAGATTCTGCATAGCAGGTGTACTACTTCTTAAGGATTAATACTTAGGCGCGTTAATGCAAGGTGGCAGCAACATAATGTCATCATTTGATTCGATTTCGGATTAAGAATACAGCGATCCTCTAATAATCAGGGGGGCGTTCAGGGGCAGAGCGGCCCGGCGAGACGCTCGCCGGGCGCGGACTTACAGTTTTGCTTCTATCGCCTCAATCTCCTGGCGCCATTGCGCCTGCAACTGCGGCTTCTGGTGCTTCGGTTTGCGAGCCAGGTCTTCCTCCAGCAATGTCTCCAGCGCGATCAGCCGTTCAAGCAGGTCGTCAAACTGCGAAGGGCGATCGTGCTGTTGTTTCGGTGAACACGGCGATGTTATCAGGCCTGCACTTTCACGCAGCCGTTCAAAGACCGCTTCGGCGTCATGCCATTCACTCAACCTGCCGTCCTCAATCAGCCAGAAACGGTTGCAGCTTTGGCTGATTAATTGACGGTCATGGCTGACCAGCAGCACGCCACCTTCAAATTGCTGCAGGGTTTCTGTCAGCGCCTCTTTGCCTTCCATGTCCAGATGGTTGGTCGGTTCATCCAGCATCAGCAGGCTATAGCGCGCTAACGTCAGGCCAACAAACAGCAGGCGAGAGCGTTCTCCACCGCTGAGCGTACTGACTTTCTGACCGTGACGTGGCCACGCAAAGCCGGCACCGATCAGGGCCATCTTGCGATTCTGCGGATCGGGTGCAAACGGCTCCAGTGCATCAAACAGCGATGCATCGTCCGGGAGCTGGTTCAGCGTCTGGTCATAATAGCCAGGCGATACGCGTGGATGGAGTTTCAGCCCATCGTCAGCCTGCTCGCCGCGAAAATGCCGCCAGATCAGCTTCATCAGGGATGATTTACCACAGCCGTTACGTCCAACGATGGCCACGCGGTCGCCGCTTTTGAGACGCGCGATGTCAATGTTAAACAGCGCAGGCAGCCCGGGAGCCGGCGGCACCGCGAGGTTTTCCAGCTCAAGCAGACGATCGGCCCGTAGCGCGTCGCCGCGCAGGGTTAATGTCCACTGACTTCCCGCCGTGATCTCCGTCTGGCTCTCTTTCAGCCGTTCAACCTGCTTTTCCATCTGTTTCGCTTTGCGGGCCAGGTCTTCGTTGTCGTAGACTTTGCCCCAGGTCGCCAGTCTTTTTGCGCTGGCCGCGACGCGGTCGATCTCCTTTTGTTCTGCCTTGTGGCGCTGCGCATCACTTTCGTCTTTCGCATCCAGCGCTTTGCGTGCGGCGGTGCAGGGAAGGGCAAAGTAATGCAGCATCTTATCGCGCAGGATCCAGCTGCCGTTGGTCACGGCATCCAGCAGCTGCCTGTCATGTGAAACCAGCACAAAGCTGCCTGACCAGGCCTGTAAAAACTGCTCCAGCCAGAGCATGGTGGGTAAATCGAGGTGGTTACTCGGTTCATCCAGCAGCAGCAGGTCCGGCGCATTAATCAAAGCCCGCGCCAGCAGCAGACGCGTATGTTGCCCGCCGCTCAATGTTGCCGAGGTTAATGTCCAGTCCTGCGGCGTAAAGCCCATACTCGCCAGCAGCGTTTCCGCTTTCCAGCGCAGGCTCTCGCGTTCAGCTGCAGGCAGTTGTGCCAGCACGGCATCCAGCATGCTCAGGGGGTAAATCCCGTCCGGCAGATGTTGTTCTACGCGCGCCATGATGCAGTGCCCGGCCAGCGCGACCGTTCCGGCGGCAGGCGTGTCCGTACCGTCCAGCACCTTCAGCAACGTACTTTTACCGCAGCCGTTGTCGCCCAGCAGACCGATGCGATCGCCTTTTTTCAGCGTAAAGGAGAGCGAGTCGAAGAGCGTACCAAACGCCGTATCAACACGTAGAGATTGTGCAGTGAGTAAAGTGCTCATTGTTGCTTACCCAAGAGTTACAGGCATGTTTATGCCTCGTCAAACATCGCTGACGATAACTCAGTAAGCCCGAGAGAAGGGATTTCAGGGGTTGGTGTCTTCGCTCAAGCAGAAGTTATCGCAGCACGATACCGATAACGCTTGAGCTGGTGCGATCACCAAATGTATGTGAAACATTGAAAATTTCACAGTACAGCATAATTGGCCTCCTTATATATTCAGTAGTTTAATGGATGAAGGCAGTGTAGCGGGGATTTTACGGCCCGGCAAGCGCGGGCAGAATGGCAGGCCGGGAGGCATGATTGCCTGACCCGGCCTGTTCTTTAGATAGACGTTCTGCGATAGCTGCGGTATTCCGGCATCCAGAAGTTGTCGTCAATGGCCTGCTGCAGCGCATCGGCGGAGGTTTTCACCGCCACGCCTTGCTGCTGTGCCATTTTTCCTACTGCGAAAGCGATCGCGCGGGACACCTTATGAATGTCTTTCAGCTCTGGCAACACCAGGCCTTCACCGTTATTCACCAGCGGTGAGTGTTTCGCCAGGGTTTCGCTGGCTGACATCAGCATTTCATCGGTAATGCGTGACGCACCGGACGCGATAACCCCCAGACCAATCCCCGGGAAGATGTAGGAGTTGTTGCACTGCGCGATCGGATAGGTTTTATCCTTCCACACCACCGGGTCGAACGGACTGCCGGTTGCCACCAGTGCGTTACCTTCGGTCCAGGCGATGATGTCCTGCGGCGTTGCTTCTACACGGGAAGTCGGGTTAGAGAGCGGCATCACGATAGGGCGTTCACAGTGCTTGTGCATTTCGCGAATAATCTCTTCGGTGAAGAGACCGGTTTGCCCGGAAACGCCGATAAGAATGTCCGGCTTCACGTTGCGCACCACGTCCAGCAGGGAGAGCACCTCGTTGTCGGTATCCCAGTTTTTCAGATTCTCGCGTTTCTGAACCAGTCGGGTCTGGAACGGCAGGAGGTTAGGCATACCGTCGGTCAGCAGGCCGAAACGGTCAACCATATAGACGCGGGAACGGGCCAGTTCTTCACTCAAGCCCTCGCGCTGCGTCTGAGCAATAATCTGCTCGGCAATACCGCAGCCCGCAGAGCCTGCGCCCAGGAAGACGATTTTCTGGTAGCTCAACTGGCTGCCTGCCGCACGGCTGGCGGCGATCAGCGTCCCAACGGTCACGGCGGCGGTGCCCTGAATGTCGTCGTTGAATGAGCAGATGTCATCGCGGTAGCGATTCAGCAGCGGCATGGCGTTCTTCTGCGCAAAGTCTTCAAACTGCAGCAGCACGTTCGGCCAGCGTGCCTTAACGGCCTGGATAAAATCATCAACAAACTGATAATACTCATCGTCGGTAATGCGCGGATGACGCCAGCCCATGTACAGCGGATCGTTGAGCAGCTGCTGGTTGTTGGTACCCACATCCAGCACTACCGGCAGGGTGTACGCCGGGCTGATACCCCCACAGGCGGTGTACAGGGAGAGCTTACCGATTGGGATCCCCATTCCGCCAATGCCCTGATCCCCGAGGCCGAGAATACGTTCCCCGTCGGTCACAACAATGACCTTGATGTTGTGGTTCGGCACGTTCTGCAGAATATCGTCCATATTGTGACGGTTCTGATAAGAGATGAATACGCCGCGGGAGCGACGGTAGATCTCAGAGAAACGTTCACACGCCGCACCCACCGTTGGGGTGTAGATCACCGGCATCATCTCTTCGAGGTGGTTCTGAACCAGGCGATAGAAGAGGGTTTCATTGGTGTCCTGAATATTACGCAGGTAGATGTGCTTGTCGATTTCAGTCTTGAAACCCTGATACTGGATCCACGCACGTTCAGCCTGTTCTTCAATGGTTTCCACCACTTCGGGCAGCAGACCAAGCAGGTTGAAGCTGCTGCGCTCTTCCATGCTGAAGGCGCTGCCTTTATTGAGCAGGGGGAATTCCAGTAAAACCGGACCGGCATAAGGGATATATAAGGAACGATGTTTTTTCAGTTTGTTGTCCATGTCACTCACTCTTTTTTTTGAAGATCCGTCCCTGACACTGCTGTTTGTCATCTTTCTGGCCTGTGCGGTGGGGTGCGGTCAGGCGGTATTATAAAGGAGCTAAATGTTAATTACCGCAACACATAAACAAAAACACCATCGGTTTTGCCGATGGTGTTCAGGATCTCTTACTGGAACTTACTTGCCAGCGTGGCGTTTTCTGCCGGTGGCATGGGTGACTTGCGTTTCACTGTCGCCCTCAATCACCACTTTACGTTGGTTAGAAAGCTTGTAGCTCAGTCCCAGAATATGGCGTGCCTGACGGTTCGATTTCATCTTTACTCCTCAATCCTGTTGATAGTTTTAAGGACAAGTTTGCTTACGCAAACGAAATGTAACCCCTTAGGTTGCAGATCCAGCTTAGCAGGTTTTTACAAAGAGGCATTCTGTCCACTGACCACGTAGTTAATGGTCTGTTGGTAGATGTCACTGAGGATGTCATTGTCTGTGGATTCCACCCATTTGGTCAGTTCCATCAAAATGTCATCTTCAGTCACAGCACCATGTTCGGCGTGAAGACCCTGTGCGATCGCGTTAACGAGTTCAGGTTGTGCTGCTGCAGTATTTGCCGGATAATAAGTAAACATGCTGCCTCCGTGTCGTTGTCTGTGTAATGGTACGGCTCGCAAAAAATGTAATTCACAAACAGAATGGCAAATATTTCCCTTGCTGTGTCTAAGATTCATCTTAGAAATAAAAATGACATAAGTACATGCTTTTAGACACTTTTAGAAATGGAGAAATAATGACAGGGGACCAGGGGGAATATTTTGATGCCGCTCCTGCTATCCGAGAAAATAGCAGGAGCAGAGATTAATTTACCATTTCATTTCGCCGGTATTCACTTTCGCACTTAATTCCAGCGAGCTCTCTTCGGCCAGGCCCGGATACGCTTTTTTCATGGCGCTAATGACGCCAGCAGAATCTTTGTGATTAGCCAGCGTCTGCTCGAACCGCTGCAGATATTCACGGGTAAAATCGATAGCGCCGGTACCTGACGGTGGCGTCCCCAGATAGTGACCCGGGATCACGCGCTCAGGTTTGTGCGCCGCCATGTTTTCCAGCGTGTCCTGCCACTGCTGGCGACGTGCGCGGGTCTGGGTATCGGCCGTCCACAGATGGATGCCCCATGAAACGCCCGTGCCGCCAAGAATCGTCTTCGCTGATGGGATCCAGACATAGGCCGCGTAGCTGTCTGGCTGTTCAATATCGATTTTCTCACCATCAACCATAAACGTGGTGGAGGTCAGCACTTGGGGAACGATCAGCGTAGTTGGCGCGCCGTCTTTCATCTGTGGGCCCCAGAAGGCCAGCTTGGCATCTTTGGTGGCCTTGATATGGTCAACCACCTGCTGAGTCGCCACGACTTTCGCATTCGGGAACGCTTTAACCAGCGGCTGCAGACCAAAGTAGAAGTCCGGATCGCCGGAGGTGATCACAATCTTGTTCAGGGTTTTACCGCTGCGGCGAATTTTCTCCACCAGTGCTTCACCGTCTTTCACGCTGAACTGCGCGTCAAACAGGACGGCCTCTTTCGGGCCGGACACCAGCGTCGACGAGACCGCAAAAATGCCTTTCTCCTGCGGGTTCCAGGTATCAATGGTCAACGGTGCGGCAAAGACCGCCGGCGTGAAGAGGGTGCATAGCAGTGCAAGGCGAGTGAGCTTCATCATCATGTCTCTTTTTATCAGGAAAGACCCTATTGTACCGAACTCTACATTTGCCAGAATTCCTGAAACAAGACATGCTTAGTTTCATAAATCGAGCAAATGGAGCGTTATATGGATCGCGTTATTGCCGCACAGGTCTATAACCGGATTTGCGAGCTGGGAAGTTTGAGTGCCGCAGCCCGTGCGCTGGGCATTTCCCGGCCCATGGTAAGCCGTTATCTTGAGCAGATGGAGAAGTGGGCGGGGACCCGCCTGGTGAACCGCTCAACGCGTAAGCTGACGCTGACCGCAGCAGGGGAAAAGGTACTGCAGAAAACGCGTACCCTTTCGCAACTGTCGCAGGAGATTGAAGGCCAGTCGGAGAAAGATTTACCTTCCGGCACCTTACGGGTAGCCTGCGCGCACTTTACCGCCATGCACATGATTGCGCCGGTACTGCCCGGGCTGCTGGCGCGTTATCCGCAGCTCAGAATTGAACTGGATGTGAATAACCATCCCGTGAGTCTGGTGGGCGAGCGTATTGACGTAGCCGTGCGAATTACCGATAACCCGGAGCCGGGGATGATTGCCCGCAGGCTGGGCGAGTGCCGTTCGGTGCTTTGCGCCTCGCCGGACTATCTTGCGCAGCACGGCACGCCCGTGACGCCTGAGGATTTGGCGCAGCACAATTGTCTGCATTACAGCTTCTTTGCGGGTCAGTCGTGGCATTTTGTGACGCTGGAAGGCGAAAGCGTGAGCGTCGCGGTGAGCGGCAATCTTAGCGCCAGCATCTCGTCGTTGTTGATGGACGCGGCGGTTAAACATTGCGGTATTGCAATGCTGCCCGAGCACGAAGCGCAAGGGGCGCTCGAGCAAGGGCTGCTGGTCCCGGTGCTAACAGACTTAGTCCCTAAGCCGCTCGCCATTCACGGGATTTACCAGTCGCGGGAATATCAGCCTGCGGCCCTGCGCGTCTTTCTTGATGAAATTGCAGGGCATCTGAACTGATGCCCGCGCAGTGAGCCTGTGGCTTATTTCGTCGTCAGCCAGGGCGACGTCGTGCTCCAGAAAATAATATCTGCGCCGAGATACGCTTCTGCGAACTGAACAAATTCATCTTTGGTGAAGGGCTTGCCGGTAGCCGGGTTTCGGTAGGTGAGCGTGGGCTCCTGAACGGCCATGGCGACCAGCGGCAGTTTGTTTTTATACTGGTTAAAGAACGGATAGGCGTTTTTCATTTGCGCCTTGCGGTTGGGAACAATATCCGGTCCGCCAAGCCCGATATTATGGGCACTGGCGTATTCAAACAGCCGCCCCATGTAATTATGGTCATTGTTCCATTCACACGGCCAGAAGTTCACATATTGTACGACATGGGATTGCGTGAAAACCTTTCGCGCAAAGGCGAGGTTTTCCATTTCTCCGGCAAAATAGTTGTCGCACGAAAATCCTGTCGGCGGCTTTTTCTCATCAAGGTCAATCGCGGTTTCCGGTAAGTTCACACCGTAAACCTGGCCATCAAAACGCTTCGCCAGGGCTGCCAGTAAGGCCTGATACCGTTCACGCACGGCAGGATCCCACTGCCGGGCTACCCAGCCTGAACCTGTTGGTTTCCCTTCACCAGGGTTGTCAAACTGCGGAGAAATACCGCCGCTGTACTTCGTGTCTGCCATCAGATAATCAGGGACATACCGGGCATCTTTTTCGAAGAAGCGATCCTGAATTTGAATAAACAGCTTTTTATCGCTGGCCTTCAGGCGCGCCAGGTCTCGCTCTATGGGTGAGAAGTCATATCTGTCTTTCTCAGGCTCCAGTGCACGCCAGTTATAAACAATCTGCGCGCCACCGATATCACGACGGGCGATAAACGCGGCGGCGGCATCAAGGTCGCCCGAGCTGGTATAGATAAAATTCTCCGGCGTGCTGGCAAAGAGGGGGAGCGTCACGGCGAGCGTGGTCAGTGCCACGACAAGCCTGGTGTTTAGCATCATAGGCCTTTCCCTTTTGATGGTTCGAAGTGATGTATCGAATCAGCGCCAACCAGAATACTCTGTGTTCCAGGACGCGTCAGATCTCTGGTCTATACTTAACCCTTTGTAAGCCAAAAGGAGAGCAAGAATGACAATTCATAAGCACGGTTCAGCACACTGGTCTGGCGATATTAAACGCGGAAAAGGAACTGTTTCTACCGAGAGCGGCGTTCTCAATCAACAGCCTTACGGCTTCAACACCCGTTTTGAAGGCGAAAAAGGGACCAACCCGGAAGAACTGATTGGTGCCGCACACGCAGCCTGTTTTTCGATGGCACTGTCGCTGATGCTGGGTGAAGCAGGCTACACCGCCGATTCCATTGATACCACCGCAGACGTGTCACTGGATAAAAAAGAGGGCGGTTTCGCCATTACGAAGGTCGCACTGCAGAGCAAGGTTACTGTCCCTGGCATTGACCCTCAGCAGTTCGATGGCGTTATTCAGAAAGCGAAAGCCGGCTGCCCGGTTTCCCAGCTGTTGAACGCGGAAATCACGCTGGATTACACGCTCAATTAAACCAAAGCTCATTAAAAGCCCTCATGCGCGCAGCTGTGCGCATGAGGATAGGTGTATTTGGGGTAGCAAAAAGAACCTTAACGCGTGCCGGTTGCGTTAAGGCTGATAATGGGCATGATGGCCACATTACCTGCGTAAAAGAGATCTGAATTCGTAAACGAATAAACACGCCCGGTGAGGTTTACATTGACGTGAGAGCCGTAGCCAGAGATTTTGGCGTCGCCAGTGTCAGCTACCATAAAGGGTGAGCGTTTCTTCAGGTGCTCCAACAGATTATCCTGCAGTTTTGTGTCCAGGTAATAGCGATAAACATCTGAAACCGTCGCACCCCCGCCTTTGTACTTTGTAACGTACAAATAGACCTCGGGTGTAATTTGTTGTTGTGAGTAAAGGTCATCATCCGGTGACTGGTTTGCAAAATACTGAAACCCTACAAAAACCAGCAGCGCGGCAGTTAGCGCTCTGTGCAGCCACTTAATAACCGTGCTGTTTGGCATAATCTATTCCCTGTTTAATCCAAAACTGGTCATGAGGGTCATCCCCGTAAGGTAACTCACCGTACCATGTTCCTCATTGCGGCTTCGACGTTCCCGCCCGGCTTTGTGCAAAACCCGCGCCCATATACAAGGTTGCTTCTGGTATCCCTGCTGCAAACCCGGTGGCCCCATAATTAAAATTACCAAAATTAGCCAGGTCACGGCGTTGCTGTTTGTAATCCCACGGGCCACGATTTTTGACCTGTTGATAGAACCAGTAATAGGTTTGCGGTAGCGCCATATTCCGCCCTGCGCCATGCGTGCTAGCTTCACGCATATTGCTATCAATTAACCTTGTGCCTCCACTCGGCATTTGTGGCAATACAGCCATAACGTCATCCTTAACGTTTGATTTTTGGGTAGATATCAACCCATTATCCGCACCAGGTCAATAAAAAAACGCTGAATTAAAGGATAGAAATAAATGCATTAGCACCGGATTTTCATGGACTATAAAGTTTATCCGTATTTTGCTCCGGCTATCCCTTCAGCGCGTCAGGAAACACCTCTGCCAGCCAGGCGATAAACACTCTCAGTCGATGTGTCAGATGCCGGTTCTGCGGATAAACCACATGAAACGGATAAGCGTCAGGTCGCCAGTCGCTAAGAATTTCAGTTAACGACCCCGCCTGTAAATGCCTTTTTGCCGAATACTGAAACGTCTGAATAATGCCTAAACCTGCCACCACCGCCGCCAGATGAGCGTTGCTTTCATTCACCCCAAGGAAGTGCGGAACGCTTATCTCCAGCCTTTCTCCCTTTTCCCTGAAGCGAAACGGGAACGCCCGACCGGTGACGGGAGAAAGGTAGCTAATCAGCTTATGGCCATTGCACAGCTCCCGCGGGTAGGCCGGTACGCCATGATGTTTTAAATAATCGGACGTCGCGCAGGTGACCATTTCAGCGTCGCCCAGATGACGGGCAATAAGGGAGGAGTCGTCCAGAGGGCCGCCGCGGATCACGCAGTCAACGTTACCGCTGATCAAATCCACGGGCCGGTCGGCCACGCCAAGGTCGATGCGTATTTCCGGGTAACGCTGCATAAAATCCGGCAGCAGGGGGATCAGCACGTCGCGCGCAGTTGAACCGCCCACATCCACGCGCAGATGGCCTTTCGGCGTCGCGCGAGAAACGCGAAACGACGTATCGATATCTTCAATATCAATCAGCACCCTGAGCGCTTTTTCATAGTACCCGGCACCCTCCGGTGTGGTGACTACCCGTCGTGTTGTGCGATGTAAAAGCCGGATCTCCAGGTGCGCTTCGAGCGATTTCACCAGCTTGCTCAGGGTGGCGATAGGCATATTCAGAGAATCAGCCGCACGCGTAAAACTTCCGGTTTCCACCACCCGCGTAAATGCGCGCATTGCCATGAGCTGGTCCATTCGTACTCCGGATTATTTCCACCTGTGAATAGTGATTTTCATTTTTGCCCGTTTTTTCATTAATCCTGCAACCGATAGAGTTTATTCAACGCAAGCGAAAACCTCTTCAACCGTTTTTGCGGGCATCCTGAAAACATGATTAAAGGTGAATAGTATGAATACGTCTCTCGCAGGTAAAATTGCCCTGGTTACGGGCGGTAGCACAGGTATCGGTCTCGCCACCGCGCAGGAACTGGCGGCCCAGGGCGCGAAGGTTTATATCACCGGACGTCGTCAGGCGGAGCTGGACGCTGCCGTTGCACAAATTGCCACCGCGGCGGTCGGCATCCGTGCGGACGTCTCTCAACTTTCCGACCTCGATAAAGTCTATGCGCAGATTGCAAAAGACGAAGGGCGTCTGGATATTCTGTTCGCCAATGCGGGTGGTGGCGACATGCTGCCGTTAGGCGCTATCACTGAAGAGCAGTTTGAACGCATTTTTGCGACCAATGTTCGCGGTGTACTGTTCACCGTGCAAAAAGCGTTACCGCTGTTATCTGCCGGATCGTCGATCATTCTGACCGGATCCACGGTGTCCATTAAAGGAACCGCAAACTTTAGCGTATACAGCGCCAGTAAAGCCGCCGTGCGCAACTTTGCCCGTTCGTGGGCGCTGGATTTGCAGGGGCGCGGTATTCGCGTCAACGTGGTGAGCCCGGGGCCCATCAAAACCCCAGGGCTGGGTGACCTGGTGCCAGAAGAACATCGTCAGGGGCTGTATGACGCGCTGGCCGCCCAGGTGCCGCTGGGACGCTTAGGCGCGCCGGGGGAAGTGGGGAAAGCGGTGGCGTTTCTGGCCTCAGATGCAGCAAGCTTTATCAACGCCACCGAACTGTTTGTCGACGGTGGAATGGCGCAAATTTAAACGTGAAACAGCGCCACCCTGCGTGGCTATTAGCTCAGATTGCGCCAGCAGCGCACGCTACAGCCCTCAACTGAAGGCTGTAGCGACTGCGGGCGCTCGCACCCTTGCGCTGCCTGCGGACAGCGGTCCCGGAAAAAACAGCCGGTGGGAAGGTGACGATTGCCAGGAAGCTCTGTTTTACGCAGCGCCAGGTTTTCATCCAGCGGTTCACCGGTTCTGGGAACGGAATCAAGCAGCAGCCGGGTGTAGGGATGGCGCGGCCTGACAAGCACCTGATCGGTGGTTCCCAGTTCCACGATCTGGCCCAGATACATCACCGCCACACGATCGCTCATGTGTCTGACCACCGAGACGTTATGTGAGATCAACACATAGGTGAGGTTCCGTTCCTGCTGCAGTTTTACCAGCAGGTTGAGGATTTGCGCCTGCACGGAAATATCCAGCGCGCTGGTGGGTTCGTCGAGCACGATGATGTCTGGATTGGACGACAGCGCCCGGGCGATAGCAATGCGCTGGCGCTGCCCGCCTGAAAAGGCATGCGGTAACCGGTCAAGATATTCCGCACGAATACCCACCTGCATCGCCAGCGTCTCTGCAAGCTGGCGCCGTTCGCGTTCACTGCTGCGTTTTTGCACCCACACCGGCTCGGTGATGATGCGCCACACCGGTAAACGCGGGTCGAGGGAAGAGAGCGGGTCCTGAAAAACCATCTGCATGCCGCCCGCGTGATGCGTCCGCTGATAGTCGCCGGTGCTGGGCCTGAGCATGCCCATCAATAGCTGTGCCAGCGTGCTTTTCCCGCAGCCGGATTCCCCAACAATGCCCAGCGTTTCGCCGCGACGGATCTGCAGGTCCAGCCCATTGAGGGCATGCACCTGTTCCGTGACGCGGCCCAGCCAGTTTTTGCGCGCGGGAAAGTTGACATGCACGCTATCCAGTTCAAGCAAAATGTCAGACATGGTGTTTCTCCCGTTGCGGGTACCAGCAGGCAGCCATCTGGCCCTCTGCACCATTAGGAAGCAAGCGCGGTGCCTCACCGCATTTCGTCCCGGCGGCAAAGCAGCGCTCGCGGAACGCGCAGCCTTGAGGAAGCTGGCTGAGATTAGGCACCGTGCCGGGAATGGCCGGAAGCAACTCGCGCGGCGCACCGTTTTCAGGTGCACATTGCAGCAGACCTATGGAGTAGGGATGAACGGGATGGTGGATCAGCGTTTGCGTGGCACCGCTCTCAATTACGCTTCCCGCGTACATCACATACATCCGGTCACAGAGCTGGGAAACCACGGCCATATCGTGGCTGATAAACAGTACCGAGGTTCCGCTGGCCCGCGCCTTGTGCTTCAGCAGACGCAGGACCTGCAGCTGCACGGTCACATCCAGCGCCGTGGTCGGCTCGTCGGCGATGATAAGTTCAGGCTCGCAGGAGAAGGCAAGGGCGATCATCACCCGCTGACGCATGCCGCCGGAGAGTTCAAACGGATAACGCGCCATCACCGCTTTCGCGTCCGGGATTTGCATCTCCTCCAGCAGGGCAATCGCTTTTTGCTGCGCCGCGCGACGGTCGAGCGGCTGATGCTGGCGGATCACCTCCACCATTTGCTTACCAATCCGCCGCGTTGGGTTCAGGGCGGTCATGGGCTCCTGAAAAATCATCGCCACTTTTGCCCCGCGCCACTGGCGAAGCTGTTTTTCCGATGCGGTCAGAACATCTTCTCCCAGCAATGTCACCTGACCGTGATGAATTCGGTAGCTGCCTTCCGGCAACAGGCGCATGGCGAGCATGGCGGTAACCGACTTCCCCGACCCCGACTCGCCCACTACGCCGACAATCTCACCCCGTTTAATCTCCAGCGAGACGTGGTTCAGCGCATGAACCTCACCGCGGTATATCGGGAAACTCAGATGTAAATCCTCGATGGTTAAAACAGAGTCGGTCATGACTGTTTCCCTCCTGATTTCGGATCCAGCAGGTCGCGGATGCCGTCACCAAAAAGATTAAAGCCCACGGCGGTAATCAAAATGGCCGCGCCAGGAAAAGCGCAATACCACCACTGGTCAAGTACATAGTTGCGCCCTACGGCAACCATCGCGCCCCATTCGGCGGTGGGTTGCTGTGCGCCCAGACCGATAAAGCCCAGCGTGGCGGCCATCAGAATGGCGCTGCCAATATCCAGCGAAGCCTGCACAATCAGCGGCGGCAGGGCGTTGCGCAGAATATGCCAGCTGATTAAATGCCAGCGTGATGCGCCGAAGGTGCGGGCCGCCTGAACATAGGTAAACTGGCGCACGACAAGGGTTTGCCCGCGTGCCAGACGCACGTAAAACGGAATACGTACAATCGCGATGGCGAGCATTGCGTTAAACAGGCTCGGCCCCAGCGCCGCCGCCAGCGCCATGGTCAGCACCAGCGAGGGAATGGAGAGCATCACGTCCATAATGCGCATAATAATGGCGTCGCCGCGCCCGCCCAGCACGCCAGACAAACAGCCCAGCAGCGAGCCAATACCACCCGCAATCACCACGACGGCCAGCCCCGCGCTGATCGACTGCTGGCTGCCGGCGAGCACCCGGCTGAACAGATCGCGGCCAACCTCGTCGGTGCCAAACCAGTGTTCGGCAGACGGAGCCTGCAGACGCGCGGTCAAATCCAGCGCATTGGGGTCATGCGGCACAATCCACGGTGATGTCACCATCAGCAGGAGCATCAGGATCATGATCGCGGCGCCAATCAGCGTGAGGGGACTTTTACGCAGCATCCAGAACAGTTTTGCCCAGTTGATGCCTGCTTTCGCTGTTTTAACCGGGACGGGCGTTTCCTGAGTCAACATCATTCGGCACCTCCGCGCCCGATTCGCGGGTCAACCCACAGATAGAGCAGATCGACCACCAGATTAACCAGCACATAGGCCAGTGAGACTACTACCGCGAAGCCCATGACGGCAGGGAAATCGAGCGCCTGAATAGAGGTGACGACCCAGGCGCCCATTCCCGGCCAGGCAAAGACGGTTTCGGTGAGGACTGCGCCATACAGCAGATCGCCCAGTGCCAGTCCAAGCACGGTAATTGACGGGATCATCGCATTGGGCAGGGCATAGCGCAGCACGATGTACCAGCCGGGCAATCCGCTGGCGCGTGCGGTTCGTATGTAATCTTCACTGAGCTGCTCCAGCATGGCCGAGCGAACCTGACGCGCCACAATGCCGAGATGAACAAATGCCAGCGTCATCGAAGGTAAAATCAGATGCTGCAGGGCATTGAAAAAGACCTCCCCGTTGCCTTCCAGCAGCGCATCCACCAGATAAAAGCCGGTAACGCGCGTCGGCGGATCGAGCCAGTCGTCAAGCCTTCCGCCGCCCGGCAGAAGTTGCAGATGCCCGTAGAAGAGGACAATCACTCCCAACCCAAGCCAGAATGCGGGCGTTGAAATGCCCGTCATCGCCATTAAGCGCACCAGATGATCCAGCCAGCGGTCACGGTAGACCGCCGATAAAATCCCCAGCGGCACGCCGATAACCAGCGCCAGCAGCAGGGAACAAAAAGCCAGCTCCAGGGTGGCCGGGAAAAAGGCCTTCAAATCTTCCGCAACCGGTCGCCCGGTGCGGATAGAGGTGCCTAAATCGCCATGGGCCAGCGCATCCACATAGCGACCAAACTGGATATACAACGGTTGATCCAGCCCCAGCTGCTGGCGGATACCTTGCACAATGTCGTCGCTGGCGCGGTCTCCGGCCAGCAGGCGGGCCGGATCGCCGGGGATCAGGTGTGAAATAATAAAGGTGATGATACAGACACCGGCCACCACCAGGATTAACCCCCAGCAGCGCTGGCGCACAATGCTCCAGAACGTCATACACTTTCCCCCGGCGAGAACCGTTATTTACTCATGGTGGCGATGTTAAAGACCTGCTCCAGCATTGGATTAAAGGTGAAGCCTTTCACCTCTTTGTTCATCGCCAGCTGGTAGTTCTTCTGGAACAGATACACGTAGGCCGCCTCGTCGATCACCACCTTCTGCGCCTGCTGGTAATCGTGGGTACGCTCCGCCTGATCGGTGGTTTTCAGGGCCGCCTTCAGCAGGGCGTCGACCTCTTTGTTCTCGTAAAACGAGCGGTTACCCGGCAACCCTTTTTTGTCCGACTCAAACCAGTAGTTCATGAACATGTACGGGTCGGCAAAGTCCGGGCTCCAGTTGCCAATAGCGATGTCATAGTCACCTTTCCCGACACGATCGCGCATGGTGGCGTTAGCCAGTTTTTCCAGCTTCACGTTGATGCCGATCTTGCCGAGGCTCGCCTGCGTGGACAGGGCGATCGGCTCCCAGTTGGGGTCGTTGTCTGAATAGAGGAATGTCAGGCTTGCTGGCTTGTCTTTGACTTTCTCCAGCGCGGCTTTGGCTTTGGCCTCGTCAAAGCTGTACTGCATTGCCGTGGCGTCAAACCCCCACATGCCGTCCGGTATCGGGCCGCGCATCTGTTTACCATTGCCGCTCAGGATGCCTTTCACCATCCCCTGATAATCCGTTGCCCAGGAGACAGCCCGACGTAAATCCACCTGATTGAGCGGGGCTTTGCTGTTATTCAGATAAAGATAGGTCACGCGCAGGGACGGATATTCCGCCACCGCCACTTTGCCTTCTTGCTTAAGGGCTGAAAGCTGATCGACGGGCAGTGAATCGGCGATATCCAGATCGCCACGGGAAAGCTGCAGGCGGCGTGAAGCGCTTTCACCAATAATTTTCACCGAAACGCGCTTGAAGTGCGGCTTCTCACCCGCCCAGTGTGGATTCGGAACGAGCACCAGCTGCTGACCTTTCTGCCAGCTTTTCAGCATGAATGGCCCGGAGCCGGCGGTGTTTTGCGCTAAATAACCGCGTGCATCATCGGCAGCGTTCGCCTTTAACACCGCCGGGTTAACGATCGACGCACCGTCGTTGGCCAGGGTGTAGAGGAACGGGGCAAACGGCTGGCTGAGGGTGAATTTCACCGTGTGCGGATCGACCGCATCAATTTTGAGATCTTTCGGGAACGCTTCAGACGGCCCCTGGCTAAGCTTCAGCAGACGTTCAAAGGAGAGTTTTACCGCCTCGGCAGTAACCGGCGTGCCATCGGCGAATTTTGCGTTATCGGTAAGGGTAAAGGTCCACTCTTTCTGATCCGCTGACGCCTTCCAGCCCGTTGACAGGTCGCCCTCCACCTCGGTGGAGCCTGGCTTGTACTTCACCAGACGCTGATAGGCGGGGTAAGTCACCGTCCAGTCGTTGTTATCAATGGTCACCGCCGGGTCGAGCGTTTGCGGGTCGGCCGCTTTTCCGATCACCAGCATATCTTTCGGGACGGCAGCCAGCGCAACCGGGGCGCTGAGTGCCAGCGAGGCGGCGATCAGGGTAGTAAGAAGCGTTGTTTTCATGGCAGTGCTCCAGTTTTAAAGAGGGGTGTGCGTCAACGGGAAACAGGCAAAACGATCGTCAAGCAGGGGATAGCTGGCCGCGTTCGGCAGCTCGAAGTGCCACCATTCGCTGCTGATCCCCACAAAGCCGCCACCGGACATGATGGCGTTAAGCAGCAGGCGATTGCGCTGCGCGTGCGGCGGCACGGACGGGTGCCAGGCATGCGAGCGGTCGTGCATTTCGTCAAAACCGGCCCCCATATCCAGCACGGTGTTCTGTTCGTCCATCAGCGTAACGTCGATGGCCGTCCCGCGGCTGTGGTTGGAACCAATCGCCACATCAACCACGTATTCCGGGTTCGGGCAGGCATCCCACAACTGAGCCTGCGCCTCCTGCGGGCGATAAGCGTCGTAGACCACCAGCTTCAGCCCGGCCAGTGCGGCGATGCTGATGGCTTTCGCCAGCGCGGTGGCCGCATCGGTATGCAGCAGGCACAGCGCCTCCTGATAAATCGGACGACCCGTGATGTTGTCGGCTGTGGCGTATTTCAGATCGATATGCAGCGCAGGGAAGGTCTTCGCCACATCGATCAGTTCACTCTCTGGGGGCATAGCTCCGCTCCTTTAGCGTTCGAATTGACCAAACTCTTGTTGTAATTGCCGGTTTACCGCCAGCCGCTGTGGAAGGGCATCACCCAGCGCTTCCACGACACCTGACAGCAGCAGGTTGAACAGACAGCTCACAGGTGCCAGCGAATCCCAGAAATGGCCGGTTTCGGTTTTCACCTGCAGTAAATCAAGCGGGTAATCCCGCGCCCACGGGCACCAGATATCGGTGATCAGGGCCAGCGAAATACCTTTTTCGCTCGCGACCCGACAGTACTGCCGCGCAATGGTGGAATAGGTGCGGGTATCGGTCAGCACCACATAGGGGTGGGCGAAACCGGAGTTCAGGGATTCAACCCAGCTGCCGGACGCGCCTTCGGCGTAGCTGACGCGCGGGCGAAGGTACTCAAGATGACTGAAGAAGGCGTTGGCTATCCCACGTGTCGACTGGATCCCCAGCACAAAAACCGCATCCGCGTGGGCAAGCTGATGAACCACCTGGCGAAATGCGTCGGTGTGCGCCAACTGATAAACCTGAGTGATGGCATCCACCTCCAGCGACAGAGAGTGCTGAAGGCGGTTGGGCAGAGGGGACTGCTGCTGCCAGGAGTCCAGCCGCTCGTTCATACCCCAGGGTTGATGCGGGTCGCGCAGGCTCTTTTTGGCATCTTCCAGATTGCGGTAGCCGAGTTTTCGCAGAAAGCGTCCCACGGTAATCCCGCTGGTGCCGGTCGCCAGACCCACGCTTTCAGCCGTTTCAAACGGGATCTGTGCGGCATGCGCCAGCAACCAGCTCGCCACCCGCTTCTCGCTGGGGGTCAGCTGGCTGAACGTGGCTTCAATACGGCTCAACACCTCGGGTTTCGTCGTCATACCGCCTCGCTGTTAACAGGCTGTCAGTCATCAGGTTTGTGTTATTTGATTAACAATGCATGACGCGTGCCATGTCCACAGAGAGACGGGACGCCTCTGTGCTGCAAACTTCATGCAATATTTAGTTAACCAATGATCAACATTTGTGCAGCGTAGTTCACTTTTGGTGCACTGGCTGAGCGGGGAGGTATGAATTTCGTGAATACGTCAGCGTCTTCACATTTTTGATAAGATAGAGACAACGTAAATATGAAAGGGATCCCGGCATGGCGAACTTGCCCTGGCGTATCAGCGTGCGCCTGATGGCGCTCGCAAAGAAAATGGCGATGATCGCAGGAGTGGTACTGATCGTCCTGCTCGCGGTTCGGGTTTATCTCTCGCAGCAGGGGCCGGAACTGCATCTCTGGCATACCTGGCGGGCAAATGAGATGTCCGTACGCGAGATCGATAAGGCGAGTTTTGCCCAGTATGTCGCCCGGGAAAACGCCATTTTCACCGATCTGGATAATGCGGTAACGCGCAAAACCCAGGGTGAGGAGCGCACGCCGTTAAACCGCTACTACCGTCAGAGCCTGGTTTGGCCCGGTAAATTTTCACCCGATGCCAACCGCTCCTTTGTGCTGATGCCTGCCGGAACGCCACGCGGCGCGGTGGTGTTGCTGCACGGGCTAACAGATTCGCCTTACAGCGTCCGGCATCTTGCCCGTGATTATCAGCAGCACGGTTTTGTGGCGGTGGTCCCACGCCTGCCCGGACACGGCACCGCGCCCGGCGCGCTGACGGACGTTGACTGGGAGAGGTGGCTGGCAGCGACGCGCCTTGCCGTGCGTGAAGCCACGCGGCTGGCGGGAGACAATGTTCCCCTGCATCTGGTGGGTTACTCCAACGGTGGGGCGCTGGCGATGAAATATGCCCTTGATGCGCTGGACACGCCTGCGCTTCGCAAACCGCAACAGCTCATTCTGCTCTCGCCAATGATTGGCGTCACGGCGTTCGCCCGGTTTGCAGGATTGGCCGGATTGCCGGCGATGTTACCGCCGTTTGCCAAAGCGGCATGGTTAAACATCTCGCCGGAATATAACCCGTATAAATACAATTCCTTCCCGGTCAATGCGGCGCGCCAGTCATGGCTCTTGACCCAGGCCCTGCAGGAGCAAATGGGGCGGGATGCCCGGGAGCACAGACTGGACCAGCTGCCGCCGGTACTCGCATTCCAGTCGGTGATGGATTCAACGGTCAGCACCCGCGCCGTGGTCACCGGCTTATTTGACCTGCTTCCGGCGAACGGCAGCGAGCTGGTTGTATTTGATATCAATCAGGCCGCCAGCTTCCGTCCTCTCTTTAAACCGTCGTCGTGGGCGGCGACCTCTGAGTTACTGCCTGTGACGAAAAGGCGTTACGGTGTCACGATTATTACCAATGCCAGCGCGGACAGTTTCGCCGCGGTGGCGAAAATAACCCCGGCGGGACGCACCGATGAGACCGCGGTACCGCTGGCGATGTCCTGGCCGCAGGAGGTCTATTCACTGTCGCATGTCGCCGTGCCGTTCCCGCCTGATGACGATCTCTATGGCCGACATCCTGCGGAGAAAAACCGGTATGGCATTAGCCTCGGCACGATTGCGCTGTGGGGGGAAACCTCCGTGCTGAGCGTAGGCAAAGACGCGTTAATGCGGGTGACGTCGAACCCGTTTTATGCCTACATGCAGGAGAGGATTGACAGACGCATCGGGGATGAGAAAAAGTAGCCTCTCCCGCAAGGGGTTAATCTGTTAGGTCGCGCAGATGAAGTATGTTAAACAGTAAAGTCCAACGCATACCTCTTATCGGAACACGTTTTTGTGCTGACTACTCTTATTTACCGCAGCCAGTTGAATTTATCCTGCCGATCCGCCGAACTCCAGACGCTGGTTGAACAGGCCAGGACGCGCAATGCCGGATTGAATATTACCGGCGTTCTTCTTTCAAAAGGGGATGATGTCCTGCAACTCCTCGAAGGCTCGGAAGAGAGTGTGGTTAGGTTGTTTCAGAAGATCCGTGAGGATAAGCGGCACAGCGGCGTGGTTGAGCTTATGCGGGATTACGGCCCCCGCAGACGTTTTGAGAATGTCGGTATGCTGCTGTTTGACCTGCAGAACGAGTCGCCGAAAGACGTTCTGCAGTCGGTACTGCACTACAGCAAACTGGACAGTTATCTGACATCTGATGATCGGGTGTTCAAATTTATTCAGACGTTTATTACCGGCAAACGACCGGCCCCGTCGGGGGCGCGTTTTGCCCCGGAAAAATGGACGCTCTCGCCTGAGAAATCGCCGTTTGGCGAGAGTCTGGGTCTGCTGGACAGACAAACCTGCCAGTTCGCCCTCCAGCCCATCGTCGAACCGCTGGAAGGGAAAATCAGTTCACTTGAGGCCCTTATCCGCGGTAATGACGGGGGAAGCCCGGAGCATTTTTTCAGCCGCCTCGATCAGGACAAAATCTATGAAGTCGATCTCCAGACCAAAGCCTGGGCTTTTGCGCTGGCCGATAAACTGGGGATCGGGAGCCATAAAATCGCGGTAAATCTTCTCCCGATGTCGCTGGTGAAAGTGCCTGGCGCCGTGGAGTTTCTGGTTGAACAGATTAAACAACATGGGCTTCAGCCGGAGCAGGTGGTCATTGAAGTGACCGAAAACGAGATGATTTCCGGGTTCAATAAGTTCAATAGCGCCATTAAACACCTGCGCGCTGAAGGTATTGGCCTGGCGATCGATGATTTCGGTTCCGGTTACGCCGGGCTTTCACTGCTGACCCGATTCCAGCCGGATAAAATTAAAATTGACCGCGAAATTGTCAGCAATATTCATCTCAGTGGGCCAAAACAGGCGATTGTGCGCTCGATAGTCAGCTGCTGCACCGACCTTGAAATCACCCTGGTGGCGGAAGGCATCGAGAAGCTGGAAGAGTGGTGCTGGCTTGAATCTGCCGGGATCCGACGTTTTCAGGGCTTTCTGTTTGCCCGTCCAGCGCTGAATGGCGTAGGCGATATTAGCTGGCCACACCTGGTGCGTTAAGCCAATTTTCCTTCCGTATTATTTCCCCTTCGTCCTGCCTGTGCTTAAATAGCTAAAACGGTTTAACATTGTTTAGCTGAGAGGATCACATGCAAAAAATCTGGGTACTTGGCGATGCGGTAGTGGATTTATTACCGGAGGGAGAAGGCCGGTTGCTGCAATGCCCCGGCGGCGCGCCGGCTAACGTGGCGGTCGGTATTGCCCGTCTGGGCGGGAAAAGCGCCTTTATCGGCAGGGTCGGCGACGATCCTTTCGGTCGCTTTATGCATAAAACGCTGGCTGACGAGGAGGTTGACGTAAACTGGATGCGCCTCGACCCGGCACACCGCACGTCAACCGTGGTCGTGGATCTTGACGAACAGGGCGAACGTTCGTTCACCTTTATGGTTCGCCCGAGCGCCGATCTGTTTCTGGCATCAGCCGACCTGCCGCCCTTTAGCGCAGGAGAGTGGCTGCATGTTTGTTCCATTGCCCTGAGCGCTGAACCGAGCCGTTCTGCAACGTTTCAGGCTATGAACGCAGTCAGGGAAGCGGGGGGTTATGTCAGTTTCGACCCCAATATCCGCCCGGATCTCTGGCCGGATGAGGACGACCTGCGCCGCTGCCTCGAACAGGCGTTGCAATGCGCTGACGTCGTCAAACTCTCCGTCGAAGAACTGGCTTTTTTAACCGCTGACCTTGGGGTCACGGAAGGGCTGGCCGCGCTGATGCGCCGCTGTCCGGCCCGGCTGGTGCTGGTCACTCAGGGCAAAGACGGGGTCATCGCCTGGCATGACGGAACGGTAAAGCATTATCCGGCAATCCCCGTTGAATGCGTGGACACCACCGGCGCAGGTGATGCCTTCGTGGCGGGACTGCTTTATGGACTGGCTTCCGCTGGGAGTATCGACAGCCACGATCTTCCACGCGTGATCGCATTAGCCCAGCGCTGCGGCGCGTTAGCCACCACGGCTAAAGGGGCGATGACCGCGCTGCCTTATCACCCGCAACTGTAATTCCTCCCGCAACGGGCCGTCTGTCGGCGGCCTGAATTGTCGCCTCGATCACACTTACTAAATCGGTTTAGCAAAAAAGATTGCCGATCCAAAATTGGCAGGTTTAGTATCATCAACCTAAACCGGTTTAGCAATTTAGCACTTTCAATGACTTCTTTTAGGGATGCGACAAAATGTATAAAAAACGCAGACTTGCCGTGATGATAGGCATGCTGGCCGGGAGTACCTCTGTTTTTGCCCAAACGGATATGACGAGTATCGAAGCGCGTCTTGCTGCTCTGGAGCAGCGTCTTCAGGCTGCGGAAACCCGCGCGCAGGTTGCGGAGAAACGCGCCACCGACGCAGAACAAAAAACGCAGCAGTTGGTGACTGCCCAGCAGCAGGCGCAAACAACAACCCAGCAAGTGGCGCAGCGTACCGCCGCCCTGGAGAAGAAAGCCGATCAGAGCAGTGGGTTTGAGTTTCATGGCTATGCCCGTTCTGGCCTGCTGATGAACGATGCGGCGTCGAGCAGTAAAAGCGGCCCTTATCTGACGCCAGCCGGGGAAACCGGTGGTGCGGTCGGGCGTCTGGGGAATGAAGCCGATACCTACGTTGAGCTGAACGTGGAACACAAACAGACCCTGGATAACGGGGCGACCACGCGCTTCAAGGCCATGCTGGCGGATGGTCAGAAAACCTATAACGACTGGTCCGCTGACACCAGCGATCTCAATATTCGTCAGGCGTTTGCTGAACTGGGCAATTTGCCTGATTTTACCGGCGCGCTGAAGGGCAGTACCTTCTGGGCCGGTAAACGCTTCGACCGGGATAACTTTGATATTCACTGGCTGGATTCCGATGTGGTGTTCCTGGCCGGTACCGGTGGTGGCGTGTATGACGTGAAATGGAATGAATCGCTGCGCAGCAACTTCTCTCTTTACGGGCGTAACTTCGGCAGCGAAGAGCAAATCGACAATAACGTTCAAAACTACATCCTGAGCATGAACCACTTCGCCGGGCCGTTCCAGCTGATGGTGAGCGGCCTGCGGGCAAAAGACAACGACGACCGCAAAGACAGCAATGGCGATCTGATAAAAACCGACGCCGCCAACAATGGCGTTCATGCCCTGGTCGGATTGCACAATGAAAGTTTCTACGGTTTGCGCGAAGGTTCAGCCAAAACGGCGCTGCTGTACGGCCACGGGCTGGGGGCAGAGGTGAAGAGCATCGGTTCCGATGGCGCATTGCTGTCTGAAGCCGATACCTGGCGCTTTGCAAGTTACGGTGTCACGCCTCTTGGTGGCGGCTGGCATATCGCGCCTGCCGTTCTGGCCCAGAGCAGTAAAGACCGCTATGTCAAAGGCGACAGCTATGAGTGGGTCACGCTCAATACCCGCCTGATTAAAGAGGTCACGCAGAATTTCGCCCTGGCGTTTGAGGGCAGCTATCAGTACATGGATTTAAACCCGGAAGGGTATAAAGACCGAAACGCCGTCAACGGAAGTTTCTACAAGCTGACCTTTGCCCCAACGTTAAAAGCGGGCAAGATCGGCGATTTCTTCAGCCGTCCTGAGTTGCGTCTGTTCGCCACCTGGATGGACTGGAGCAGCAAACTGGATAATTACGCCAGCGATGATGCCTTTGGCAGCAGCGGTTTCAACGCCGGCGGGGAATGGAACTTTGGGGTACAGATGGAAACCTGGTTTTAACCTTTTACGCTCCCGCAGTGCGGGAGCGTTTTTCACATCATAAAAATACAGTCAGGCAGAGGTATCTATGGATTTTGATAATATCGCCCGCGCGCTCATTCCGCTGCTCGGTGGCAAAGAGAACATCGCCAGTGCGGCGCACTGCGCAACGCGTCTTCGACTGGTGCTGGTCGACGACACGCTTGCCGATCAGCAGGCCATCGGCAAAGTTGACGGCGTAAAAGGCTGTTTTCGCAACGCCGGGCAGATGCAGGTGATTTTTGGTACGGGGGTGGTTAACAAGGTCTACGCCGCGTTTATTCAGGCGGCAGGGATTAGCGAATCCAGCAAGTCCGAAGCGGCCGACATGGCGGCACGCAAGCTGAACCCGTTCCAGCGCATTGCCCGACTGCTCTCAAACATCTTTGTGCCGATCATTCCAGCGATTGTGGCCTCCGGTTTACTGATGGGCCTGCTCGGGATGGTCAAAACCTACGGCTGGGTCAATGCCGATAACGCGCTCTATATCATGCTGGATATGTGCAGCTCAGCGGCATTTATCATTCTGCCGATCCTGATTGGCTTCACGGCCGCGCGTGAATTTGGCGGTAACCCATATCTGGGGGCGACCCTCGGCGGCATTCTGACGCATCCGGCGCTGACTAACGCCTGGGGCGTGGCGTCTGGCTTCCACACCATGAACTTCTTCGGCCTTGAGATTGCCATGATTGGCTATCAGGGAACGGTGTTCCCGGTGCTGCTGGCCGTCTGGTTTATGAGTATCGTGGAGAAAAACCTGCGCCGTATTATTCCGGATGCGTTAGATCTGATCCTGACGCCGTTCCTCACCGTTATTCTCTCCGGCTTTATTGCCTTGCTGATCATTGGCCCGGCCGGGCGTGCGTTAGGGGATGGTATCTCCTTTGTTCTGAGCACCCTGATCGCCCATGCGGGCTGGCTGGCCGGGCTGTTATTTGGCGGGCTTTACTCGGTTATCGTTATCACCGGTATTCACCACAGTTTCCATGCCATTGAAGCCGGGTTACTGGGGAATCCGTCGATTGGCGTTAACTTCCTGCTGCCTATCTGGGCGATGGCCAACGTGGCGCAGGGGGGAGCTTGTCTGGCGGTCTGGTTTAAAACCAAAGACGCGAAAATTAAAGCCATTACGTTACCGTCTGCGTTTTCGGCCATGCTGGGCATTACCGAAGCGGCAATATTTGGTATCAACCTGCGTTTCGTGAAACCGTTTATCGCCGCGCTGATTGGCGGTGCGGCAGGCGGGGCGTGGGTGGTCTCGGTGCATGTTTATATGACCGCCGTCGGGCTGACTGCCATCCCGGGCATGGCGATCGTGCAGGCAAGCTCGCTGCTCAACTATATTATCGGCATGGTGATTGCCTTCGGCGTGGCGTTTACCGTCTCGCTGCTGCTGAAATATAAAACGGATTCTGAATAATGACGTTACCTTCCCGCTGGCCTGCCATCCTGCAGGCCGTCATGAAAGGCCAGCCGCGTGCTTACGCCGACAGCCATTATCCGCAATGGCATCCGGCACCGGTGACGGGGCTGATGAACGATCCTAACGGGTTTATCTGGTTTGCCGGGCGTTACCACCTGTTCTATCAGTGGAATCCGCTGGATTGCGACCATCGCTATAAGTGCTGGGGACACTGGAGCTCCGCAGACCTGGTGCACTGGCAGCATGAACCGATGGCGCTGATGCCCGATGAGGAGTATGACCGCAACGGCTGCTATTCCGGCAGCGCCGTCGATAACAACGGTGTCCTGACGTTGTGTTATACCGGCAACGTGAAATTTGATGATGGCAGCCGCACCGCCTGGCAGTGCCTTGCCACGCAACAGGCTGACGGTACGTTCAAAAAACTCGGTCCGGTTCTTGCGCTGCCGGAAGGCTACACCGGCCACGTGCGTGACCCGAAAGTGTGGCAGCACGACGGGGTATGGTACATGGTACTGGGGGCGCAGGATCTGCAAAAACGCGGCAAGGTGCTGCTGTTCACATCTGCCGATTTGCACCACTGGGCGTCTTGCGGAGAGATTGCCGGTCATGGCGTGAACGGCCTGACCGAGGCGGGATACATGTGGGAGTGCCCGGACCTGTTTGCCCTCGACGGGACACACGTATTGATCTGCTGTCCGCAGGGGCTGGCGCGCGAACCGCATCGCTATCTCAATACTTATCCGGCCACGTGGATGAGCGGGGCGTTCGACCATACCCGCGCTTTGTTTGAACATGGCGAGTTGCACGAGCTGGACGCCGGTTTCGAGTTCTACGCTCCCCAAACCACGGTGGCGGAAGACGGACGGCGGATCCTGATTGGCTGGATGGGCGTGCCGGACGGAGAAGAGATGCTTCAGCCCACACGGGCGCAAGGGTGGAGCCATCAGATGACCTGTCCGCGAGAATTACACTTCCGTGACGGCAAACTGTGGCAGACGCCGGTGCGCGAACTGCACGCACTGCGCGAAGAGGAATGTCGCTGGCAGGGTAACGCCAGCGATGCCCCGGCTCTTGATGCGACGCGCCTTGAGTTCGAGCTCACCTCATCTTCAGTAACCGTGGATTTCGCCGGTGCGTTGCGCCTTATCGTCGAGGACAGTGGATTGCGTCTGGAACGCGCCAGCCTGAAAACCGGGGAGACATTGACCCGTTACTGGCGGGGCGACGTTCATCATTTACGCGTTCTGTGTGACAGCTCCAGCGTTGAAATTTTCATCAATCATGGCGAAGGGGTGATGAGCAGCCGCTATTTTCCTGACCATCCGGCACGGGTGCGATTCGAAGGTGGGTCCGACATCACATTACGCTACTGGTCGCTGCGCGGCTGCATGGTAGAATAAGGGTTTTGGCAGCCGGATCTAAGTCGTTGTGAGAAAAACAAAACGCGTCACAATTAAAGACATCGCGGAACTGGCGGGGGTTTCAAAAGCCACCGCCAGCCTGGTACTGAACGGGCGCAGCAAAGAGCTTCGCGTGGCGGAAGAGACGCGTGAGCGCGTGCTGGCGATTGCGAAAGAGCATCACTACCAGCCCAGCATTCACGCGCGCTCGCTGCGTGATAACCGTAGCCACACCATCGGCCTGGTGGTGCCGGAGATCACTAACTACGGCTTTGCGGTGTTTTCTCACGAACTGGAGACACTGTGCCGTGAGGCAGGCGTTCAACTGCTCATCTCCTGCAGTGATGAAAACCCGGGCCAGGAGACGGTGGTGGTTAATAACATGGTGGCGCGTCAGGTGGACGGGCTGATTGTGGCCTCCAGTATGCTCAATGATGCCGACTACCAGAAGCTGAGCGAACAGCTGCCGGTCGTCCTTTTTGACCGCCATATGAACGACAGCACATTGCCGTTGGTGATCACCGATTCCATTACCCCGACGGCGGAACTGGTGGCCGACATTGCGCGCCAGCATCCTGATGAAATTTACTTCCTTGGCGGGCAGCCGCGGCTTTCCCCGACGCGCGATCGTCTGGAAGGGTTTAAGCAAGGACTGCAAGAGGCCAATGTGGCGCTGCGTCCGGAGTGGATCATTCACGGCAACTATCACCCGAGCTCCGGCTACGAGATGTTCGCCGAGCTGTGCGCCCGCCTGGGACGCCCGCCAAAAGCCTTGTTCACTGCCGCCTGTGGTCTGCTGGAAGGGGTATTGCGCTATATGGGGCAGCATAACCTGATGCAAAGTGATATCCGGTTAGCCAGCTTTGACGATCACTACCTTTACGACTCGCTCACCATTCCGGTTGATACCATTCGCCAGGATAACCGCCAGCTGGCGTGGCACTGCTTTGATCTGATTGGCAAACTGATCGACGGCGAAACGCCACAACCGTTACAGCGAAAACTGGATGCCACCCTGCAGCGGCGCTATAAAGCGAAAGCATAGCCCTGGCTGCTGAAGGGAAACGTTAATAACTTTAATTAATTTAAGTTTTGGATCGGCCGATAACGATAGGGAATGTTTATTCTTGAGGTATCGGTCCATGTCGTTAAAAAAATCATCCCTGATTGTCCTTTTTGCTCTGCTTTTCTTCTTTGTCGTCAGCACCATTACCAGCGTTGGCCTCATCATTAAAAGTAATAATTCCCTGGATAATGTGAACAAAGAAATCCAGGTTGTGCTGTCGATCATTGACCCCATCAACCACAGCCGTACCTTGCGCGTCAGGGTGATGGAGTACGTGAAGATGGTGGAAGCGGGGAACTCGGCTGACGAGTCAGCGAAACTTTCCGCGGTTAAAGAGGCCCTCACAAAAGCGGATCATGCCTTTGCGGCGTTTATGGCGTCTCCGCGCCTGTCGGATGAAGCGCCGCTGGTGAGCGCGTATCAGGATGCCTGGCAAAACTACCGTAACCAGGGGCTGGCACCGTTGATTGACGCCGCCGCTGCGCACGATGTCGCGAAGTTTAATGCGCTTATCCCGGAGGTGTCCCGCCTCGACCGTCAGTATGAAATCGTTCTCGACCAGGTCCTTGCCGTTCACCAGAAATATGCCAAAACCCTGAACGAGGATGCGAGCAGTAATTTCATCTCCGGTCTGGCGATCATTGCGGCGATTGCTTTCCTGTTTGTAATCGTGATTGTTGCCGTCAGCCTGCTGATGAAGCGCTTTGTTTTCGCGCCGGTCAACCTGGCACGCGAGCACTGCAGCCAAATTGCCGCCGGTAAACTGGACATTCCAGTGCCGGTAAAAGGCACCTCCGGCAATGAAATCGATCACCTGATGGGCTCAATGGAGCAGATGCGCCAGGCGCTTCTGTCGACTATCGCTCAGGTGCGTGACGCGAGCCATACCGTCACCCACGCCGCGCAGGAAATTGCTTCCGGGAATATCGATCTGGCTTCACGCACCGAGCAGCAGGCCTCCGCGTTAACCCAGACGGCGGCCAGCATGGAAGAGCTGAGCGCTACCGTGGCGAATAACACCGATAACGTTCACCAGGCTGGAAAACTGGTGCAGGACGCGGTGAACAATGCGCACACCGGTGAGGCCGTGACCCGCGAAGTGATCGAAACAATGAATACCATCGCGGCGAACTCTAAGCGCATCGAGGACATCACCAGCGTCATCAACAGCATTGCTTTCCAGACCAACATTCTGGCACTCAACGCCGCGGTTGAAGCAGCACGCGCCGGCACACAAGGACGCGGCTTCGCCGTGGTGGCCAGTGAAGTGCGCACCCTTGCGCAGAAAAGCGCGGTTGCCGCGAAAGACATTGAAAGCCTGATTGCCCAGTCGGTTTCCAGCGTCAAAAACGGCGCTGAACTGGTGAACCGCTCAGGCGAGGTCATTGATTCTATTATCAGCTCCGTGAATAAAGTGAATACGTTGATGGAGCAGATCTCCGTGGCCTCTGAAGAGCAAAGCCGCGGGATCAGTCAGGTCGGACAGGCGGTGACAGAGATGGATGGCGTGACCCAGCAGAACGCCGCACTTGTTCAGCAATCCGCCGCAGCCGCCGCTTCCCTGGAAGAGCAGGCGCAGCAGCTCTCAAGGAGTATTTCGAGCTTTAGTTTGCCGGCGCAGGCTTGATTGATAATGAGAGGCTCCTGAGGGAGCCTTTTTAATGTCTGGCGTAACTGGAAAGTTGCGCCAGACAAGGCTTCACGTTTTATGACGATAAGCTCGCCGGGCTGCTAAGTGCGCACGGCGCAGCAGCATGGATTAAACAGCAAAAAGCACTAGATGATTCATCCTACAAGACGCGAAAACGCCAGTCGTTCAAGGAAAAGACCTGACGCATAAAACGGGCAATGTTTTAGAAGGTGCGTATGAACCGATACATGAAAGCCAGTGGCCATGAAAACAGTGCTGCGGTTGAATTTACCGGTAAAGTGCAGCGTATTGCGCGCATTCATCAGTATGGGCTTAAAGACCAGCCATACTGCCATATGGATGCTGTGCAATACCCATTGCGTCAGTTGTTAGGCATTGGACGCCAGGACAGGCTAATAGTTAAAAGTTAATCTTCGATTTTATCTTATGGAGCTCTGTTTTTTATTGAGCATTGTTATTATAAGTTTGCTATTGAAGGGATGGTGTCAAAAAGTTGCTGTACATCATACTAACTCTTATATTCGTGAACAAAAAATGTTTTTTTAGATGGGAGTCATTAATTAATTAATTTTATTGCTTTATAGTCGTCGTACAACAACAGCTTTAGGTTACAAAATAGAATACTAAAGGAATTTGTATGACACCTATCGAGAGTATCGCTGAATGGTCTCAAAGAAAACCAGTTTGGTGGAGACACGCTTTAAGATTATCGTTGACTCATGGGGCATTAGATCAAGAATGCTTGAGTGTTATTTTAAAGATAGCAAAAATCGAACATGGTCTTCTTGAAAGAGATGAAGTCTACGAGAGAGCTATAAAGCCTTTGGAATTTACGGGGTTTACTTCTGAGCAAAATGAAGTTTCACTTAAAACTTTATGTAATGTTAAAGGAGTCGGCTTGCTGGCTGACAATCAAACTATAAATTTTCCAGAGCAAGGATTGTTTGTTGTTTATGGTGATAATGGAGCCGGCAAGTCAAGCTATTCAAGTATATTAAAAAACACATGTTTAACCAGAGGAGACTGCCCTCAAATATTAGGAAACATTTTTTCAAAGGAACAAATTCTACCGCAGGCAGAGATTTGTGTAACAGTCAACGGATTAGATGAGATTTTTTTATGGAATAATAATAGTTCCAGCATTGAAGCTCTGAAGTCAATAAGGGTATTTGATGGTTCTTCAGCTAATCATTATATCAATAAGGAAGATGCGCTTGGGTTTAAACCAGTAGGTTTAAACTTATTGGCCGAGTTAGTTAGGGCAGTGAATAGTGTCAGAGCCTACATTGAAGAAGATACAATGGGGAATAATGGTTTTATCAAATTGGATGATTTAAAATCATCTAGCGCTGCAGCAATTTTTTTAAGTGGTCTTTCTGCTGATACACTTGAAGATGAAATAAGCATACATTGTATCACGCCTGAAGAATTAGAAATGATAGAACCTTTAAAAAAGGAAATCTACCATTTTAAATCGCAAACCCCACATACATTAAGAAAGAATTTACAGCAAAGGAAAGCAACGCTAGACCCTCTTGTACTATTTTGCGATAAACTTATAAAGTTACTAGATGATAATGCTATTGAATCACTTGAAAAGTTAAAATTAGGTAAAGAAAAGACTGCGAGTGTATGTGAGGAGTTACGTAAAGCCACCCTTCATAACTTACCTTTTGATAATATTGCGGGTGTAAGTTGGCAAAAAATATGGCAGGCAACACAGCATTTCATTCAGCATGATGAAAAAAAACATTTTCCGATGGTTACAGGGGAATTTTGCCCTATATGTTTTCAGGAAATAAATGATGAGAGCGAAAGCAAAATGGAGGGGTTGTACAAATATTTAAATGATCAATCAGAACAAGAGGCGAAATTGGCTAAGGGCGAATATGATGATGCTTTAAAAAATATTTTAGTTCTTTCTTTTGATATTACTCCCTATAGCGCAGCGATTTCTCTTTTAAATAATGAGTTTCAAGGGTTGGGTGACGAAGTCATTAGTATGATTTCAAAACTCGAAGGAAGAAGAGATATCTTAGTGGGAAGGTTGGTTTTGCCTCATCTTCCATTAATGAAAAGTAGCATTACAAAAATAAAAAATATAATTGAAGGTATTAATGCAAAGCTATTGGCTATTGAGTCGGATGAAGAATTGAATAATTTCATTCAGGCTAAGGAAGTTGAGCTAACTAGCCTGGAAGATAAGAAATATATATTTGATTGTCGCGAAATTATTGTGGTGAATTTGAGACGTCATAAAGATGTTAAAAAATATAATTCCATTCTGTCTCAATGTGGTACTACCACAATCTCTACACTCTCATCGAGTATCTATAGAGCAGGTGTCGTTGAGCCGCTCGTATCTGCATTCAATGATGAACTGCAGAGTTTCGGATTTGATCGTTTTAGAGTCAAGGTTGAATCTCGCAATCGCTCTGGTGTTCAACAATTTAAATTGTCTTTGGCAGATGAGAATAATAACGTCATTGGCGCACTTTCAGTTGCTAGCGAGGGGGAACAACGATGTATTGCTATTGCCAGTTTCTTAGCTGAAATGAAAGCTGACTCTAGAAAATCAGCGGTGATATTTGACGATCCAGTTAATTCACTAAGTCATGAATGGAGTAGTCGGGTGGCTAAGCGATTAGTATTAGAATCGCAAAAACGTCAGGTCGTGATATTAACGCACAATATAGTTTTCTACAAGTTATTGTTAGAGGTGGCTGAAGGGACAAAAACTGATCACTCGACTATAGCACTTGAGCGTTCGCGTAAATTCGCCGGGATAGTTAAAACCTCAGCTCCTTGGGAAGCTATGACTACTCGGGCAAGATATAGCTTTTTAAAAGTGAAATTACAAGATATAAAACGGCTTGAGAAAAAGGATGAAACAACAACAACCGAACTTCGTGATGCTTGCTGTCAGTTTTATAGCTATTTACGTGAGGCGTGGGAAAGATTGGTTGAGGAGAAATTACTTAATAAGGTCGTTACTCGTTTTGAACGTGGTGTCTCTACGCAACGACTAGCAAGATTAATTGATATTTCTCAGTCTGATATAGATAGGGTTGATTATGCTATGTCCAAATGCAGTACTTACTTTAGAGGGCATGACAGTGCTGCTGCCATTGGAGATCCTTACCCTAGTGTAGAAGAGGTTGAAGTTGATCTTAATTCTTTCTTTGAATTCCTAAATGAACTTGAAGAAAAACCTAGAAAGAGAAATTAGCTACAGTGTAAAGCCTCATTATATAAGGGAGGCTTTTAATTAACAATTGGGATGTTTAAAGGTTGCAGCTGTTTAAGCTATTTTGAGTTTAGCTGCAATCAAATGTGAGCGATATATGTTAAAATCCGTAAGCACAAAAAATTTTTATTCTCACCAGCAATATTTACCCGCCTCATCCGTCTACCTCATCACAAGCCATAATCAATCACTGTAAATGAGGTAAACACCATGAGAGATTTCGATATGCACGGAAGAGGGCACGGACGCGGGTTTGGCCGCCACCGTATGGGTAAAGGGCTGGTGATAGGCGCGGTAATCGTCCTTGTGCTTGGACTGGTGGTCATGACCCTGTGGAATGCCTTACTCCCGGCCATTCTTGGCGTGAAAGCCATCGGTTTTTGGCAGGCGCTGGGGATTCTGGTATTAAGCCGGATCCTGTTCGGCGGGCTGGGTTTCCGCCCGGGGATGTTCGGCGCGCACCGTCGTATGCACGAACGCTGGATGAACATGACCCCCGAACAGCGTGAGGCGTTTATTCAGCAGCGTCGCGAAAGCTTTGGTCGCCATGGTCGCGGGCACTGCGGCTGGCACGGTCATCGCGAAGATAAACGCGACGACAGCGCGCCAAAAACGCCGGAAGCAGAGTGAGCGAGATGAAAACCGGGTTGGCGGGAGAGTCATTGCTGATGTCGGCGCTTAATGCCTGTCGCGCCCGGCTGAAAGCCTTTATCCGCGGACGAACGTCAGTGCGCGATGATGCCGACGATATTTTGCAGGAAGTCACCTATCAGCTGATGAAAGTGGAGCAGCCGGTCGAAAACGTCGCCGCCTGGCTGTTTCGCGCGGCGCGTAATGAGATGACCGACCGGGCACGAAAAAAACGTGAGGTCTCTCTTTCAGGATATTTTACCGGGGATGATGATGAGGACTTCCCCGAAGATGAACTGGCGGAAACCCTGTTCGGTGTCCCGCATACGCCGGAGGAGGAGTACCTCAAAACGCTGCTGTGGGAAGAACTGGGCCAGGCGCTGTCTGAACTTCCGCCGCCTCAGCGCGAGGTTTTTGAAAAAACGGAGCTCCAGGGCTACAGCATTAAAATGCTGGCAGAGGAAACCGGGGCCAGCGAGCAGGCGCTGTTATCGCGTAAGCACAAGGCGGTGCTTTTCCTGCGCACGCGACTGCGGGACGTCTATGATGCGCTGACCGGTGACTAATGCCGACAGACAAAACCTTACATTGTCAGGACTTGTAGATTCATCACTATCGTTTATGATCGGGGCGTCTGGTAAATTTGGAACGTTATGCGCAACCGTCAGCTTCTGGGAAAATGGCTTTTGATAATCACATGTCTGGCGATGGCTATTTGCCTGGTGCAGCGTGCGGTTTATCTCAACCATTTTTTGCAGGGACTGGATCCGCAAACGACCCTGATTGCTGATGCCCCGGCTCAAACCAGCGACGCTGAGCCGTCCGGGCCATCGCCGTGTCAGTTAGGCGCACACTCGCTGCTTTGTGCTCAGCCTCTGTTCTTTGATGGTGCGCTACCGGCGATTATCATCTTCTTCGCGCTACTTCAGTTGTTTACGCAAGGGCGGGCATGCGTTCCGAGAGAACAGCCCGTTCAGGCACCGCCTCCCCGAATACACCTCAAAAACTGTGTTTTCCGTGAATGAAAAGCATCGTCACCACACGATAATTTTCACTATTCACGGAGTAAAACATGTTTAACCTCTTCAGGGGATTCGTCTTCCTGTGGCTGTCCTGCATTGGCATTGTCCAGGCGGCGGATACAGGCTGGCTGGTTTCCCCGCAAAACGATCATGCCCGGATCCGCGTTCAGGCGGAAAGGGAGCAAAACCGCATCCTCGCGCTGCTCACCGTTGAGCTGCAGCCCGGCTGGAAAACCTACTGGCGTTCACCCGGCGAGGGCGGCGTAGCCCCGAAAATCACCTGGCCTGCTGGCGTAACGGATGACTGGCACTGGCCGGTGCCTTCGCGCTTTGATATCTCCGGGATGACCACCCAGGGCTATCACGATAAGGTCATCATCCCCATCACCCTCGACGGTGCGGCGGGGGATGCGCTCGACGGGACGCTTACCCTTTCCACGTGCAGCAATGTCTGTCTGCTGACGGACTATAAGCTGCACCTTGATTTTAACCAGCCGGTGGATGAGGGATTCAGCCACGCGTTTGAACGCGCGATGCAGGCCATTCCCGCGACATCTGGCGTGTCCGCAGACCTGTCAGCCTGGTTATCGGACGACAAGCTGATCATTACGGGAACCACACAAGGCCAATGGGACAAGCCAGGGATCTATTTTGACCCGCTGGAAGGCGACATTCTTCCCGGAGAACCGACCCTCAAATCCGACGGCAATCAGCTTCGGGTAACGGTGCCCGTGACTGATGAATGGGGAGATAAACCCACTTCGCTGCAGGGGAAAACGCTGTCGTTTGTGCTCACCAATGGCGATAAAGCGCAGCAAACCGTGATGACCGTCGGGGCAACGGCCGCGGAACCGTCAGCGGCGGGCGTGTCTGAGGGAACCGGCAAAATGGTGCTCTTTGCGCTACTGGGCGGCTTGATCCTGAACCTGATGCCTTGCGTGCTGCCGGTGATGGGCATGAAGCTCAACAGCGTGCTCCATGCGGGTTCAGACAGGCGGATGATCAGGCTCCGTTTTCTGGCTACCAGTGCCGGGATCCTGGTCTCCTTTATGCTGCTGGCCGCAATGGTAACCGCGCTTAAGCTGACCGGTGCCTCGCTGGGCTGGGGTATTCAGTTCCAGAATCCGTGGTTTATTGGCCTGATGGTCGCGGTGACCTTCCTCTTCGCACTCAATCTGTTCGGGGCGTTTGAGATGCTGCTGCCTTCTGCCGCCGCAGGACGGCTGGCAACGGCAGGGGGAACGGGGCTTGCCGGCAGTTTCTGCGAAGGGATGTTTGCCACGCTGCTGGCCACACCATGTTCTGCGCCGTTCCTCGGCACGGCGGTGGCCTTTGCCCTTGGCGCACCGCTGCATTCCCTGTGGCTTATCTTCCTGATGCTCGGCGTGGGGATGAGTTTGCCTTGGTTGTTCGTTGCACTGGTTCCAAAAACCGCCATGCTGCTGCCAAAACCCGGTCGCTGGATGAACGGCCTGAAGATTATTCTTGGCCTGATGATGCTGGCTTCCAGCCTGTGGCTGGTGACGTTGCTTAGCCCGCATCTGGGTGAGGCGGTGAGCCAGAGCGTGATGTTAGTGCTTATCGTCGTCGCTATCGCACTGCTTGCGATGACCGGGCAGAAAACCTCGCCGCTGTTCTGGTGCGTGGTGATCGCGCTGTCAGCCTTTGGTGGGTACCAGCTGCGCGGGTTGCTTACCTCACCGCCTGTAACAAACACCGCAAGCGTCGCTCAGGCAATCCCGTGGCAACCGCTAAGTGAAGACGCTATTCAGGGTGCCCTTGCGCAGGGCAAACGGGTCTTCGTGGATATCTCCGCGGACTGGTGTGTTACCTGCAAGGTAAATGAGCATCGGGTATTGAATCAGCCTGACGTTATTGCCGCGCTTAGCCAGCCGGACGTGGTGGCGCTGCGTGGCGACTGGAGTAAGCCGTCAGCGTTTATCGCCGAATTCCTTGAAAAGCGCAACCGTTACGCCATCCCGTTTAATGAGGTGTACGGCCCGGGCTTCCCTGAGGGGGAGATGCTTTCGCCGTTGCTGGATAAAGACACGCTTATTGCCACCCTGAACAACGCTAAAGGCTAAATGTATTATGAAAAGAATCCTTATTACGCTTCTGCTACTGTTGACCTCTGCGCAGGTGATGGCGGCGCAGACCATGACGCCGGAACAGGAGCAACGTGCACAGAAGATGGTTTATGACTTTCTGTTTAACGACCCGGACTCGCCGCGCATTGGCGCTAAGGATCCGAAGCTCACCCTGGTGGTCTTTACGGATTACAACTGCCCGTACTGCAAGAAATTCGATCCTTACCTGGAAAAGATCGTCGAAAAACACCCGGATGTGGCGGTGGTATTTAAGTTTTTGCCTTTCCGGTCGGAAAGTTCACTGACCTCAGCACGCGATGCCTTAACCGTCTGGCGCGCGCATCCTGAGCTATTTATGAAATTTAACCATACCCTGATGGCCAAAAAGGGATATCACGATGACGCCAGCATTCAGGAGGCGCAAAAACGGGCCGGGGTGAACGTCACAACGCCTGATGATGAGAGCCTGGTGACGATCAAACGCAGCCTGATCATCGCCGAAAAAATGGGTATCCAGGGAACACCGGCCACGCTGATTGGCGAAGGGTTACTCCCGGGCTGGGTTCCTTTTGAACAGTTCGATGAAATGGTCAGTGACGCACTGAAAAATCGTTAACGTGAAGGGGGCGGTTCGCCCCCAATGATCCCGGAGCGGAAAATGAAAAAATTACTGTTACTGTCGGTGCTGGCAACGTCAGGACTGGCTCAGGCCGCTGAAGCGATACCGGATGTGGTGAAGCTCTTCAGCGAGCAGCAGAATATCAAAATCATTAAGAAAATTGATGCGCCAGGGGGCGCGCCGGCCTGGCTGGGGCAGTATCAGGATATGGGCGTTACGCTGTTTTTAACCCCTGACGGCAAGCACGTAATTTCTGGCTATCTGTACGATGAAAAAGGAAAAAACCTGAGCGAAGGCTATTTCCAGAAAGAGATCTACGCCCCGATGGGACGCGAAATGTGGAAGCAACTGAACGCGGCGCATCCCCTGAAAGAGGGGGCGGATAACGCTCCGCGCAAAGTCTTCGTCTTCGCCGATCCGTTCTGCCCGTACTGCAAGCAATTCTGGTCCGAGGCGCAGCCGTGGGTGAAAGCGGGCAAGGTGCAGCTTAATACGCTGCTGGTAGCGTTTCTCAACCCCAACAGTGGGCGTAATGCCTCCGCTATCCTGAATGCGAAAGATCCCGTTTCGGCCTGGCGTGATTACGAGCTTTCAGGCGGGAAAAAATTGCCAAAACCGCAGGGCACTGCATCCCGTGAAACCGTCGACATACTGCAAAAACACCAGACGTTAATGGACAACCTGGGCGCGAACGCCACGCCCGCCATTTATTATCTGAATGCCGATAATGAGCTTCAGCAGGTGGTCGGCATGCCGGATGAGAAACAGCTTGAGGCGATGTTTGGGCCGAAGCCGTAGTAAAAAAACAGGCAGAAACAGGGGGTTTCTGCCTGATATTGACCGGTCAGCTACCCCAGCGTCCGCGCAGGTAGCTGACGGCTTCCTGCGTCTGCGGCTGGTTAAGATAATCTTCGCGGAACAGGATCGTGCCATTCACGTTGGGCAGAGAATCGTTGAGATCGAGCTGTTTTTTCAGCTCCGGCACGCCGCCCTGAACCGTCCAGTCCGGTTCATTTTTCGACGGTTCGCCTACCTTGTAGAACGCAATGCCGATATACAGGCGGGTATGCGTCGGTTTCACCACCTCTGCCCACCATTTCGTCAGCACGTCATAGCGCGCCGCATCCCGGGAGAAAGGCCAGTATATTTGTGGCGCGATATAGTCCAGCAGACCCTGCTGCACCCACTGACGCGTGTCGGCGTAGGATTCATCATAGGCTGCGGCACCGCGCGTGTCTGAGCCTGCCGGGTCGAATGAGCGGTTACGCCATACGCCAGCCGGGCTGACACCAAACTCCACGCCAGGCTTCGTCTGCTTAATGGCCCGGGAGACCTGCACAATCAGCTGCTGCGTATTGTGGCGGCGCCAGTCTGCTTTAGAGGCAAATCCCTGACCGTATTGTCTGAAAGTCTGCGCGTCATTGAGCGCGGATCCCGGTGATTCGGTATAGAAATAGTCGTCAAACTGCACGCCATCAATGGGATAGTGCGCAACCACTTCGGTGACCACCTGCGTTATCCAGTCACGCACTTGCGGAATGCCGGGGTCGAGCACAAAACGATCGCCGGCAATACGAATCCATTCCGGGTGCTGGACATAAACGCTGGAAGGCTGCAATGACGACGTGCGGTTCAGCGCGGCAATAGTCGACGGTTTGGTATTGGTTGAAACACGGTAAGGGTTGAACCAGGCATGGACTTTCATGCCGCGCTTGTGCGCTTCATCGAGCATAAACTGCAGCGGATCGTAGCCCGGGTACTCGCCGATATTGCCGGTGAGCATATCTGACCACGGCAGAATTTTAGACGACCAGAGCGCCGTGCTGTCCGGTTTGACCTGGAAAAACACGGTATTGATACCGAGGTGCTTAAGCTTGTCGAGCTTGTTCGTCAGGGCCTGTTTTTGCATCGCGATACGGTCTTGCGCATCGCGGCCATTCACTGAGGCCACCGGGGGCCAGTCCAGGCGTGAGACGGTTGCCAGCCAGATCCCACGCATCGGCTCGTTAGCCTGCTGGGTCGGTTTGCTCGCGGTTGGGAGAGGCGTTACCAGTGATTTTGGTGGTTTTGAGGAGCAACTAACAAGTAAAAGTGCGCAGGCAGTCAGCGCACCAATCCGTTTTACATGTCGCGTCATTTGCGTTTTAGCTCTTGGTTATCCGACTGTTAGCCCAGGGGTTAAAGGCGGGTTCGTCCGGTTCTGCGATCCCCTCATCATTCAGGGAATCAAGATACAGGGCTTCAACTTCTGCGCGAGCCCAGGGCGTGCGGCGCAGAAATTTCAGGCTCGATTTAACGCTTGGGTCTTTTCTGAAACAGTTAATTTTGATTCGATCGCCCAACTCACTCCAGCCATATCGTGCAACCAGGGCATTGACCTGCATCTCCAGCGTTACGCCATGTAAAGGGTCTTTAGAAAGGTGTGCAGTCATAAGCGTCCGGATGTCTCAGTTCTTGTGGGGTTGGGGTTAACGACGAAAGGGTACAAGAAAGCAGGGGAAGCGGCAATTTCCCTTTTTGCCTGCGATGAAAAACAGAAGAGCGTATGACCCGAAAGCCATACGCTCTTCTGTATCGCGAACGCGCTAGTCGTGTTTTGTGTCAAACAAATCTGGCGCCCACGGACGTGGGTCAACCTCCATAAACGGCGCGCGTTCGAAGCGGTCCTTCAGCGCCCACGGTACCGTGCAGTCGAAGATGGTCTTACAGGAAATGCCGTTTCCGCGAATCGACGTGCTGTAATCCGGCGATTGCGACGGATCCAGCTGGTGGCCGCGGATCCCTGGAATAGTGGTGATGCTGACATCTCCCTGCATGCGGGTGGTCATCGCCCACAGGATGTCGTCGCTGTCGAAAATATCCACGTCTTCGTCGACAAGAATGATGTTTTTCAGCTCGGAATAGGTCGCGAGTGCGATAAGCGCCGCCTGTCCCTGACGTCCTTCATCGGATGGCTGGCGTTTTTTCACCTGCAGAATGCCGAGGAACTTACCGCCGCCCGCGGTATGCGCATAGACATTTTGCAGGAAGCCCGGAATGGCCTCTTCAACGGCATTGCGGATGCTGGCCTCCGTTGGCAGGCCTGCGAGCGTGGTGTGCTCTTCACCTGGCCCCACCAGCGTTTGCAGGATTGCCTGGTGACGCAGGGTGACGGCTTTCACTTTGATGACGGGCAAAGAAGGGTTTGCCTCGCCGCAGTAGCCCGGAAATTCCGGCATTGCATGGCCACTGTTGGTGTGCTGATCTTCTCTAACGCGCACGCCTGGCAGCAGTTCGCCTTCGATAATGATTTCAGCCCGCGCGATCGCTTTCTCTTTTACCGCCACGCCCTGTACCAGTTCGACCGGTTTTTGACGCAGCGCCCCGGCAACGCCCAGTTCGTTATAACCAAACGGCGTCGTGGGCGCTTCAAAGCACGCACCGATATAAATCGCCGGGTCGAGCCCCATGTTGATCGTCACCGGCAGCGGTTTTCCGGCTGCTTCAGCCTTTTTACGAAAGACCTCAATGTGGCGCCCCGCGGCCAGGAACATGGAAAGCTCATCGCGCTCCTGAATACAGAGACGGTGAATCGTGACGTCAGTCAGCGAACTGTCTTCCGGATCGCTTGCCAGTACCAGCCCCAGACAGAAGAACGGGCCAGCATCAATCGGCGTATTTGTCGGGGCCGGAAGCAGTTTACGCAGATCAAAATCAGGATCGTCAGCGTAGAATACCTGCTCCTGGCAAGGGGCCTGCGATGCCGGAACGACAACCGGCGCGATCGGGTTTTTCACGGCCTGACCGACGTGCTGCGCGAGCGTCGAGGGTTCACATCCCAGAAGGAGTGCCGCTCTTTCCCGGCTGGCGTGCATGCCCACCAGGATACGCGAATCCGGATAGCCTTTAACGTTATTGAACATCATGGCCGGGCCCGTTCGGGTAGGGCGTTTCACCGTGCCGCCCGCACCAATATGTCGATAAACACCCGCCAGCTCTGCGTTGGGATCGACCGGATGATCCGTTTCAATATACTGTCCTTCATGGCGTTGCAGTAACGCGATGGCACTTCTGAGATCGTTGACTGGGCTTTCCATTTTTTCCTCCCGTGTTTGCATGCCTCCATTTTTATGGCAACAGCCCATAGCATCAATTGCATCATTACTGCTATTTTGATAATAAATTTATTATCAAAAAATCCAGGGAAGCGTTATGCAATTTCGTCAGATGCGTAATTTCATTGTCGTTGCGGAAGAACTTCACATGCACCGGGCTGCGGAGCGCCTGAACATGGCACAACCCGCGCTGAGTCAGCAGATTAAAACGTTAGAGGAACGGTTAGGCGTTACGCTCTTTAGCCGGGCGAATCGTCGTTTAACCCTGACGCCGGCCGGTGAAGCTTTCCTGGAGAAAGCCAGGCTGGCCATCGCCCTGACGGAACAGGCGGTACTGGACGCCAGACAAACGGCGAGGGGGGAGCAAGGGGTGTTGAATCTCGGGTGCGTATCGAGCGCCATGTTTGACACCAGGCTGCCTGCCGCGCTGCGCCAGATGCACAGTCGGTGGCCTGCCATCACCATGTCGCTAATGACGGGGAATGTGCAGACGCTCTATACCGCCGTGCAAAGCAACCAGCTGGATGTGGCCATCATCCGGGCGCCGCTGCCGTCTCTGCCTGACGACCTGCAAAGCCGCCCGTTTACGTCCGAGAAAACGGTGCTGGCACTCTCTTCACAGCACCCTCTGGCGAAATCGTCCGCGCTTACGCTCGCCTCGGTGAAAGATGAAAAATGGATCTCCCTGCGCGACCCGGAGGGAATGGGCCTCGAACAGTACTTCTATGACGTTTGTTACGTCGCAGGTTTCCAGCCTGAGGTGGTACAAAACGCCACCGACGTACCTACTGTCATCAGCCTGGTCTCTGCGGGGTTTGGCATGGCGCTATTGCCGGCCTCGGCCAGGGCAGTCAGCGTGGAGAATGTCGTGTACGTCGACATCATTGACAGGCTCAGGGAAAGCGAGCTGAAGCTGGTGTGCCACCGGATCATTCGCTCAGAGGTGTTAAAGAAATTTCTGCACACCCTCGATCACATCTGACGTCCCGCGGCCAGCAGCAGTTGCTCGCGCAGCCAGAGGCTTGCCGGATCCTGACTGTTTTTCGGGTGCCAGTACATGCTGATGGTAATCGGCTGCAGCGGCAGCGGCGGGGGAAAGATATCCAGCGTCGAGGCAAAGCGTTGCAGCATACGTTCCGGTAAGGTGCAGAGCAGGTCCGTGCTGGCGACAAGTGGAGGTGCCATGGCGTAGCTCTGCGTGGACATCACCACGTTGCGCTGATACCCCAGTCCGCCCAGGGTTTGATCCACAAAGCCGGTAAACGGGTCACCCTCTGAAGAGACCACCAGATGAGAGCGCGCGCAATAGTGCTCCAGATCCAGTGGCCCGACACCGCGGGGGTGGCCTTTTCGCTGGGCTGTTGCAAACTGGTCATCGAAAAGTTTGCGTCTGACCCAGCCGTCGTGCGCGCCGGCGCTCACACCGATATAGGCATCCACATCACCCTTTTCCAGCTGCTGTGGCAGGGTTGCCATTTCTGGCAGCGCGAATCGCAAGCGGATCCCCGGGGCATGGGCCCGGAACTGATTAAGCAGTTCGGCACCCAGCATCAGGGCCGGATTTTCATGCAGGGCAATCACAAATGTCCGCTGGCTGGTTTGCGCATCAAAGGTGGTGGGAGCAAACATCGCGTTAATGCCCCGCAATACGGTCATGACCTGCGGTCGCAGCGCTTCCGCTCTGGGCGTGGGCAACACCCCACGTCCATGTGGGGAAGGGATAAACAACGGTTCGCCAAAGAGCGAACGCAGGCGCGCCAGACGGGCGGACATCGCGGGCTGGCTGATGCCGAGCCGCGCGGCCGCATGGGTGATGTTCTGATCCTGGAGCAATGCATCCAGCGTCAGGATCAGGTCGATATCCATCTCAGCAACGGGCGTCATCGTGTTATCCGTTTTACTTTGCGCTGTGGCTGTCGCGATTGGTGTAGGTGACGGGCACCCAGGCGTAACCGCCGTGCTCGCCTTTCGTGACGTAACCGATACCCGGGAACGGCAGGTGGGGGGCTGCGACAAGGTCTCTGTTTTTCACAAAATCAGCAAAAGCATCCTGGCGGACACGTGCCGCACCGTCCTGATCCTGGTCGTAGGCGATGGTCACGGCGGGCTGCGGGAACTGTACCGCCGCGACGTGGATAATATCGCCGACAAAGGTGATTTTCTCGCCTTTACTTTCCAGCGTATAGAAGGCCGAGCCAGGCGTATGGCCCGGGTGAACCGTGCCGGTTATCCCGGGCAGAAGCTGCGAGGTTCCGGAAAAAGGAACCACCTTGCCGGCATCACGATACGGTTTTAAGGTTTTCTGCGCGACATCGAAGTAGTTCTGGTCGTAGCCGGTTTTTTTCTGATTATCGTTGTTAAAGAAAAAGTCGATGTCAGGTTTGCCGACAAAAACGCGCGCATTGGTAAACACCGCCTTACCATCTTTGACCAGGCCACCGGCATGATCGGAGTGCGCATGGGTCAGTAAAATCTCGGTGATGTCCTGCGGCGCGATCCCCTGCGTTGCCAGACTCTCAATCAGTCGCCCGCCGTTACCGGGGCCAAAAAGCTGGCCTGAGCCGGTATCCACCAGAATCTTGTGGCCGGGCAGAGCAATCAGAAAAGCGTTAATGGACGCCTCTACCGGGTTGGTCTGGAAATTTTGTGCGAGCAACGCATCGGTCTTCTGCGGGGTCGTCCGACGAAGTAATTTGTGCAGGTCTTGCGCCACGGTACCGTCGGTAAACGAGGTCACCATAATATCGCCAACCTGCACGCTGTAGCCCCCGGCAGGCTGTTTAACCACGTGCTGGGGCGTTTCTGCCGAAGCCTGAAGCGCAGGGTAGAACAATAACGAACTGGAAATCAGCGTTGTCAGGGCAAGTTTTTTTACGGTCAGCATAAGGGTCTCCTTCAGAAAGAGCTCATCTTACTTCTCCGTAAAATTATATGAACCCGCCTGATAATGATAGGACATATAAACGGGATGGATAGGTCGGGTCAAATGTCGGGTGGCAGCAATGTGCCACCCGGCAAGCCAGACGTTATTGCTTCAGCGGGGCTTTCCAGCCTTCAAGCGTGGCTTTTGACCACGAGCCATACGCGGCATTGGGCAGCACAATCCAGTCACTGCCAAAGCGATCGGCACTGGCCTCAACGAGTTCACGCTGCGCTTCGCTCGGCTTTTTGTTTTTAAATTGCGCGGCGAAATCAGGCAGGCTGTCACCGAAGAGCATGATTATCTGCTGTTTCTTCAGGATGCTCTGGCGGCGGGCTTCTTTACTGACCGTATCGAGCAGAACGCTATCCTCTGAAACCTGCGGTAAGCCGAGGGATTTTAACGTATTGAGCGTATCTGCTTTGTTTTCCTGCATCCGGTCAGATACATAATAAATACGGACCTTACTTTGATTCACGCGATCAAGAAACGCCTTCGCGCCAGGAATTAATCCCGGTTTTCCCTGCTTTTCCCAGTCACTCCAGGTGTCCCATTTCGTGTAGTCGTGGCACTGTTCGGCATCACGCGCCAGTAACGGAGTGTTATCCAGCACCGTTTCATCAAGATCCATCACAACGGCATAGTTCTCAGGCGCAGTCAGCCCTTTTATTTTTTCGTTAAAACGCTCGGTGGCGAAACGATAGGTCTGCAGCTGTAGTGCCATAATTTCTGCCGATTTCTGTTGGTAGCGCAGCGCCATCTCATACGCTTTCGGCTCACAGATTTCGTGGTCGGCTGCCGTGGCGGTCGCGCTCATAACAGGTAATGCCAGCAGTAATGCCTTAGCCATTGAATTCACTCTTCTTTCCTTAACGTCATTGTCAAAATCATGTAAGCGTATTGAAGTTAAGTGACAGAAAAATGAAGGGAGGCAGGTGAGTCATATTCTGACGCACATTCCCTTGCGCGCCGGGTGGATAATTTTCAGACAAATCGCTTTCGTCCGCCAATATCCGTTAGAGCCAGAGTCAGATCAGCATGTAATACCAGAACAGGGCGATTTCGTCTTTTTCCGGTAATGCGTTGTAGAGGAAACGATCGTATCCGCCTAACGTAAAGCCATAATGACGGTAGAACAGGCAGGCAGAAACATTCACATTCTGGGTTTCGAGCCTTAATCCAGCCGCGTTGACGCTTCGCGCCCACACGTGTGCGGCCGCCATCAATTTTTGCGCCGCGCCAGCTCTGCGTTTCGTGCGCTCAACGGCAATATAGTCAACGGCGATAAATTTATTCCAGCTCATTGACGCGGTGATAAAACCGGCAATTTCTCCCTCATCTGTTTCGGCCACAAGAAATATGGCATCCGGATTAACGCAATGATTTTCAAGGGTCTGCATATCGAGCTCATACGTTTTACGATAAGGCACGGCGACAGCGTCGATATGCAAATCACAATGTATAAAAGGCTCCCGCGCAACGTGACTGACGGTGAATGAAAAGTCACAGCATTCAAGACGTGCGAGGTCGGTATTTAATCCTTTTCGAATCTGCATGGTATTCCTTGTGGCGAATATTTTTATAAATAATAGATGAAGCCATTAAAACCGCTGGCGTAACACTCTTTTGATCCTGAACTAAGCTTGTACTTCATTCCGCGTAAAATGTGGGTCATTCGAGGACAATGAATGGAATTCAGGACATTTCAAAAACACTGGGGTGCTGAGTTTATTTCCAATGACGTTGTACGTTTTCGCGTCTGGGCAGAAGGACAGAAAGAACTTACGCTACGTCTGGCAGAAAACGACTTGCCAATGACGGCGGTCGGCAGCGGCTGGTTCCAGATTGACGTCCCCGGCGTCACGCACGGCACAGAATATCAGTATGTTTTGCAGAACGGCATGGCCGTACCCGATCCGGCGTCGCGCGCCCAGGCTGGGGATGTTAACGGTCCCTCGGTTGTTATCGATGCCAGACGGTATCCGCCCGGCAACCGGGAGTGGGCAGGGCGTCCGTGGGAAGACACGGTGATTTACGAGCTGCACATCGGCACCTTTACCCCGGAGGGCACCTTCCGGGCCGCCATTGAAAAACTGCCTTACCTGGCTGAACTTGGCATTACCCAGATTGAAGTCATGCCCGTCTCACAGTTTGGCGGATCGCGCGGCTGGGGATATGACGGGGTATTGCTGTATGCACCGCACGCTGCCTATGGCACGCCAGAAGACTTCCACGCCTTTATCGATGCCGCGCATGGGCTTGGGCTTTCTGTCGTGCTGGATATTGTGCTTAACCACTTCGGCCCGGAAGGGAATTATCTGCCAGTGTTGTCACCCGCGTTTTTCGACGCGGAACGGATGACGCCCTGGGGCAACGGGATTGCTTACGAGACTGAGCCGGTCAGGCAATACATTACCGAAGCCCCGCTGTTCTGGCTGACGGAATACCATCTTGATGGATTACGGTTTGATGCCATCGACCAGATTGAAGACACGTCGGATAAACACATCCTGCAGGAGATTGCCGAACGCATTCGCGAGGCTATTCCCGGGCGGCAAATCCATCTCACCACCGAAGACAGCCGTAACGTTATCTTCCTGCATCCGCGCGACGCACACGGTGCGACCCCGCTTTTTACCGCGGAGTGGAACGATGACTTTCACAATGCCGCGCATGTCTTTGCCACCGGCGAAACGCATGCGTACTACCAGGATTTTGCCTTTGAACCGGAGAAAAAACTCGCCCGTGCGCTGACAGAAGGTTTTGTCTATCAGGGCGAGGTTTCTCTCCAGACCGGCAAGTCACGCGGCGTGGAATGTCACACGCAGCCGCCACAGTTTTTTGTCGATTTTATTCAAAACCACGATCAAACCGGCAACCGCGCTCAGGGAGAGAGACTGATCGCCCTTGCGGGGGCCGATAAAACACGGGTGTTGCTTGCTGCACTGCTGCTTTCGCCCCATATTCCGCTGCTGTTTATGGGGGAAGAGTTTGGTGAAACCAATCCGTTTTTGTTCTTTACCGATTTTCACGGTGAGCTTGCCAAAGCAGTGCGGGAAGGGCGCGCAAAAGAGTTTACCGGCCATGCCGGGCACGATGCGTCCGTCCCCGATCCGAATGACGTGAAGACCTTTATTCGCTCCAAAATTGACTGGAATAAGGTCGCCACCGATGACGGTAAAACGTGGCTTCGCTTCACGCGAACGCTGCTGACGTTGCGCCATCGTCATATCGTTCCGTTACTGCGAAAGGGCGTCACGGTGGAGGGCAAGGTCATCAGGACGGCACCCGGCATGATTGCAGTGAGCTGGCGATTCCCGACCGGAACGTTGTCTCTGGCGTTCAATACCGGCAATAAGGCTGTTGATGTGCCTGCACTGGCAGGAGAAACGCTCTTTAGCTGGCCGGAGGTGAACGAGGTGTTACCGCCGAACAGTATTATTGTTCGCTTTGCTGATGGAGAAGCATCGTTATGATCCCTTCCGCGACCTACCGTATTCAGTTCCGTAACGGCATGACGTTTGACCGTGTCGTGGAACTGGTGCCGTATATGAAAGATCTCGGCATCAGCCATCTTTACGCCTCACCTGTGTTCACCGCCACGACCGGCTCTACGCACGGCTATGACGTGACCGACCCGAATGAAATTGACCCCGCCATTGGCGGACGAGAAGGATTCGACCGTATGGCGGCCGCGCTCAGGCAGGCGGGAATGGGCTTGATACTGGATATTGTGCCTAACCACATGTCGACCTCGCTGGAGAATCACTGGTGGCGAGACGTGATTGAGCATGGCAAACAGAGCCGCTACGCACGCTATTTCGATATTGACTGGTCACGGCCGCTTACGCTGCCGTTTCTGGGCGACACCTTTGAGGCGGAGCTTGAGAAGGGCGCCATTACTGTAAAACGTGACCCTGTCACGGACAAAGCCGCGCTGGTCTACTACGACACCGCCTATCCTCTTAACCCGGGTACCTTTGTGGAGGGTAAAAGCATTGCGGCGCTGCACGAGGCCCAGAGCTGGAGGCTGATGTCCTGGCGTGAAGCCCCGAAACAGCTCTCGTGGCGGCGTTTCTTCGAAATCACCGGCCTGGTGGGCGTGCGGGTTGAAGACGCGTCGGTATTTAGTGATACACACCGATTGATCCTTGAACTGGTTCATTCTGGCGTCGTTGACGGTCTGCGAATTGACCATATCGACGGTCTGGCCGATCCGCTGGGCTATCTGCAGCGTCTGCGCCAGGCAACCGGACCGGCGTGTTACATCACGGTTGAAAAAATTCTCGCCAAAGGGGAACAGCTCCCCGTCGAATGGCCAGTCTCCGGCACCACGGGGTACGAGTTTATTGCCTCGCTGGCGGAAGTTCTGGTGGACGACAGCCGCCTTGACCGCCTGGAGAAAATCCATGACGACACGCTCGGGGAAACCGTTGATCGGTTTGCAGCGTTACGGGATGCCAAAGGGCTGATGACCGATCGCAATTTCGAGGGCGAATTCACTACCCTGTTAACTATCGCCACCGATCTTGCCCGACGCAATGCGGTTGAACTGCAACCCGATGAGATCCACCATGCGTTGCGCGAGCTGCTGATCGCGTTTCCGGTGTATCGGACCTACGGCACCCGTGAAGGCTTAACCGCCTCTGACGTGGCGCTGCTCAATCGCGTTGTCGCAAGCATTAACACCTCTGAAGCGGCCCTGAGCCTGATCGTATGCATTCTTACCGGCGATCTTCCTGAAAATTGCCACGACGACGCGGCACGTTTCAGAACCCGCTTCCAGCAACTCACCGGGCCACTGATGGCGAAATCCGTGGAAGATACGCTGTTCTTTCGCCATAACCTGGAGCTGGCGCTTAACGAAGTGGGGGCAGACCCGACGCCGCGCGCCTTTTCGCTATCGCGTTTTCATCAGGAAATGCGCATCCGTCTTGCCCGTCAGCCTGACGCCTTACTCGGGACATCCACCCATGACACGAAGCGCGGTGAAGATGCCCGGGCACGCCTCTATACCCTGACGGAAGCGCCGGAACAGTGGGGCGAAAATCTGGCCCGCTGGCGGCAGATGAATCAAACCCACGTGCGTTTTCTGAGCGACGGTACCGCGCCGAACGCTGCTGATACCTGGATGATTTATCAGGCTCTGGCCGGCGTCTGGCCCGCCACACTGTCACCTGACGATGTCGACGGGCTGAAATCACTCGAAGAGCGCTTCCTCGGCTTCCTGGAGAAAGCGCTGCGCGAAGCCAAACAACGCACAGACTGGATAGATAGCAACGAAAGCTATGAGAGCGTGGTGCTGAGCTATGCCCGGCATCTGCTTTCACCGGACAACACCCTGTTCCTGAAGGATTTCAGTGAGGCGATGCAGCCCTTTATCCGTGCCGGGCTGATGAACAGCCTCAGCCAGACGGTGATCAAACTTACCGCACCCGGGGTACCGGACATCTATCAGGGCTGCGAAGCGCTTAACTTTAGCCTTGTCGACCCGGATAACCGACGGGAACCGGATTTCCCCGCGCTGGTGCGCCACCTCAGCACGGCGGATGCCGGGGTGTTTGCCCGCCCGGAATGCTGGCGAGACGGGAGCGTTAAGCAATATGTCACCGCCACGCTGTTACGGCTTCGTCCGCATTATGCCGCGCTATTCCATTACGGTGACTGGCTGCCGCTGAAGGTGAGCGGCGAGCGGGCGGAGAACCTGATTGTTTACGCACGCGTGAAAGACGAGGAGGCGCTGATTGTTGCCGTGCCGCGGCTGGTCTTCGACGTGACAACCCATGAAGCACTGTGGGCCAATACCACTATTGCTATACCCGATGCGCTGGCAGGAAAACGCTACCGGGATCTGTTCACCGGTGAAAGCCGGGTTCTGCAAGAGACGCTGGATGTAACGTCTGAAACGGGATGCTTAATGGTTCTGCTTACCTGCGAATGATCGTGGAGAACAAAAAATGCCAAAGGATAATACGTTTGAAATTCGGGCCGGTCATGGCCAGCAGCAAGGCGCAAATTATGACGGGAAGGGGGTCAACTTTGCGCTGTTTTCAGCACATGCGGAGCGGGTTGAGCTCTGTCTGTTTGACCCTTCAGGAAAAACCGAAATCGCCCGGCTGGAGCTGCCGGAATATACCCATGAAGTGTGGCACGGCTATGTGCCGGATCTGAAGCCTGGCGCGCTGTACGGCTATCGTGTTTACGGCCCCTATGACCCGGAAAACGGGCATCGCTTCAACCCCAATAAACTGCTTATCGATCCGTATGCCCGTGAACTGGTGGGCGATATCGACTGGAACGACGCCCATTTCGGCTATGAGCTGGGTCATGACGATCTCGACCTCAGTTTTGATACCCGCGACAGCGCGCCGTTCACGCCAAAATGCAAGGTCATCGACCCCAATGCTTTTGACTGGCAGGATGATAACCGGCCAACCATTCCGTGGCCGAATACCGTTGTGTATGAGAGCCACGTGAAGGGCTTTACCCAGCTTAACCCGGCGATCCCGCCTGAACTTCGCGGTACGTTTGAAGGGATGGGACACAAAGCCTCGGTCGATTACATCAAAAGCCTTGGCATCACCTCGGTTGAACTGCTGCCGGTTCACTGGTTCCCGGACGATCAACACCTGCTCGACAGGGGGCTGAAAAACTTCTGGGGCTACAACACGCTCGGCTTCTTTGCACCGGCGTCACGCTATTACGGTCCGGCGGGGATCCAGGGTTTTCGCGATATGGTGCGCGCCTATCATGACGCAGGCATCGAGGTGATCCTTGATGTTGTCTATAACCACACGGCAGAAGGCAATGAGCTCGGCCCAACGCTGTCGTTTAAGGGCATCGATAACTTCAGCTATTACCGCACCTTACCCGATCAACACCGGTATTACATTAACGACACCGGCACGGGGAATACGGTGAATACCTCCCATCCGAGAGTGCTGCAGATGGTGATGGATTCACTGCGCTACTGGGCCGAATCGATGCATATTGACGGTTTCCGTTTCGACCTCGGGACAATTCTGGGCCGTGAGCCCGAAGGCTTTGATCCGCGCGGTGGCTTTTTCGATGCCGTCACGCAGGATCCGGTGTTATCCCGTCTGAAGCTGATTGGTGAGCCCTGGGATATCGGCCCCGGTGGTTATCAGGTCGGCGGCTTCCCGCCAGGCTGGGGGGAGTGGAACGACAAATACCGCGATACCGTACGTGAGTACTGGAAGGGCGATAACGTGTCTAACGACTTCGCCGCGCGCCTGCTCGGTTCCGGTGACTTGTACGACCTGCGCGGACGCCGTCCGTGGGCCAGCATCAACTTTATCACCGCCCACGACGGCTTTACGTTGAATGACCTGGTGTCTTACAACGAAAAGCATAATGCCGACAATGGTGAAGACAATAACGACGGGCATAACGATAACCGGTCGTATAACTACGGAGAGGAAGGGCCGACAGAGAATCCGGATATTATCGCTACCCGGGAGCGGCAGAAGCGTAATTTCCTCACCACGCTGTTGTTCTCTCACGGCACGCCAATGCTGCTGGCCGGGGACGAGTTTGGCCGTACGCAAAAGGGGAACAATAACGGGTATTGCCAGGACAGCGAGATCTCCTGGATCGACTGGAAGGGGTTATCGGAAAACGACACCGCCCTGCGCGACTTTACCCGCCATCTGATTGCCCTTCGCGCGAAACAGCCGTTGCTGCGGCGTGAAAGCTGGCGCGACGGGCTTGAGATCCGCTGGTTTAACGCCGGCGGCGGCCCGCAGCAGGATGAGCAGTGGGATGAAGGTTCCACCCTCGGCGTATCCATCAGCAGACCGGACCTCAGACAGGAGCCGGGCCTCTGGCACGATGTGCTGATGCTGTTTAACCCGTTTGAAGGCACCGTGCCGTTCCAGATCCCCCAGTTTGGCGAAGGAGGTTGGGTACTGGAACTCTCCACGGCGGATGACGTTGTCCCCGGGACGGTCATCACCAAAGCCGTGGAATACCATCTGGCCGGACGAAGTATTTCGCTTTTCAGACGCCCTTAACTACAGTGATGCCGCCGCCCGCGCGGCGGTGTCATACAGGGAAGATATGGTCCGGAGCAACTGCGCGGTGTCACCAATAGACGCTCCGGAAATCCCGCTCTCCGCATGGATATTGATCAGACACGCTTCCCGCACGTCGCGGTATTTCATGCATAGCGCTTTCCCTTCCTCCGTCGTTGAGAAATAGAGCTCTTTTCCGGCTTTTTCACTCGTCACGTAGCCCGCCTTGACCAGCTTCTTCAGTGCATACGTCACCACATGGGTATCTTCCACGTTCAGGACAAAACAGATGTCGGCCAGCTTTTTTTTGCGGTCGCGGTGGTTCACGTGATGCAGAAGCGAGACATCAAAAGCGCCCATATCTGGCTCACCGGCGGCGGTCATGCAGCGCACCATCCATTTGTTAAACGCGTTGCTGGTCATGATCAACGCGTACTCCAGCTCTGATAATTCCGCGCAACGTTCCGATACCAGATGGCGAGAGGACACGATACGGCCATCGGTTATATCGTCGTGATTTGATGATCCAGCACTCTTCTTTGCAGTCATAACGTTCCTTACGGGGGGTGACGTTGGCCCGGAAATGTAAACTCATCGATAAAATAAGAACATTTTATTGATAAATTGTTTACATGTTTTTGTGGTTCAGATATAGCTTTTTAGTGCAGGTTCTGCAGAGCCTGACGCAAAACACAACATCGCGCGCCGCACTGCATCCCGCTTCGCCATGATGCGAAGTATTAAAAAAATAGCCGCCGGCGCGCAACGCTCACTTTGGATAGGGTAAACGTTTATGGACGGTTCGACACTGTTGCCGCTCATCGGTATACCGGTGGTGGTTATTGGTTTTGCTCTGCGTTTCAACCCGCTACTGGTGGTTGTGGTGGCGGGGCTGGCTACCGGACTGCTGGTTGGCATGGATTTTGGGATGTTGCTTGAGACCTTTGGCGAGAAGTTCGTCAACAGTCGTTCCCTGGCAACCTTTATTCTGATCCTGCCGGTTATTGGCCTGCTGGAATATTACGGGTTGAAAGAGCGGGCACAGGCGTGGGTGGCAAAGATTGCCAGCGCCACCTCGGCACGTATTCTGATGCTCTATTTTGTGGCGCGTGAAGGGACGGCCGCGCTGGGATTGATGTCGCTGGGTGGGCATGCTCAGACCGTTCGTCCGCTGCTGGCACCGATGGCCGAAGGCGCAGCGCTCAATGAGTATGGCGAACTGCCGCAACATATCCGGGACAAGATCAAAGCGCATGCCGCGGCGTGCGACAACATCGCGGTTTTCTTTGGCGAAGATATTTTTATCGCGTTTGGCGCGGTGCTGCTGATCGACGCTTTCCTGAAAGAGAATGGGATACAGGGCATTGAACCGTTGCATATCGGTCTGTGGGCCATTCCGACCGCCATCGCGGCATTGATTATTCATATGACGCGCCTGTTGCGTCTGGATGCCAGCATCCGTCGTGACGTTATGTCCTGGCGCGCTGAGCAGGGTACACAGGAGATCGCGCCATGATGACCCTGATCACCATTAACCGCGTGTATTACCTGATCGGCTTTGTCGTGATGATGCTGGTCGTGATGACCCTGCGCGATCGCGCGAATCCTAAACGTTTTACCACCGCGCTATTCTGGTTCCTGTTCGGCGGGATCTTCCTGTTTGGCGACCTGATGGTGCAGGAGCTGGGCAAATCCCTTGCTTATCGAATTATCGGCGGCGGCGTCATTGTGATTGCTCTGCTGGCGGGCTTTGGTCTTGTCGGCAAAGGGCACTATAAAATGGCTACCGATGCCGAGCGCGAAGCCTCGTCAACGCGGCTGAAAAACTGGCTGTTCCTGCCTGCGCTGATGATCCCGGTGGTTACGGTGATCGGGACATTATTCCTGAAAGGGGTGTCGATAGGGGGCGTATTCCTTCTTGACCAGAAACAGCTCACGCTGGCGGCACTGTGCGTCGCCTGTGTGGCGGCGATCCTGACTGGCTGGTGGCTGACAAAAGGCACACCCTTGCAGGCTATTCGCCAGTCCCGGCGCCTGGTCGACACCATTGGCTGGGCGGTGATTTTGCCACAGATGCTGGCCATGCTGGGCGGGGTGTTTGTGGTGGCGAACACCGGCGAGTCAGTCCAGAAGGTCGTAAGCCTGTTTGTGAACCCCGACAGCCGGTTCATGCTGGTGGTGATTTACTGCGTGGGCATGGCGCTTTTCACCATGATCATGGGCAACGCCTTCGCGGCATTCCCGGTGCTCAGCGCCGGTATCGCCTTGCCGTTTCTGATTAACGTTCACCATGGTAACCCGGCACCGCTGCTGGCGATTGGCATGTACGCGGGCTATTGCGGCACGCTGATGACGCCGATGGCGGCCAACTTTAATATCGTTCCGGCCGCGCTGCTGGAGCTTAAAGATAAGTACCAGGTGATCAAGATCCAGATCCCAACGGCGTTAACCCTGCTGGTGGTCAACGTGTTCTTAATGTATTTCCTCGTTTTTCGCTAAGCGCGGCAACGATCTAAGGAGCTGATATGGAATTAACGCAACACCAGGCCGACGCGTTTGCCCGCATGCCTTTGACCTATTTACGCCAGGAATATCCGAACCACATTATGCACCTGCTTAATGATGATGGTGATGTCCTGCCACCCCGCGAACTGCACCCCATTTTTTATGGCTGCTTCGACTGGCACTCGGCGGTGCACGGCTACTGGCTGCTGCTGCGCTGCGTGCGGCTTTACCCTGAACTGTCGTGCCGGGATGAAATTGTCGCCCTGTTTGATGAACACATCACGCAGGAGAAGGTGGCGAAAGAGCTGGCCTATTTCAAGGCACCGTTTCGCGCCTCGTTCGAGCGCCCTTATGGCTACGGCTGGCTTCTGGCGCTGACGCAGGAGCTGAAGCAATCCGCGTTACCTCAGGCCGCCAGCTGGTATCAGACACTGCAGCCGTTAACGCAGGACATTCGCGACAGACTGGTGGATTACCTCAGCAAGCTTACCTATCCGATCCGTGTCGGTACGCATTACAACACCGCTTTTGCCCTGGCGCTGGGGATTGATTACGCCCGTGCAGTGCAGGATAACGCCCTTGAGCAGGCTATTCTGACGGCGGCGACGCGCTTTTATCTGGCTGACACGCATTACCCGGCTCACTATGAACCGGGTGGTGATGAGTACATTTCCGGCGCGCTGACGGAAGCGCTGTTGATGAGTAAGGTGGCGGAGCATTTCCCGACGTGGTTTGACGCCTTTCTTCCTGATGTGGGGTCTGTTTCTGCCCTGATGCACCCGGCAGAAGTGAGCGATCGTACCGACCCCAAAATTGCCCATCTGGATGGGTTAAACCTCAGCCGCGCCTGGTGCATGAAGCATATTGCCCGCGCGCTGCCGGATAACCATCCGGGACAACAGGCGCTGCACGAGGCAGTCGACCGACATCTGGCGGCAAGCGTCGAGCATGTAGTGGGAAGCCACTACAGCGGCGGACACTGGCTGGCGAGTTTTGCGCTGCTGGCGCTGGAGTAAATCACAGGTGCAGCGCGAAGTGCGCTGCACCGTGTTTATGCCGTAGCCTGACGCGTGGCGCGCAGCCGGCTCACGCTAAACACGACAGAAACCGCCGAAGCAATGACCGCAATCCACAGTGAATAATGAACGGCCCGATCGTCAAAAGCCGGCTGATTCTGCGTTGTGGCCAGCAGAACGCCGACCACGGCAGCCCCCAGGCATTGTCCAAACGTCCGCACGATAGCCAGTACGCCGGATGCGTAGCTGGCATACTCCCGCACCACGTTAGAGAGCATTTCCCGGTTATTGGGACTCTGGAAACAGCCAAAACCGATCCCGCACACCAGGCTTCGCAGGCAGATATTCCAAGCGGAAGGGCTGGCGGGCAGTGTCGCGAGCAGAATCAATCCCACCACAAACACGATAAGCCCAAGGGTAGATATCAGCGGGGCTGAAATTGTGTCTGCCCAGCGGCCCGCATGCGGCGCGATCAGTACGATGCCTATCGGCCAGGGCGTGAACAGCAGCGCGGAGACCACCGGACTGTAGCCATATACGCTCTGAAACAGGAACGGCAGGGCGATAAAGGTGATGCCCTGGCTCACAAACGAGGCCAGCGACGTGAGCGCGGCGAGCGTAAAGCGTCCGTTGTGGAAAATAACGGGAGGCAGTATGGGGCTTCGGGCGCGGCGAATATGCCAGACAAAGGTGATGACGCTAATCGTAGCGAGCAGCGCCCAACTGATAGCCTCGTGGCTGATGTGGTGCGAAGCATGCTGGAAACTGTTGGCCGTCATGATCATCGCCCCCAACAGGACCGTGGAGAGCAGTGCCCCCGGGGCATCGAACGGAGAAGGATCTGAAGCCGGCTGTCGAGGTAATGCCTTCCAGGCCAACAGCAGGGCAATCGTTCCGGGAACAAGGTTAATGGCGAATAACCACTGCCAGCGCAGTACGTCCAGGATCGTCCCGCCCAGTACGGGTGCAATGGCCGTGCTGGAGGCGATAAGCAGGGCGTGCAGTCCCAGAATGCGGCCAAGCAGTCGACCGGGGAAGACGGCGCGCAGTATCGCCGGAGCAATACTCAGTGTGGCCGCCCCGCCAATCCCCTGCAATATCCGCATCCCGATCAGCATGTCCGGGGTGCGGGCCAGCGCGCAGCCGAGCGAGGTGAGTGTAAAGACGGCAAGTCCGGTCAGAAACACCGGGCGGTAGCCAACGCGGGCCGCCAGGGCAGCGAAGATGGCCAGAGTCATGGCCGCGGACAACAGATACCCATTGGCGAACCAGACGGCTACATTCGCGGGCACCTGCATCGCGCTTGCCATCGAAGGCAAGGCGATGTTGATCATGGTGCCATCAAAAACGCCCATCAGCGTGGTGGTCATTACCGCGGCCATCACCCGGGCGCGTTCATGGCCGGGCAATCCTTCGTCGCCGGGCTGGTTTGAAAATAGCGTCATCGTCGTAACTCCAGAAAGAATGTTGATGACGAAACTATAATCATGGGATATACAAGGCGGAAGACGCAGCAGTTGCACTGTTCAGTTGCATACAACGCCTTATCTGAGGATGCATCATGTCCGATCCGGATTTTAATTTGCTTGTCGCCCTCGACGTCCTGCTGGCCGAAGCCAGCGTGGCGGGCGCGGCGCGGCGTTTAAACCTGAGTACGTCAGCCATGAGCCGTACCCTGAGCCGGCTGCGAGAGGTGACCGGCGACCCGATCCTGGTGCGGGCAGGGCGTAATATGGTGCTGACGCCCTGGGCCGAGGCCACCCGGGAGCGAGCCAGAGGGGCCGTGTATGAGGCAAGAGCCGTATTGCAGCCCTCCACTGAAACGCTGAAGGTAGGAAACCTCGAGCGGCTGTTCACCATCAGAGCCAATGATGGTTTTGTGGTTGCATTTGGCCCATTGCTGATTGCCGCCGTGGCCGAAGCTGCGCCCGATGTGTGTATTCGGTTCTCGCCGAAGCCTGAGAAAACGTCACGTTATCTGCGGGAAGGGCTGGTTGACCTGGAAATTGGCGTGCAGAGCAACATGGGACCTGAAATACGCCTGCAGCGATTGTTTCAGGATCGGTTCATTGCCGCGGTGCGTAAGGGACATCCGCTGGCGGCACACCCCACGGTCAGCCTTCACGATTATGTTTCCTGGGGCCACGTGGTTGCCGCGCCCGACGGGTCGCTACACGGCTTTGTCGACGATGCGCTGGCAGAAGTGGGGATGAAGCGCAAAATTGCCAGCGTCGTGCCCGGTTTCCCGACGGCGTTATCCGTGGCGCTGGCGTCCGATCTGATCGCCATGGTTCCGGCATTGTATCTGCTGAACCAGCCGATGGCGCAGAGTGTGCATGTCTTTGAACTGCCGTTTAAAACCCGAACCATTACGGTATCGCAGATGTGGCACCCGCGAATGGAAAGGGATCCGGGGCACCGCTGGCTGAGAGAGAAAGTGCTGGACGTGTGTCGGGCTGTGCAGCAACCACTCAGTGCTGAGTAACCCGCTTAGGCACGGACAAGATAAAGCGTGTCGACTGAGCATCCGATTCGACGCGGACTTTGCCATGATGCGCGGTGACAATTGACTTCACAATGGCAAGACCAATCCCGCTGCCTTCGCCTTTTCGCTGCCTGGAAGGATCCACCCGGTAAAAACGGTCAAACAGCCTGGGTAGATGTTCTTGCGGGACAGGTTTCCCGGGGTTGGCAATCATCAGCTCAAAATCGTTTTCCCGTTCGGCGATTGAGACGGTCACCGTCTTGCCTTCCGGCGTATAGCGCAGGGCATTGGATAACAGGTTGTTGATTGCGCGTCTGAACATCTGCGGATCGCCTTCGATCAGGCAGGGCATCCCGTGAAACGTCAACGTGATATGGCGTTCTTCCGCCCAGGCCTCGAAGAAATCAAAGACTTTAATGACCTCCGCGCTTAAATCAAACATCACCCTGTCCGGGATCAGCTGATTATTATCCGCCTGCGCCAGGAACAGCATATCGCTGACCATCCGGGTCATCCGGTTATACTCTTCAAGGCTGGAGTAGAGGATATCTTCCAGCTCTTTCGGCGTCCGGTTCTGGCTGAGTGCGATTTCAGTCTGGGTCACCAGATTGGTGATGGGGGTTCTGATTTCGTGGGCGATATCGGCAGAAAAATTCGCCTGGCGGGTGAACACATCTTCAATCTTTTCAATCATATGGTTGAACGAAATCACCAGTTGCTCCAGTTCAACCGGAACGCGCGACGGTTCCAGCCTCGCATCGAGATTTTCAGAGGTGATATTTTTAATGGCATTGCTGACGTTACGCAGCGGCAGGTGTCCCTGACGGACCGCGATTCGAATGATAAGAATAATCAGCAGGCTGATCACCACGGCAATCGCAATCAGGTTCTTTTTCAGCGCATCGAGATAATGGAGATGGAAATTAATAGAAAGCCCGATCAGCATAACGTAATTCTGCGCTTTTCCCTGCAGCGTTGCCGTGCCTGACGAGGCGATAATCCGGTACGTGTCACTTTTCATCTCAGCGCCGGAATGACTCTGCAGGGTGGGGGCATCTACCGTCCAGAGAAACACATCCCGTGCCCGGCTGTGCGTGCTGAATGCCGCCGTGTTCACGGCAGGGCGTAACGCTGCCCCCTGCGCCGTACTGAACAACACCTCTCCACGCGCGTCGAGAAGCAGAACCGCAACGTTACGATAGCTGGCAATTGACTCTTTGATTTTACTGATTTTCTTCTCGTCCGGATCTGCCGGGGACTGCAGGATACGGTGCATCGCGGTACTGATTTGCTGCAGATCGTTGATATCCTGCTCGGCAAAATGCTTTTCAACGGAGTGCAGCATAAACCAGGTGAAGGCGAAAAATGCCAGTATCGTGGAGAGGCTGATAAAAAACGTCAGCCTCAGGGCTAATGAGAAAGGGCGTCTGGGTAATTTAACGCGCATCCGGTGCCTCCAGCATGTACCCCACGCCGCGGACCGTCTGGATCAACTTCGGCTCATAATCATTGTCTATTTTCGCGCGAAGCCGTTTGACGGCGACATCAATCGCGTTGGTGTCGCTGTCAAAATTCATGTCCCAGACCTGGGATGCAATCAGGGAGCGGGGCAGCACTTCCCCCTGGTGTCGCATAAAAAACTCCAGCAGGCTGAACTCTTTGCTGGTCAGCAGGATGCGGTTGCCCGCGCGGCTCACCTTTCTGGACACGAGATCAATCATCAGATCAGCCACCTGAAACTGGCTTTCCGTGATCACCGTATTGCCCCGTCGCAGAAGCGTCCTGACGCGGGCGAGAAGCTCCGCAAAGGCAAAGGGTTTGATCAGGTAATCATCCGCGCCCAGTTCAAGACCCTTCACCCGGTGTTCAATAGTGCCAAGGGCTGAGAGTAACAGAACCGGCATTCCCTTCCCGGCAGAACGTAACATGCGGATGATATCCCAGCCGTTCACGTCGGGAAGCATGATATCCAGAATCAGGAGGTCATACTCGGCGGTCATGGCGAGATGATATCCGGTCAGGCCATTGTCAGCGTGGTCCACCACAAACCCCGCCTCAGTCAGCCCCTTGCTGAGGTACTCCCCGGTTTTTATCTCGTCTTCAACGATCAGTATTTTCATCTTGTTCCCCTGACTGGCTGCTCTGGACATTCTAGAGAGCCTCAAACCGTTATCAATGACTTACGTTAAGAATGACAACATTGTCATTATCCTGTCACCAGGCAAACAGGAAGCACGCTGTAGAGTAACCCTGGTAATACTCTGGACTTCATTTGAAACATTTACCAGGTCTGCCTGGACGAGAAGCGTGATGTGCACATTAAAACGACTTAGCATTAGCACAATATTTTTCCTGGCAGGCTGCGTCTCGCTGGCACCAGAATATGCGCGTCCGCCAGCACCGGTTCCGCAGCAGTTCTCGTTATCCCGAAATAGCCTCACGCCGGTGGTGGCGGGGTATCACGACAGCGGATGGCGTAGCTTTTTTACCGATCCTCAGGTCGCAGCACTGATCGCCGAAGCCCTGAATAACAACCGTGATTTAAAAATGGCCGCCCTCAAGGTTGAAGAAGCGCGCGCGCAGTTCAACGTGACGGATGCCGACCGGTATCCGCAGCTGAATGCCTCGTCAGGTGTGACCTACAGCGGTGGGCTGAAAACGGACAAGCCGACCACACAGCAGTACGACGCAGGGTTGAACCTCAGTTACGAACTCGATTTCTTCGGCAAGCTCAGGAATATGAGTGATGCTGACAGACAGAACTATTTTGCCAGCGAGGAGGCCCGCCGTGCCGTGCATATCCTGCTCGTCTCCAGCGTGTCGCAGAGCTATTTCAGCCAGCAGCTGGCCTACAAACAACGTCGTATTGCCCGCGATACGCTAAAAAACTATCAACAATCCTGGGCTTTTGTTGAACAACAGCTGGTAACGGGCAGCACCAACGTTCTGGCACTTGAACAGGCCCGGGGGCAGATTGAAAGTACCCGTGCAGAAATAGCGAAAAGAGAAGGCGAGCTGGCTCAGGCCAATAATGCCCTGCAGCAGGTTCTGGGAACCTATCGCGCGCTGCCGGCAGAGAAAGGAGGCAGCGTCGATGAGATTACCCCCGTCAAACTGCCGCCTCGTCTGCCGTCAGAAATATTGCTTCAGCGCCCGGACATTATGGAAGCGGAGTATCAACTGAAAGCGGCTGATGCCAATATTGGCGCGGCGCGCGCCGCTTTTTTCCCGTCTATTACGCTAACCAGCGGGCTTTCAGCAAGCAGTACGGAATTATCCAGCCTCTTCACCGCAGGAAGCGGGATGTGGAATTTTATTCCGAAAATTGACATTCCTGTTTTTAATGCCGGAAGGAATAAAGCCAACCTCAAACTGGCTGAAATTCGCCAGCAGCAGTCAATCGTCAATTACGAACAAAAAATTCAGGCGGCTTTTAAACAGGTCGCCGACGCGCTCGCATTGCGGGACAGCATCAGTCAGCAACTTGACGCCCAGCAGCGTTATCTTGATTCGCTACATATCACCCTGCAGCGAGCCAGAGGTTTATATTCCAGTGGCGCGGTCAGTTACATTGAAGTGCTCGATGCTGAACGTTCTCTTTTTGCAACACAACAAACCATTCTCGACCTTATCTATTCCCGACAGGTGAATGAAATTAACTTATTCACCGCGCTGGGTGGCGGTTGGGTTGAGTAATTCCTTTTAATTACTCCATCAGGAAATCAAAAATGAACAGTTTATTTAACGCGGTCGTACTGGGTGCACTCTCCGTTATATTTTCTGCAGGCCTGCATGCTGAAACACATCAGCACGGGGAGATGAGCACAGCAGCACAAGCCACGCCAGAGCAGGTTATCGCGGGAACCGGCGTGGTGAAAGCGGTTGATCTGAGCACTAAAAAAATCACTATCGCGCACGATGCTATTCCAGCGATTAGCTGGCCCGCCATGACCATGCGTTTTACCTTTGTCCAGGCAGACGAAACTATTCTCGCCTTAAAAGCCGGCAGCCACGTTAATTTTACGTTTGTTCAGCAGGGCAATATCTCTTTACTCAAGAGCATTAAATAGCGAGAAAAAGCATGGCCTCTTTAAGAATAAAGTTTGCTGCCGTCATCATCGGCAGCCTTATTGCAGGAGGGCTGATTTCAGTTATCGCCTGGCAGTCGGTGTATCCCGCAGAAAAAACAGAACAGACCACGACTGAGAGAAAAGTTCTTTTCTGGTATGACCCGATGAAGCCGGATACCCGGTTTGATAAACCCGGCAAATCTCCGTTTATGGATATGGATCTGGTGCCGAAATATGCCGATGAAAATGACGAAAAAAGCAGTGAGGGTATTCGTATTGACCCGACGCAGGTTCAGAACCTGGGACTCAAAACGCAGAAAGTGACGCGGGGAGCGCTGAATTACGCCCAGACCATACCGGCCAACGTCAGTTATAACGAATATCAGTTTGTCATTGTGCAGGCGCGTTCTGAGGGTTTCGTCGAGAGAGTGTACCCACTGACCGTGGGCGATCATGTCAAAAAAGGGACGCCGCTTATCGATATCACCATTCCGGAATGGGTGGAAGCGCAAAGCGAGTTCCTGTTGTTATCGGGTACCGGCGGAAGCCCTACCCAGATAAAAGGTGTTCTGGAGCGACTACGTCTTGCCGGCATGCCGGAAGAGGATGTTCAACGACTGCGTGCGACCCGGAGTATCCAGACCCGTTTTACTATCAAGGCCCCCATAGATGGCGTGATTACGGCGTTTAACCTGCGCACGGGCATGAACATTACCAAAGATAACGTGGTGGCACAGATTCAGGGGATGGATCCGGTCTGGATCAGTGCGGCCGTGCCGGAATCCATTGCGTATCTTCTCAAAGACAGCTCGCAGTTTGAAATTTCAGTGCCCGCGTATCCGGATAAATCGTTTGCCGTTGAAAAATGGAACATTCTCCCCAGCGTGGATCAAACTACCCGCACGCTGCAGGTCCGTTTGCAGGTCTCCAACCAAGACGAAAGCCTGAAACCCGGCATGAACGCCTACCTGAAACTGAACGCCAGGAGCCAGGAGATGCTGCTGATCCCATCCCAGGCCGTGATTGATACGGGCAAAGAACAGCGGGTGATTGTGGTCGATGCGGAAGGGCGTTTTGTGCCGAAAAGCATTCATGTTCTGCATGAATCTCAGCAGCAGTCCGCGATTGGCAGCGGACTGAGCGAAGGCGATTCTGTCGTGGTCAGCGGTCTGTTCCTGATTGACTCCGAAGCCAATATTAGCGGTGCGCTGGAGCGCATGCGTCATCCTGAAAAAACTGACGACGCGCATTCGGGCCATTAAGGAGACGATGATGATTGAATGGATTATCCGGCGCTCCGTCGCCAACCGTTTCCTGGTGATGATGGGCGCTTTGTTTCTCAGCGTCTGGGGAACATGGACTATCATCAATACCCCTGTGGATGCATTGCCCGATCTCTCTGATGTACAGGTGATCATAAAAACCAGCTATCCCGGTCAGGCCCCGCAGATTGTTGAAAATCAGGTCACGTATCCGCTCACGACAACCATGCTGTCGGTACCCGGCGCAAAGACCGTGCGTGGTTTTTCCCAGTTTGGTGACTCCTATGTGTACGTCATTTTTGAAGACGGTACCGACCTGTACTGGGCCCGCTCGCGCGTTCTGGAATACCTGAACCAGGTTCAGGGCAAATTGCCTGCCGGAGTAAGCTCAGAAATAGGACCAGATGCCACCGGTGTCGGCTGGATATTTGAATATGCTCTGGTGGATCACAGCGGAAAACACGATCTTGCAGAACTGCGTTCCCTTCAGGACTGGTTCCTGAAATTCGAACTGAAAACCATCCCTAACGTCGCGGAGGTTGCGTCAGTAGGCGGCGTGGTTAAGCAGTATCAGATTCAGGTTAACCCGTTGAAACTGGCGCAGTACGGTGTCACGCTGCCCAACGTTAAACAAGCTCTCGAATCATCTAACCAGGAAGCAGGGGGATCATCCATTGAAATGGCGGAAGCGGAGTACATGGTCCGCGCCAGCGGTTACCTTCAGTCCATTGATGATTTCAATAATATCGTCCTGAAAACGGGCGAGAACGGCGTGCCGGTTTATCTGCGCGATGTGGCACGCGTGCAAACGGGCCCGGAAATGCGGCGCGGCATTGCAGAGCTTAACGGCCAGGGCGAAGTTGCTGGTGGCGTCGTGATCCTGCGCTCGGGGAAAAACGCACGGGAAGTCATTACCGCAGTGAAAGACAAGCTGGAGACGCTGAAAGCCAGCCTGCCAGAGGGTGTCGAGGTGGTGACCACCTACGATCGCAGCCAGTTAATTGACCGCGCCATTGATAACCTGAGTAATAAACTCCTTGAAGAGTTTATCGTGGTAGCCATCGTCTGTGCGCTGTTCCTCTGGCATATCCGCTCTGCGCTGGTGGCGATCGTTTCTCTGCCGCTTGGCCTGTGCATTGCCTTTATCGTCATGCATTTCCAGGGGCTAAACGCCAATATTATGTCTCTGGGCGGGATTGCCATTGCCGTGGGGGCGATGGTGGATGCCGCCATTGTGATGATTGAAAATGCGCATAAACGGCTGGAAGAGTGGGATCATCAACACCCAGGGGAGCAGATAGACAACGCAACCCGCTGGAAGGTCATTACCGATGCGTCCGTTGAAGTGGGCCCGGCGCTCTTTATCAGCCTGCTGATCATCACCTTGTCGTTCATCCCCATTTTCACGCTTGAGGGACAGGAAGGGCGCCTGTTTGGGCCGCTGGCCTTCACGAAGACGTATGCCATGGCGGGCGCGGCCGCGCTGGCAATCATCGTCATTCCTATACTGATGGGGTTCTGGATCAGAGGGAAAATCCCCGCGGAGACCAGCAACCCGCTGAACCGACTGCTGATTAATGCCTATCATCCGTTATTGCTTCGCGTGCTCCACTGGCCGAAAACGACCTTGCTGATTGCGGCGTTAACTATTTTTACGGTCATATGGCCGCTGAGTCAGGTCGGGGGGGAATTTCTGCCAAAGATCAATGAGGGCGATCTGCTGTACATGCCTTCAACGTTACCTGGCGTATCGCCGGCAGAGGCTGCCGCGCTCTTGCAGACGACAGACAAATTAATCAAAACCGTCCCTGAAGTGGCGTCCGTATTTGGTAAGACCGGTAAGGCCGAAACGGCGACCGACTCCGCGCCACTGGAAATGGTCGAAACCACCCTTCAGCTCAAACCTGAAGATCAGTGGCGACCAGGAATGACGATTGACAAGATCGTTGATGAGCTGGATAAGACCGTGCGTTTGCCCGGACTGGCTAACCTCTGGGTACCGCCGATCCGTAACCGTATAGATATGCTCTCCACCGGCATTAAAAGCCCAATCGGTATCAAGGTGTCTGGCACCGTTTTGTCTGATATTGATGTCACGGCACAACGTATCGAAGCGGTGGCCAAAACCGTGCCGGGCGTGGTTTCAGCACTGGCAGAACGTCTGGAAGGCGGACGCTACATCGACGTGGATATCAACCGGGAGAAAGCATCCCGATACGGAATGACGGTGGGTGATGTGCAGCTGTTTGTCTCATCAGCAATCGGTGGCGCAACAACCGGCGAGACGGTTGAGGGCGTAGCCCGTTACCCGATCAATATCCGCTACCCTCAGGATTACCGAAACAGCCCACAGGCACTGAAACAGATGCCCATTCTGACGCCCATGAAACAGCAAATTACCCTGGGCGATGTCGCTGATATTCGTGTCGTTTCCGGACCTACCATGCTGAAAACGGAAAATGCCCGTCCTGCCAGCTGGATTTATATTGATGCCCGTGGCAGGGATATGGTGTCGGTTGTAAACGACATTAAAACCGCTATCAGCCAGCACGTAAAATTAAGACCGGGCACCAGTGTCTCTTTCTCCGGACAGTTTGAATTGCTGGAGCACGCCAATAAAAAACTGAAACTGATGGTGCCGATGACGGTAATGATCATATTCATTTTGTTATATCTGGCATTACGTCGTGTTGATGAGGCACTGCTTATTCTGATGAGTCTGCCATTCGCCCTGGTCGGCGGAATTTGGTTCCTGTACTGGCAGGGCTTCCATATGTCCGTGGCGACCGGAACCGGCTTTATTGCCCTGGCCGGGGTGGCAGCAGAGTTTGGCGTGGTGATGCTGATGTACTTGCGTCATGCCATTGAAGCCCATCCGGCGCTTGCCCAGCGGGAAACCTTTACCGCGGAAGGTCTCGATGAAGCCCTTTATCAGGGGGCGGTACTCCGCGTGAGACCGAAAGCGATGACCGTAGCGGTTATCATTGCCGGTCTGTTGCCCATCCTCTGGGGAACCGGTGCGGGCTCAGAAGTCATGAGCCGGATAGCCGCGCCGATGATTGGAGGAATGATTACGGCTCCGCTGTTATCCCTGTTCATTATTCCGGCCGCCTACAAATTAATCTGGCTGCGAAGACATAAATAAATGCGCGACGATATTAAAAGGACACGCTGGAGTGTCCTTTTTTATGCGTATGGGGCAGGGGGTTATTCCCCGTATGGCCCAGTGACAGAAATGTCATCAGCCCGTCACGGGATAAACAGAGGTCGGTTTTTATAATCAATGATAATTCAGACGCCGATGCATTTATCTCTGACTTTTCATTCAACGATATTGCAGAGCATGTAAACTTAGGAGATTCGACCATGAAAAAGATCCTGTTATCCATTGTCACCATTATGGCTGTCACCTCATCTGGCTGGGCAGCAGAAACGATCAACATGCACGACCAGGTTAATAACGCTCAGGCAACTGCGCATCAAACCATGGCTGAGATGCACAAGAAAATGCTCAAAGCTGGCCCCTGTAATACTACTCCCGAATCGGCAAAGTCTTTCTCTGCGATGAATGAGCATGAGAAGGCCGCCATTGTGCATGAAACGGCGAACAATGGGCCGTCTTCTGTTATTCACCAGCAACAGGCAGAGAAACATCGCCGTATGAATCAGGCGAATTAACTGGCGCGTGGTGGATGTCACGGGTATACGCCCCTCGAGTGAGGGGCGTTTTCAGCATCTTTTAGAAGGTCGCAGTAAGAATGCAGCCACCGCTGAGCAGTATCATGCCGATACGGAGAAGCGCTGCAGTTGGTTTGCAGACATGACCAGGCGAGGTTACAGCGCGCGAGAATGTTCTTCTCTCTGGCTATCGTTTTTCGCCATATCCATTAATAGTGCGATACCAATATAGTTACTCCAGTTAAATGCATTTTGAAGCACGACTACCGCATTGCCTTTTTGTTTATCGAAACCGATAAAGCTTGAGTAGCCGCCAATATAGCCTACCTGATAAGTAATTTTTTCCAGACCGATAAAATCGGTGGTCCAGGCAATACCCTGTACACCGTCGGGGCGTTGAATATCGGTATTACTGACTTCAGCAAAGACGCTATCCAATAAGCGATTGTCGGTTGTCGCCACGTGATAGCGAGCATACGCGGCCAGATCTTCGGCGTTACTGTATAAACTCGCTGCCGCTACCATGTTGTTGGAAAAATGCCAGTCGGGCGTCAGCTGACCGCGCGGGATGAATTTGGGCTGATCGCCAGCGTGGCCAAGCGCACGCTGCGGGTATCCCTTTAACGTCTGGGGAGTAAAACTACTGTTAGCCATTTGCAGCGGTTGAAAAATATAGCGCGAGGCTAAACTCTGAATATCTTCGCCGGTTTTGTGTTTCAGGATATAGCCAATCAGGGCATAGCCGGTATTAGAGTATTGCGGCATTTTATGCTGCGGTGCATGCCAGTTGGCTAAATAGCGCAATACGTTATCGCTATCCAGTTCGCCATAAAAGTTATCACCACTGCTTAAATAGCTGATGAATTTTCCCAGCATCGGAACATCCATATTCTGACGGGGCAGGCCAGAGGTGTGGGTCACCAGTTCCAGTAGAGTAATTTTTTGTGCATCTGCGCTTAAGGGCGTACCCGGTGGCAGCAATGTCGCCAGGTTATCGTCCCAACTCAGCCTTCCTTCGTTCACCAGACAAGCCACCACTTCCGCCGTAATCCCTTTGCTGAGCGAACCGAGGGCAAACAAGGTATTGGACCCGATCGGGTAGCGATTGGCCACATCGGTTACGCCCCAACTGTAAAACTGCGGAGAACCGTAATTATGGATCACCGCAACCGTCATCCCGGGAACGGATTTTTGCGCCATATAGTGACGGACCACGCTATCAACGTCGCCGTCCAGCGATTTATGGGTGAGGAGTTCCTGTGTTCCTGCCGGGGAGGACATTTGCGAGAGGGTGCCACAACCGCTCAGTGACGGGATAACAAGCAGAAGCCAGCGAAAATGTTGAGTTATGTTCTGCATACCTGTCATGTGTGGTGGTCATTAGAGCGCCCGGAATGTATCACACCTGGCCTGCGTAAACGCCATTTTTCTACGCTTTAGCCGCCAGGGGCGATTTCTGCGGTTATCCCGCCTTTATTACGCAGAAATAGTGGTTTGACAGGAATAGACGTTTTACGGGTACTCATGTGCGCCGTTTGCTTTAGATAATCCCTAAAGTGCAGCGTCTGTCTGTGGAGTTGATAATCTTCCTCACTGGCGTAAATCTCATAGAAATACCAGCGGTGGGGATCATCTACGTCTGTCGCGGCATACATGGCAAGCACGCCTTTTTCTATGTTGAGCGACTGAGCCATTTCAGGAAGGACAATGTTTTTGAATTCGGTCTGATATTCCGGCTTCACCTCGACTACCACCAGATTATTGATGGTCCGCTCATCGGGTATAATGTGTTTGTCCCCTGTAAATTGCGGCACCAGTGTGATTTTCAGCTTCCGATCAATCATATCAGGAGCTTGAGCATCAAACGCTTTGTATGGAGCGGCATCCAGATGTTTGCGGTAGGCCAACTCGCTTGCATAAAGCTCAACCATATATGCCTGACGCGCATTGTCACTGCGTTTCAGCGCGTACATCGCCAGCGTGCCCGCCTCATGATCAACCGAAGCGGTGATTGTTTGCCTGGCAACCTCATCAAAATGCCTGTCCCGATCGGGCGTGATGCTTATCTCAACGATATTCATCACGGGCGTACCCTGTATGCCCTGACTTTTTGTAAAGGCAGGGCTGCTTATTAGCAGGTAAGCTAAAAACATGAGACTCTTTTTCATGATGATCCTTTTTCTAAACCAGAAACAGGCTACCGCGTCCAGACCTGCTTAACGTCTTTGGTATGCGGCGTATTTTGCGCCATAACCCCCGTCAGAAGGTGGGGCTGATAGCATTCTTCCAGATAGCGGATCGCCTCCGGGCTCAGCTGCAGACTCACGGCGTTTACCGCACCTTCGACATGACGTTTTTGCGTGGCACCAACAATGGGTGAGGTGACCCTGGTCAGTAGCCAGGCGAGTGATATTTCCGTCATGGATACCTGATACTGTTCGGCAAGCTCGGCAACGCGTTCGATAATGATCCGATCTTGTTCTGCCGTACGGTCATACTTCTCGCGGGCGTAGTCATCCTCGACGGCTCGCCGCGTGTGGCCATCTTTACGGGAGAGGCGGCCGCTTGCCAGCGCGCTATAGGGCGTCAACGCAATCCCATCCTCAGCGCATAAACCGAAGAGTTCACGTTCATCTTCACGCATAATCAGGTTGTAATGACTCTGCATGGAAACAAAGGGCGTCAGTCCTTCGCGTTCTGCAAGCGCGTTCGCCTTAGCCAGCTGCCAGGCGTAGCCGCCAGTGTATCTCTATTACCCGAAAAACGCGGGGAAAACGAAAAGGGTGAAAGCCCTGATTGATTTTCTGATCTCCGCGACCGAGCGATAAGGTTGCGCAGGCACAGGGCGAAGTCCCGCCAGTAGTGGCGGGAATGTGTTTAACGCTGCATGTTATAGCGTGTCTGGCGGATTTGCTGGCGCCAGGCGCGGTTATGAAGTGTAAATAGCAGCATCTTATAGAAGGAAGGAGATCGTATACAGAAACCGCTGAGCAGCAACATGACAACACTCACCAGTGCGGCTGTTAAATTGACGCCTGGCCAGATGGTGCCGCTCAGAGCCGCAATCAGATAAACGACCGTCAGCAGAAGGCTTATGAATGCCAGAGAAAGATGTACCCGCACGGCGCGAATACTGCCTTTACCCATCATAAACATCGTCAGACCGTTGATGCCGGCGAACAGAAGGGCAATCAGCACTACCCACGCAAATACCTTTTCTGCCGGCTGATTGAGTGCGGCGAATACGCCGTAGCCCAACCATAGCTGCGGAATAGCAAAACTGACAATCACCCCGAGGGTGCTGATTGCCGCAGGGATACCCATAGTATGTAGCCCCACGGGCTTACCCATCTGCTGGACCAACTGCGTTTTCAGTTCTTGCAACTGTGAAGCGTTGGCATTGTTTATACGTACCGCTATGTCGTTACAGTGTTGTAGACGACGGGATAGCTCTTTAAGCATTTGAATACTCTACGCTTAATTTGGGGAAAATGACTGTAATAGTCCTACCACATAGCGCCCAGACTTGACTGTGTTCTGTGGATTTCGAATGGTGCCCGTAAGTGAACTACCAACAAATGCCGAGGCATTGGTTACCGCATTAACCAACTCACGCTGCAGTGATTTTTGCAATGATTCGCTGGGGAATCGTTTCGGATAAACACCTGCACGAATTGCAGCCTTAACTCCGGAACTGGAGATGCCAGGATTCTGAGCTTTGATGATTTCTTCTGTAATTCGTTTTCTCTCAGCACGACTAAGGCTCTGGAACCAAGTTATAACTTTACTTGAGGAAGCCGCTTTCATCAGCTTGTAAGTTTCTAATGTACCTTTCAGTGCCGTTCCAGCAGCAGCCAGCGAAATAACATCCAAGACTGTAGAAGTGGCAATATACCAGTCCTGGCTGTCCAGCCAGGCAACATCGGATCCGTGATCGTTATTAATAGCCAGCAGTCTGCCAGCTCCAATCATGCACTGCGCACCGGTCGCGAGTGCACCTGATAGACTAATTGCAGCTATTACCCCGGATCCTCCCGCAGTCATTGGTACTGCCGCACCGGCACCAAACGCCATGACCAACGTTACGATCATCGCACCACAGGCAAAACCAGTTGAGGTAATTTCAGTGGCCAGTGACGGCGCTGTGAGAGCAGCAACAACGGCTTTTTCAGCACTGTGTTGCTTGATATCCGGCACTTTACTTATCACCACATGGCTCACGGTGCTCTGATTAGCATCCGCGATACGGCGGGAAGGGCGTACAAGCCAGCGTTGTCTACCATCGTCAAAAATAATACCGACGTTGTAAAAATTTCGCATGCAGTCCAGCTGTTCAGCCAGTTTTTTAAAATCGATATCTGCACCTGTCTGATTACCGAGACTGCGAGAAAGGTCGTAACCAGGTAAAGTGTTGTCAGGTGAAGGTTGACCAGGGAGGTTCATCAGAGAACTCCTTCGTTCCATGAGGGCAAATGACGCTTTTGTGGACTGCCTGAATATTCAAACGGCAAGCAGAGTAATTTTATGATTTCGATGATAGCAGTGTTAAAACTTTGATCCAATATCTGGGGGCCAGCCAGAATAGGTAGGAATTAGAAAAGGGTAGGATTGCGTAATTAGCATTGCTCAGGAATGGATCATAATAATCTATTTAACATAATATACATTATGCGCACTTGCATGGATTAAGGCAGAATCTGGCTTTTTGTGGTCATCCTTGTCTGGTGTTTGACAGCCTCAAATGCACCTTATCTGCTCCGAATCCTCTAAACCTGCATAGCCATCTTCACTCACGCTGTTTATTCTCTGGCTTCTCTGCCGGCGCTGCATACCAGTTATCTTCCGTCACGACGACCGCGCCTTCTGGTTGCATCACAAAGTTTGGCGACATGATTTGTACATTAAACTCGTTAAAGACATCCTGAATATTGCTGTGCAGTTCATTGCGGGCCTCCGCCAGTGATTGCCCGGCACGCAGCTTCACCTGAAGTTCATAAGCAATATACCAGTCCATCAAACTCAATTGTCTTACCAGCGGCTGTTGTGACTGATCGATACATTTCGCCCGTCTGGCGGCTATCTCCAGCATGGCATGAACTTGCCGCCATGGCGTGTCGTATCCGATAGTGACACCTGTCGTCAGGTTCACGCCACCATCTGGATTTTGCGCGCTGAGATTAGTGATTTTGCCGCTAACTACGACAGCATTCGGTACGGTTACAACATAATTCTCCCGCGTAATGATTTTCGTCGCGAGCATACCTATCTCTGTGACCAACCCTTCGTTATCCGCGACCCGAATGATGTCGCCTTTTCTCAAGGCTCGCGAGTAAATCAGTACCAGGCCACTCATGGCATGATTCATCACCCCGGCAGATCCCAGAGTCAACATCAGCCCAAAGAATACACTGATACCTTTAAAGGCCAGTGAATTGGCCCCCGGTAAAAACGGGTATGCTGCAGACAGAGCAAATAACCATACCACCACAGAAATTAACTTCCTCGTCGCGCCGACGGTTTCAGGATGGATCCCGGGAAGGTGTAAACGCCCTGCTTCTACCTGATTTAACAAGACTTTAAGGAGTTTTAGAATGAAGGCTGTGATAAGAAAAATAATCAGGACGATTAAAATGCCCGGCATAGCCGAGACAATCGACAGTGCAATATCCCGCAGAACACGCATGGTCCAGTCACCCAGCGATGCCCCCCAAACGCGCGTCCAGGGAAACAGACTGAATGCCCAACTTAGCCAGATATAAAGCCCGAGAATACCCAAAATAATCATCAGCAAAGCATACACACGAGTCTCAATCGCGCCGACAAACCTGCGCCAGCGTTGTGGAATGATACTGCGGTTCTCAAGAATGCGGCCTCGGTAAAAACGCCTTACTCCACGCCATGACCGCCAGGCACCGTACCAGAAAACAAACAGTGCCAGCAGCCCTGCGGCCGTTTTGCCTGCCGATAATGCCAGCCACCCGGCGTCATATTGATCGCGAAGCGCCGTACGTTGTGCCTCCATTCGGGTCAGCACACGTTGAGCTGCCTCATCAAGCGTCAGGTCGTCACCCTCATCGAGATCGGCTTGTGCCAGTAACATCACCGGCTTGCCGTTCATCACAATCAGTCTTCCCGGTTGGTTGTAACGGGTAACCGGAATAATTTTCAGGGGCTCCCGAACATCCTGTTGAGAGAAATTGCGCAGCGTATTACGAATGCGCAAAACTCGCTCTTCAGGCGTGGTCAGACCGAATTTTGCCTGCAGCATAACAATCGGCTGATGGAAAATATAAACCGTTCTGGCGCGCTCCCGATCTGTCGGCTCCTGGCGCGGCTCTGCGGCTATGCTGAGAAAGGAGATTACCGAGAGCAAGCATGACAATGTAACGAGCAGGATCCTCTTCATTTCCCCCCCCTGAAACGCAAGATTATTCTTATTTTTCAATACGCCCAGAGAATGGTTGATCTCTGCTTTTTGAGCATAGACCAGCTCTACTCTTCTGCAACTGTCTTAAAAAACTCACAATGCACAATATTACTTGAAATTGCACGAAATTGCCGATTAATATGAGGGCAGAAACAAAAGACGCACAAGCGTGCAAACTCATGCATTTTTACTTACTGAGGTTGATATGACACAACAGTTGATTTTAATCGCCGGCCCCTATCGTAGCGGCACCGATGGCGTACAGGCGCGCATTGATGAAAACCTTGCTCGTCTTGAAAATGCGGCGTTAGCCGTCTATCAACGTGGCCACGTTCCGGTTATTGGCGAATGGCTGGCCTTACCGTTGGCAAAAGCGGCTGGCTCGAAATCGATGGGTGATGAAATCAGTGAAGCAATGCTGTATCCCGTCGCGCACCGACTCATTGCGAAATGTGATGCTCTCTACCGGATTGCCGGCGCGTCCAAAGGGGCCGATATGGACATTGAGGTGGCGCAAACGCTGGGGCTTAAGATTTACACTACGCTTGAGGATATCCCTCAGGTTTGATGTTGCCTGCCAGCCTGTCGGCTTACCGACAGGCCGGATCATAAAGGCTTTTCGCGTGGGTTATGCCTTTTCCGGTTCAGAGGTCATCACCACGGAAACCCCCTTTTCTTTTACCGCGTTAATCCAGGCGCTATCGGTATCGTCTTCAACGACAATCGTGTTCACCAGCGACAGATCGCCAATCACAAAAGATGACGCGGTATTGATTTTTTCGGGGGAAGCCAGCACAACCGTTTCGGCGGCTCTGCCGGAAAATGCACGTTTGATACTCGCCTCTTCAAAATCACCGGTCGTCAGGCCCGCATCAGGATGGATGCCAGTTACTCCCATAAAGAACAGGTCCGCATGGATTTTTTCGATGCCTTCGATAGCAGCCGCGCCGACCGCGACAATAGAGTGTTTATACAGACGGCCACCGATCAGGATAACCTCAATGGAGGGATGTTCGACAAGTCCCAGCGCAATGCCTGGGCTGTGCGTGACCACGGTTATCTTCAAATCAGGAGGTAAAAACGTAATCAGCTCTGACGTGGTCGTGCCGCCGTCAATGATCACCACCTGGCCGTCAGAAATCAGCTGCGCACCTTTACGGGCGACATTTTTCTTGGCATCCATCTTTACCGATTTACGCTCAGCAAACGGGGCAATGGCCGAGGATGACGGCAGCGCCCCGCCGTGAACACGCTGTAAACGCCCTTCTGCCGCAAGCTCGCGTAAATCGCGCCGAATGGTATCTTCAGACACCGCGAAAAGCGTGCTGAGCGCTTTCGACTGGACCTGACCTTCAGCCTCGAGCTTTTCAAGGATCAATTGTTTTCGCTGCGTTGTGAGCATAAGGAATTCCTGATATTGCACGTTTAATCTTGAAACTGCACGACAATGCTGTTTATGATAATTACTCTACGTAAGGAGGAACAAACGTGCAATCAAAACGTGCAGATGTACGCATCATAGAAAGTGAAACACTGTCTGATAACTGGTACATCCTGAAAAAATATACCTTTGATCTGCAGCGACGCGATGGCGAATGGCAGCGGCAAAATCGCGAAGTTTACGACCGGGGAAACGGAGCCACCATCCTGCTTTATAACCGGGATAAAAAGACGGTGATCCTGACCCGCCAGTTCCGCTTCCCTGTCTTTATTAACGGGCACGAAGATGACCTTATTGAAGCTGCTGCGGGCTTGCTCGATAACATGGATCCGGAAAGCCGGATTAAAGCAGAAGCGGAAGAAGAGACCGGCTATAGCGTTTCCCGCGTTCAGAAAATTTTTGAAGCTTACATGAGCCCGGGCTCCGTCACTGAAAAACTCTATTTTTATCTCGCCGAATACCAACCGAAAGATAGATCCAGTGAAGGCGGTGGACTCAAAGCGGAGGGTGAGGATATCGACGTACTGGAAATGACGCTGGAAGAGGCACTGCGCGGCATTGAAACGGGCAGGATTGTCGACGGGAAAACCATCATGCTGCTTTATCATGTTGCCCTGAAAGGCATTCTGTAATTGCCGCAGGACAGACACCTGCCGCAGTGCAGGTGTCTGCGTGTGCTATTCTTGCTGAAGCATGCACAACGGAGATGCAAAGATGGCTGACAGGAACCCTTCCCTGTACCTGCGATACGGAGCCGAACGTACGCGCCCCGCCGCTGAATTGCTCGCCCGAATTCCCCTGGATGACGTGTCATCCATCGTCGATCTGGGCTGCGGGCCTGGAAACAGTACGGCGCTGTTAAAACATCGCTGGCCTTCAGCGCACGTCACAGGGGTCGATAACTCACCTGCGATGCTGGACGAAGCCCGCAGCGCCTTACCGGATTGCCACTTTGTTGAGGCCGATATCCGCCAGTTTAAGCCCGGCCAGCCGCTGAGCCTGATTTACGCCAATGCCTCATTGCAGTGGGTGCCCGACCACTACGATCTCCTGCCGCACCTGGTCTCTCTGCTCACGTTAAATGGCGTACTGGCCATTCAGATGCCTGACAACTGGCTTGAGCCCACTCATGTGGCGATGCGTGAAGTTGCCTGGGAACAAGGCTATCCCGATCGGGGTCGTGAAGCCTTGCCCGGCGTGCATGCCTATTACGACATTCTGACAGACGCCGGTTGTGATGTGGATATCTGGCGGACAACCTATTTCCATAAAATGAGCTCACACCAGGCCATCATTGACTGGGTAAGCGCGACCGGTTTACGTCCGTGGCTGCAGGAGCTTAATGAGAGCGAGCAGAAACGTTTTCTCAAGCGCTACCATGAAATGCTGGAAGAGCAGTATCCGCTCCAGGAAAACGGGCAGATACTGCTGGCTTTTCCACGGTTGTTTATCATTGCTCAACGTCAGCCCTGAGCAACGTTATGAGCGGGCCTCTTTAAGCAGCTGCTGGATAACTTTTTCCTGTTCTTCATAGTTACCTTCACCAAAAGAGGTATAACGTAACTGCCCTTTGGCATCGAAATAGTAATGTGCCGGCCAGTACTGGTTACCGAAGGCGTTCCAGATTTGGTAGTTATTATCCGTCACGATCCGATACGGCAGTTGCCATTTGTTCACCGCGTTTTTCACCGACGAGAGCGGTTTTTCCCACGGATATTCAGGCGTATGCACGCCGATGACCACCAGACCCTGGGACTGATATCGCGTGGCCCAGTCGCGGACATGCGGGAGCGTATGCTGGCAGTTGATGCAGTCCCAGGTCCAGAAATCAATCAGAACGACTTTACCCCGCAATGATTCAGACGTGACAGGGTCACCATTAATCCACCCGGTACCTCCACTTAACGAAGGCAACTGACTGCTGGGTTCGGTCATTACGACCGGCTGCAGTTTTATTGGCGCAGTGGCGGGCTTCGCCAGGGTCAACAGCGTCGTTTCAAGACGGTCTGCCACCCCATTTGCACCTTTCAGTACCGAGTTCATCCCCGTGGCGTTGAACGCCACAGCCGCTAACATCACCACGCCCGCCCCCTTGCGCATCCTTTCCATCAGCGCTGATTTGGCTCGCAGCGGTGCCATCAGTTTCCGACCGCCGGCCATAAGCAGGCCCAGCATAAGCGCACATCCGCTGCCATACGCCGCCAACAGCGCGCCGGTGGTGATGGCCGAATGACCCGCAATATTGATACTGAAAATAGCCCCGAGGATCGGTCCGGCACAGGGAGACCAGAGCAGACCGACGGCCAGTCCGGCCAGGAAAGCGGAAAACATTCCGCGCGTTTGTCCGCTGCGGGTGTTGAGGATATTGCCCGCGCTGACCGCAGGCCCGGCTATGCGCTGGGCGAAGGACGGGAAAATTAAGGCCAGCGCGGCCGTAGCCAGAATAATGAGTGCCAGCCAGCGCCCTATTATCGTGGCATCCGTGATCCATTCACTGGCAACCGTAACAACCATCGCCACCACGGTAAACATCACGATCATCCCTGCCAGCAGAGCCAGGATATGTCTTCGCTGCCCCTGAAAACCGGCAAACAGAAGAGGTATCACCGGGAGCGTACATGGACTGAGCAGGCTTATCATCCCGCCCAAAAACGCGATTATCAAAAACATAAAAACCTCACATTACAGATGGCCTGCGACGCTGCAGTGAGGGTATTTCATCGTACGGATGTGTTTGGGATGTGTGCAAAAAGGGACGATTTGTCTGCTCTCGTATCGGTCACGCAACCGGATACAAAACCGTACAATCAGCGACGCGGCAGCGTTACCGTGACCTTCAGCCCGCCTTCAGGAAGGTTTGCCAGCCGCAGTTTCCCGTCAAGCTGCGCGGTCAGCTGCGCGGCAATCGCCAGCCCCAGGCCGGTTCCGCCGGTATCACGGTTACGCGATGTTTCTACCCGATAAAAAGGCTGTAATACCGCGTCGAGTTCAGCCTCGGGTATCCCCGGCCCGCCGTCCAGAATATGGATAGCAATGTGTCCGGCAGAAGAATCATCAATCTCAATAACGGCATAGCCACCAAACTTAAGCGCGTTATCCAGGAGGTTGGTCATCACCCGGCGAAGCGCCTGCGGCCGAGTCACTATCGGCAGGCGGGCGTCGTTTGCCTGAAACTGCACGTTTTTACCAATGTCCTGATAATCACAGGCAATGCTGTTTACCCAGGCATTGAGCTCCAGCTTTAGCGAGGTCTCTTCCAGGGATTCTGATGACCGGGCATAGGCAATCCCCTCCCGCACCAGACGGGTCATGTTATCGAGGTCGTTCAATAACTTGTCGCGTAACTCGGGTTGATTGGCCATCTCGACGCGCAATTTCATGCGCGTGATGGGCGTCTGCAGGTCGTGAGAAATGGATGCCAGGATCTGCGCGCGTTCGCGAAGGTAGGATTGAATGCGCGCCTGCATCGCGTTAAAGGCATGCGCGGCTCTTTGCACTTCTACCGGCCCCTTCTCCGTCATTGGTGTGTTTGCCGCCGGGTCCAGCGCGTCAACCGCACGGGTAAACTGAGAAAAAGGCCGAATCACCTGACGCACGGCGATCCAGGCACAGGCCGCAAGCAGCAGCAGCTGCAATACCAGCACGACAGGTAACCAGCTGGCGACCGGCGGCATGCGTGGTGTCAGATCGATGGTCAACGGTGCGCCATCGCGTAAGGTGAGATGCGCCTGAATATGGGAAATGGGACCGGGAACGGCGGTAAACGTGAGCGGGTAGTCAGCCGTAAGGGTCTCTTTTAGCGTTCGAATGGCATCGCGTGAACGCTTATCCTCAGGCGGTGCGCCCGGTTCTCCAGGCCCGAGAATATAGCGATAGTTACCGCGCTCCAGCCGCGGCAGCCAGGCCGCCCGCTCCTGGGCGGGAAGCCGGTCAAGAATGGCCACGCTAGTGGCTACATCGTTTTCCAGATTACCCAGCATTACGGTGCGGGCGCTGTGCATACGTTCAACCATCACCAGCGTCAGGCTGAGGGTATTGGCCAGTAAGAGTCCAGCCAGCACGATGACCAACAGCCGGGACAGCAACGAGCGTGGCCAAAGCGTCATTCATTGGCCTCTTTTATGGTCACCGGCATTGTAAAGACATAGCCTTCACTGCGCACGGTCTTGATATAGGCCGGCGTGCGGGCGTCTTCATTCAGACGCTGACGCACCCGGCTCACCAGCAGATCAATCGATCGTTCAAAAAGCTCGGCATCGCGCCCCTGGGTCAGATTTAGCAGTTGATCCCGGGTCAGGACACGCTGAGGGTGATCGAGGAACACGCGCAGCAGACGATATTCCGCCCCGCTGAGCGCCACTACCATCCCTTCACTGTCGATTAAATGACGGGCCACGGTGTCCAGTTGCCATTCTCCGAACGTGACCAGTCGTCCGGCTTCCGTCACCTGTAAATTGGGGGGCATTGTGCGGAAACGACGTAAAATGGCTTTGATCCGCGCGAGTAACTCGCGTGCAACAAAAGGCTTCACGACATAATCGTCTGCCCCCATCTCCAGCCCCAGGATCCGGTCTGTTTCCTCGTTACGCGCCGTGAGCATCAGAATGGGCAAGTCTTTATGTTTACCGCTTCGGAGCTGACGGCACAGCGTTAATCCGTCATCGCCGGGCATCATGACATCCAGCACCACAAGATCGATATGCTGTTTATCAAGCACAACTCGCATCTCTTTGCCATTTGCCGCGCCAGAGGCGCGATATCCGGACTTAACGAGGTAATCGACAATCAGCTCACGAATATCCCTGTCGTCATCGACGACAAGGATATGATCAATATGCTCCACAGAAATCTCCAGGCTGAAGGGTAACGTATTGAAAATAGCACATTTCAGAGTTTATCTGCGTCCACAACTGCGTTGACGAAATCCTGTGGATCTTCCTGTGGTGGGTTGTGACCTACGGTTTTGCCAAAGGTACGGTGTTCATACTTGCCGGTGAATTTCCCGGCGTAGGCCTGTGGTGCAGGATGCGGCGCCCCGTTGTTTCCGCCTTCGATGGTGATCGTCGGGACGGTAATATTCGGAAGCGTTGCCAGTTTTTGCTCATAACTGTCGTATTTGCGCTCCCCTTTTTCCAGTCCTAAACGCCAGCGATAGTTACTGAGCGTCACCGCGACATGGTCCGGGTTATCAAGGGATTTGGCACTGGCGTTAAACGTTGCATCGCTAAATTTCCAGTCAGGTGATGCCTGTGACCAGATCAGACGGGCGAAGTCATGGGTGTTTTTGGCGTAGCCTTCAGCACCACGTTCGGTGGCGAAATAGAACTGATACCACCACTGAACTTCTGCTTTCGGCGGTAAGGGTTGTTTGCCAATCTGCTGGCTGCTGATCAGGTATCCACTGACGGAGACCAGCGATTTAACGCGTTCTGGCCACAGCGCCGCGACGATGTCCGCCGTACGGGCCCCCCAGTCGTATCCTGCAAAAACGGCCTGCTTGATGTTCAGGGCATCCATCAGGTTCACAACGTCTTTCGCCATGGCCGAAGGCTGGCCGTTACGCGGCGTTTTGTCTGAGAGGAAACGGGTAGTTCCGTAGCCACGCAGAGAAGGCACAATCACCCGATATCCTTTGGCAGCCAGCGCGGGAGCAACTTGCGCATAACTATGAATATCGTAGGGCCAGCCGTGTAATAAAATGATCGGTTGACCATTTTTCGGGCCGATGTCGACATAACCGACGTTAAGGTCGCCGGCGTTAATCTGCTGAGGATGATCAAACGCCGTCGCGAAATCAGTGCCGGTTGCTTCGGCCTGACAGGACATGACGGTACCAAGAGAAACGGTTAATGCGAGAGTTGAGTATGCGAGTTTGCTGAACATGTTGTTATCTCCGATTGAGTACGATTCACGGGGATATAACAACATCGGTTTGTATAGCGGATATGTGCGAATGGGCCTTTATTGCAAGCCTGTGTATGTATCAGAGGCGTTGATACAATGTGATACAAACACAGGTCATTGCGTCTTAAAGCGAGACGCGATAACGAACGTAATCGTCGGCTTCGCCATATTGGTCGTAGAGTTTACGTGCCGGGTTGTTCTGCCGCGTGACCCAGTAAAGTTTCGACCACCCTTCGCGCTTGCCTTCGTCCATCAGGGCGTCAATGAGCGCTTTTCCGGTCCCTGCGCCCCGTTGGCTGGCAGCAACAAACAGATCTTCCAGATAACAAACGGGCGCTGTCGACCAGGTTCCTTCGTGCAAAATACACATGGCGAAGCCGATGACGTTGCCGTCGCTTTCCGCAACCCGGCAAAACATCGATGATCGCTCGTCGAGCGCCCTTTGCCATGTCGCGGCGGTCACGGACTCATCGAGGACACAGTCATAAAAATGGGTGTAGCCGTCCCACAGCGGACGCCACTGGGAATAATCTTCTGCGCGTAAAGCTCTTACCGTAACAGCCATATATTCCTCATATTACAAATCGAAAGCCTTTTAAAAGCAGTTATTGGTAGTAAAGAATTCCAGCACACCGAAAAAGAATGTGATAGAGATGAAAATACCAGAAGGTGAACAAAAACATAACGCTTAAACAGGGAGAACCACGGATGACAATACCGACGCTAACGACAGAACGCCTGTTACTTATTCCCCTGGTCGCGGAAGATGCCGTCCAGATACAGCGGCTTTATCCGCGCTGGGAAATCGTTCGCTATATGGTCTCCTCAGTACCCTGGCCCTACCCGGATAACGGCGCGGAGTATTATGTTAATAACGTTGCATTGCCGGATATGGAAAAAGGCATTGCCTGGTTCTGGAGTATTCGACGTCGCGAGGCACCGGATGAGCTGATGGGGATTATCTGCCTGTACGATGTCGAAGATAACAACCGTGGGTTCTGGCTGGCGCCGGAGTTTCAGGGTAAGGGATACATGCGTGAGGCCAGTATTGCGGCGACGGATTATTGGTTTAACACCCTGAACAAGCCGGTGTTGCGTGCGCCAAAAGCGGCTGCTAACAGCCGCTCCCGCCGTATTTCAGACAGTAGCGGCATGCGGCTTATCAGGACAGAAAAGAAAGCGTACGTCAGCGGCATGCTGGATTCCGAACTGTGGGAAATCACCCGTGACGAATGGAATGCCCGTCAGGTCAGTTGATAATACTTATCCGGTAACAGTCTTTCGGGGATCTCTTCTTCATCGTTCATCTGCAACAGGTCACGTTCCATCATGTTGCAGATGGCGTCCAGCGGCAGGTCGTTATCTTCGGTACCAAACGGGTCTTCCAGCTCTTCCGCCAGCGTATCCAGCGAGATAAAGGTGTAAGAAATCAGCGCCGACACAAAAGGCGTCATGTAGTGCAGATCGACGACCAGCGCGAACGGCAGCATGATGCAGAACAGATACACCGTACGATGAAGGATCAGCGTGTAAGCAAACGGTACGGGTGTCGTCAAAATACGCTCGCAACCCGACAGGACGATGGACATGTCGTTCAGCCGGTTGTTGAGACTGTGGAACAGGATATCTGAGAGCTCGCCATTGCGACGCCTGACGGCAAGCCACTCCCCCATGATCAGTAAAATACGGTTCGCCGGCGAGTTGGCGTTCATCACCTTGCGTAAATCATCTTCCGGAAGATAACGGGAAAGTTGTTCGGCGTTCGTTTCCCGGCGCAGGGTCATGCGCAAACAGTTGGCAAAGGCAATCTGCAGGCGGACAAACTCGCCGAGATGTTTATCGTCCGGCAAGGTGTTTTTTACCTCGCGAAACAGAGAGCGTGCCGCTATCATCAGTTGCCCCCAAAGCTGGCGCGCCTCAACGTAGCGGGAATAGCAGGCGTTGTTTCGGAAACCGAGAAAGATAGCGATCGCCACACCGAGAATGCTAAATGGCGCAACGGTAAATTTGATGCCAAGGGACGTGTACCACGGCAGCATCAGGATCACGGCGATAGAAAGCATGAAGTTGAGTAGCAAGCGGGTATAGATTTTTGGCAGTACCGAGCCATGCCAGACAAAGATGAGTTGTAACCAGTGTTGTTTAGGACGAACAATCATAGTGAGTTTCAGGAAAGAAAAAGAGCGTGGCTATTAAACGTGATCCCCCTCACGGTTGCAAGCATGTTAATAAAACATTGAATTTTCTGGCCTGGCTAGCCTAAACCGCACGGTGTCAGAGGTGTTTTTTAAAAACAGAGCAAATAGTATGTTGTAACTAATAAGATTCCCATTAAAACCCGGCCGAAGCCGGGCAACGGTGTTAGCAGAGCGGTTTAACGGCCGTACGCATTCCTTGAAGCAGAATAGCATCCAGATCCCGCGTAACCTGCTCGACCAGGCCGTTAACCTGCGTAAGATCTTGCTCCCAGTGTTCACTCACGCTCAGAACCGATTTTACCAGTTGGCGGGTAGTGATCTGGCGATCGTGATGCTGTGTCCACAGCTGCTGGAAACGCGCCAGCCAGTGCGCGTCGTCCTGTACCGGGTAACTTTCCCCGTTACGCTCCCCGCGATAAAACGCAATCAGTGCCGCTAAAGCAAACGTCAGTCGCGCAGGCAATGACCCGGTTGCTTTCTGCCCTGCCAGCAGCTGCGGCAGAATGCGGGTGCGGTACTTGGTCATCCCGTTGAGGGCAATCGACAGCAGCTGATGCCGGATGTAAGGGTTACGGAAACGGCCCGTTACCGCACTGGCGAACGATTCCAGCTCATCACGCGGCAAATCCAGTACCGGAATAATTTCCTCATAGATAGCTTTTTCGACAAAAGCACACACGTCAGCATCGTTCATCGCCTCGCCTACCGTGTCCAGCCCGGCCTGGAAGGCTACCGGTACCAGCGCCGTGTGCGCACCGTTCAGAATGGCGACTTTACGCTCTTTGTAAGGCCGGATGTCATCCACGATCAATACGTTGAGCGGGAACTTATCAAGACGCAGTTCGCTGGCAAGGGAGTCAGGGCCCTGAATCACAAACAGATAGAAGTGTTCGGCGGTATCCAGGAACCCGTCCTGATAACCCAGTTCAGCCTGCAGGGCGGCCACTTCGTCACGCGGGTAACCCGTTACAATGCGGTCAACCAGGGTCGAGCAGAAGCAGTTGGCATCGTTCAACCATTCAGTAAAGGCCGTCGGCAGCGCCCACTCCTGCGCGTAGCGCAGCACCAGTTCCCGCAGCGCATCCCCGTTGTAGTCAATCAGTTCACACGGAATGATGACCCAGCCTTTGTCTGGCGCACCGTTAAAATGACTGAAACGCTCGAAGAGCAATCGCGTCAGTTTCGCCGGGTAGCTGACGGCAGGCGCATCTTCAAAGGTGTCGCCCGCGTGATAACCGATCCCGGCTTCCGTGGTATTCGAGAACACAAAGCGCATCTCCGGGTTATGAGCCAGCCTGAGGAACGCATCGTATTCATTATAAACGTTGATTTCGCGGTTAACGGAACGGATAAGACGTGCATCGCTCACCGCATCGCCCTTCTCGCTCAGGCCGCGAATGATCGTGGTATACAGTCCATCCTGCGTATTCAGCGACGGCGGAAAATCACTTTGAATGGGACGAACGACCACCACACCGGCGTTGAGATCGGTATGTTCGTTTAACAGGTCGATTTGCCAGTCGATAAACGCCCGCAGGAAATTGCCTTCACCAAACTGAATGATACGTTCCGGATAGTGTGGACCGGGAAAATCATGACGGTTAAGTGTGTTCACAATGGGTTCCTTTTATAATTAGTCATACAGCCTGATAAGATTGGTACGATAACTTATCAAAACTTTACGACCGGGAACCCTGTTTTGATCAATTCATGATGGAGTTGTGAAAAATAATTATAAGAACTTATAGAACACGGAGGTGGCGGTCATCGCGCCATCCGGCATCAATGCATAGCGCGGGATCTCCCCCACTTTTTGCCAGCCAGCTCGCTGGTAGAACGTCTCGGCACCGCTGCCGGTGGACGTATCCAGTACCAGGACCGAAATGCCTCTGGCTCTGGCCTGAACTTCAAGTTCTTCCATCAGGGCCATTGCCGCCCCTTTACGGCGCGCTTTTTCATGGACCAGCAGTTTTGCCACATCCGCGCGATGCGGCTGATTCTCCGGCTGATCGGTGATCAACTGTACCGTGCCGATAACACCGTCCTGCGGATCGATACTGGCCAGCACAAGACGTTCATTGCGTCCCACGCTCTCAGCAATACCGCGCCAGAAAGCACGTGCTTTTTCCGGGCTAAAGGGCAACATAAAACTGACGGATGCGCCGCCGTTAACGCAGTTTTCGAGGATCGCGGACAACGCATCGAGGTGGGTGAGGATCTCTTCCCGGGTGAGTTTTTTGATGTGCAGTGAGGTATTCATTGTTTTTCCTTACGTTGAATACCGTCACTGTGCAATTAACATCTTATTAACGCAAACGGATCGATCATAGGCTTTTGTTATGTCATCTTTCGCGGTGGCGTTGCTGCTTCATGGCATACATCTTTTCATCGGCCTCTTTTAGCCACTGCTGGAGGTCATGACCATTGTGGTCGAATTCACTGAGGCCCCACGAGAACAGAAGCGACCACGGATGCAGTTTGCGGGCATTATAATTTTCGACCTGCTCGGCCAGATACTGCATCGCAATCCAGGCCCCCTGCTCATCCGTATCGGCGAACAGCACGGCAAACTCATCCCCGCCAAAGCGAACCAGCAGATCCGCCTCACGGAAGGAGGAACGCATCAGTTGCGCCATCACGTTCAGCGCCTTATCGCCTTCCTCGTGGCCGTAGCGATCGTTTATCTCCTTAAAGCGATCCAGATCCAGCCAGCCGAGGGTTAACGGCTCTGCACGGCGTCGGGCGACGGACAGGGTAAACCGAACGAGCTGATTAAAGCCCCGACGGTTGAATAAGCCCGTCAGCTCATCGGTTGTCGCCGCACTGACGGCGGCAAATTCATCTTCTGCCAGCGCGCCCAGGTCTCCCAGCACGGCAAGATCGGCCGCCGTAAACTCGCGCGGAGAATAATCAATCAGGCAAAGCGATCCGACGCTCGCGCCGTCGCGCAGACGAAGCGGGAAACCAGCGTAGAAACGAACGCCGGGCTCACCGGCCACCAGCGGATTATCGGCAAAGCGGTCATCCTGACGCATGTCCCCCACCACCAGCGGCGCTTCGCTGAGGATCGTATGGCCACAAAATGAGATATTGCGCGGGACAGAGTCCGGTGCCTGGCCATCCGCTGACTTCACGATCAGCGAATGCTCATCGATAAGATTGACCATCGCCAGCGGCACCTGGAAAAAGCGTTTTGCCAGACGCGTCAGGCGGTCAAAGGCCGGCGAACTGTCGATTTCAAGCAGGCCTGATTCGCGCAGCGAGTTCAGACGTTCCGTTTCGTTTTCAGGGGTTGCAGGTGTTTTCATAACGTCTCCTGACGCAAGCTTTACTAAAAGCGTAGCTTAAACAGAGACATTGTCAGTGTACGAATATCCTGTTCAGACGCTATTTGTTAACGTCACTGGCTCATGACGACTAATGCAGTGATGTTTCGCTGCCGGACGTTGCAGTAACCTGCTCATCCGACAGCCGGGCGCTGGTCCGATTTCGCCCCGCTTTCTTTGAACGATAGAGATGATCGTCCGCTTCAGCCATCAGCTTATTAAAGACCTCCGTCAACTGCCATGACTCAGATTTACCGCTGCCCAGGCCAATGCTGACGGTCAGATACAGCGTCTGCTGGCGCCAGGTAAACGGATGATGTGCGACGGTGGTTCGAATGCGTTCAGCCAGTTCAAAACCGTGCTGCGCATCCCCGGAGTTCACGACCACCGCGAACTCTTCTCCGCCCATTCGCGCTACCATACCGTCCTCACCGACAACCTGCTGAACCTGCCGGGCAAAGGCCGCCAGTACGCGGTCACCGCACTCGTGACCGTAGTTATCATTGATGCTTTTGAAGTAATCGATATCCAGCAGCATGACGGTTAAAAAACGCGAATGCCGGTGCGCCTCTTCTTGTTTTAACGCTTCATAAAGCCCGGAGCGGGAATAGACATGCGTCAGAAAATCATAATCTGCCCGCAGTGACACCTGACGAATCAGTGAATTAATGGCCGCCACGCTGACGGAGACCATCACCGGACAAATAGCCATGGTGGCAATGCCCAGCCGGGCTGAGAACATCATCGGGGTCGAAAGCGGTGTCGCAACGGCAATATTGATAATGGAGTTGGCAACCAGAATGATCTCAACGGCACCCGTGAGAAACGTCAGTAAACAGGTGACGGGCAGCGGGTAGCGTACCGCACACCAGATAAGCGCCGGCAGCGGGAAACAGAGGCTCCCCGCGCCGCCAATCACCACCGACGCCACCACCGAGACAATCAACGCCATAACCGGGAACAGCTGCTCCAGACGTAACTGAATATCACGCACGGGCAGGCTAATCGTCAGCATACACGGCACAATCAGCACCCCCGTTGAAAACTGCTCGCTAAACCAGTCGGCAAACAGCGGCCAGAAGGTGTGACTGTCGATACCGACCGACCCCACCGCGCCAAGCAAGGCACACAGCAGCGCGGCAATCAGGCAGTAGTTAAACAGACGCAGCGCATTAAGCGGATCGGGGGTTTTCATCAGCCGTTTATCACGCAGAACCAGTATGGCGACCACGACGATAAAAATCATATTCGACAGGTTAATCACCAGCGAGGCCATTCCCCAGCTGGTGGTGACCGCGTCGTACATCAGCATGGCAACATACGCGACCGCGTAGTTATGCAGACGATTCAGATAAGCATAACGGGCGAATACTCCCGCCATAACGCCATTCAGTGGCCAGAACAGCGACAACGCTTCAACCAGACGCAATTCAGCACCCACAAAATAGAATAAGGTGGTCAGAATAAAGATCCACGACGCATTACGCAGCGGAGTATCGGGTTGAAAAAACCTGAAGGCAGAGAGAGCAGAACGCATTAAATATCATTCCGTATAATAACTTATGGCGATTATGTCGATCGTCAGCAGGATCTGAACTAACTTAACCTGCATCTATAACACAAATACAACAGGATCATAACTCGTCAAATTTAGGCGTTCATCTGCAGCACCAGCCAGTGGTGGATCACGCTGACAATATAATGCTGTTGCTGCGCGCTGAGCTGAACACCCTGCGGAATGTTATGCCACTTTGCCAGACAGCCACGACAACAGGTGGCGGTGGCATGCTGAGCGATAAACACCGGATGACCGCGCATGGGCGTCTGTTTTCCGTCATTGTTGGGATGGGCCGGTGCAAGACGCCGGGCAATAAAATCGGCGGCGTGCTGGTCAATGGTTTCGGCACCTTTGTCCCAGCAGTACTGCCGTTCCTTCGTGCCCAGGCGAAAGCGCGAACGAAAAGGCGATCGCGCCAGGCGGGCAAAAAGCGGATCCAGGGTCGACATCAGTATACGGAACGTCCCAGACGTTGGGTCAGTTTCTCCAGAATTGCCACACCGGCAAGTGAATTTCCCGTTTCATCCAGCTCCGGGCTCCAGACGGCAATCGCCATTTCGTGAGGCACGATTGCCACCACCCCGCCGCCGACACCCGATTTGGCCGGAAGACCGACGCGCCAGGCAAACTCTCCGGCGTTCTGATACATCCCGCTGGTCGCCATCAGGGCATTCACCTGACGCGCCTGCATGGGCGAGACAACATCTTGCGCGAGGTGCGGCGCATGCCCCTGATGGGCGAGGAACAAGAATGTCTGTGCCAGTTCAACACAGCTCATTTCCAGCGCGCAGTAATGAAAATAGTTTTGCAGCACGGTGGCGACATCGTTATGGAAGTTACCAAACGATTTCATGAGCCAGGCGATAGCCGCGTTACGGGCGGAGTGTTCAAACTCCGAGCGCGCCACCACCGCATTGTAGGCAATATCCGCGACGCCCGAGAGCTGACGGACAATTTCAAGCATACGCTGGCGAGGGGCGCTGAGACGGCTTTGCAGCATATCGCAAACCACCAGCGCACCGGCATTGATAAACGGGTTACGCGGCTTACCCTGTTCAATTTCGAGCTGAAGCAGTGAGTTGAAAGGCTGCCCGGACGGATCTTTCCCCACGCGATGCCAGATTTCGTCTTCCTCATACTGGCGCATGGCCGCAACCAGACTGAGTACTTTTGAAATGGACTGAATTGAAAAACGCTCGGTTGCGTCACCGGCCTGGTAACGCTGCCCGTCTACCGTACAAATGGCAATACCCAGCTTATTCCCGCTGACTGAGGCAAGGGCCGGAATATAGTCGGCAACCTTCCCTTTTCCAATTAACGGACGAACCTGCGACAGAATCTCGTCCAACATCTCATTATGGATGACCGCAGCCACACTTTGCTCCTTGCCCTCAGGCTAAAACGGGCTGCGAGTATAACAGAGGCTTATATGTTGCGTCAGGCGCTAAGACGAAAACGCGAAACCGCCTGCAATAAAAGATCGGATTGCTTATGCAGCCGTTCAGAGGCATCCGACGCGTCAGACACCAGCATGTCGGTCTGACGGGAAACCTGATTTAACGCCTGAAGCTGCCGCGTCATTTGATGAATGCTCTCCCCCTGGCTCAGGGTCGCGACCGAGATCTCATTCAGCAGACTGCTTAAATTAGCCACCAGCCCGATCACCTGCTGCAGATTATCTTCCAGCAGGTTAACGGCCCGGGAACCATCTTCGATGCCCTGCAAAGAGTGATTGATCAGCGCCTGAATAGTCTGCGTCGAGTGGCTGCTCTTTCTGGCCAGCAGCCCCACTTCCCGGGCGACAACGGCGAACCCGCGCCCGTGGTTCCCCGCATGGGCGGCCTCGATGGCCGCATTCAGTGCCAGAATGTTGGTCTGAAACGCCACGCTGTCGATCATCGCCACGATCCCGCGCATCTCTGACGATCGGTCAACGATCGCCTGCATGGAGGCATTGACGGTTGTCATCATCCGATCGCCACCCGCGGCTACCTGGCGCGCCTCGTCCGCCCTGGAGCTGGCGAGTTTTGCATAACCTGTATTCCCTTCCACGTGGTTTTCCAGTGCGGCGATGTGTGTCGTCACATCTTCAAGCTCTTTCGCCTGACGAGCCGACTGCAGATACAGCTTCTGGTTGCCCTGTGCCAGCGAGCCTATATTTTCAACCATTGCGTGGGTGGCATTGCTGACCTGGGTCACCAGTTCCTGCAGTCCGTGCTGCAGGGTGGAAACACTGTCGCTCAACTGTCCGATCTCCTTGTTAAAGCGCAGTACGCCCGGCGGTGTACCGGACAGGTCTCCTGCCGCCAGCTGGTTAATGTGAGCAATCAACCGTCGCAGCGGCGTAATGACCCAGCGGGACATGCCGAACCATACCAGAATGGCGATGGCAAGCAGCAGAACCGGTGCAATCAGGAAGAGCGTTTGCAGGCCAGAGAGTTGCGCCATCAGACTCTGGCGGCCCTGCATCGCCTGCTTCTCGCTGGCCTGCTGATAGCGGGCATAGTTTTCGTTGAAGTCAGTCTGAAAAGCCTGGGCAGGTACGGCAAAAAAGGCGTCGATCGTGTTGGTCTTGATGAGCCCTTCCGCCTGCTCCTTGATGGCACCGTAGAAAAGCTGGTAGCTGGTGATCAGGGCGTCATCTTTTGGCGGATTGAGCGCCAGCCAGGCGTTCCAGGCCTGCTGAGAAACCGTCAGCGACGCCTGAGCTTCGTCCATCAGGCTGTGCCAGCTTCCTTCAGAGCCGGTCTCTTTATCCTGCATAAACCAGACGCCGGAGCGGTTAAGCAGATCGCTTGCTGCCAGCAGAGACACGCGGGCCAGATCCAGTTTGCTCTGTTGCTGGTATGCCAGCAGATTTTGCTGCTCGTTGCGCTGAGCATCTTTCAGGGAAGCATTGAGCAAAAATGAAGAGGAGAGTTGCAGTGCGGAGAAAAGACCAATAATACAGAAAATACCGGTCAGCAGGCCAAACTGACGAGGGATGAGGCGCTGCGCAATACGGCGAAAAATTTGCGTTAGGTTCATAATTTTCTTCAGTAACAAGACGTTAGACGCGTGCGAGTCTACGAAACGAAAATGACAGAACCATTGCAGGAAAATGACAACGGCCTTCGTGCTGAAGGCCGTTATCGGAGAGCGAACTAGACTCTGTTCTTCCATACCGTCTGCACGTTACAGAACTCGTGCAGACCGAAGTGGGAAAGCTCACGACCAAAACCGCTCTTCTTCACGCCGCCAAAGGCCACGCGCGCATCGCTGGCGCTGAAACCATTGATGAACACCCCACCGCACTCCAGCTCACGGGAGAATTTCTCCGCCAGCGTATCGTTCGCGGTAAAGACGGTTGCGGACAGACCAAAGTCGCTGTCGTTAGCCAGCTGCAGGGCGTGCTCCGCGTCTTTCGCAACGCTAACCGCCGCAACCGGACCAAACAGCTCCTGACGAAATGCCGTCATGCTGGCAGTGACATTCCCCAGCACGGTCGGTGCATAGTAGTTACCTTCACCGGCGACTTTCTCCCCGCCAAGCAGCAGCGTGGCGCCTTCGGCCAGCGTGGCCTGCACCTGCTGATGCAGTTCATCGCGCAGGTCAAATCGCGCCATCGGGCCAATAAAGTTTTCTTCGCTATCCGGCGTCCCCATCTTCAGGGCCGCCGTCGCCTCGACAAAACGCTGGGTGAAAGCATCAGCGATGCCCTCTTCCACAATAAAGCGCTTAGCGGCGGCGCAAACCTGTCCGGTATTCTGATAACGTCCGGCCACGGCTGCTTTCACCGCCAGATCCAAATCAGCATCATTGAGCACAATAAACGGATCTGAACCGCCCAGCTCCAGGACGCATTTCTTCAGTGCTGCCCCTGCCTGCGCACCAATCGCCGCCCCCGCGCGCACGCTGCCGGTTACGGTTACGGCAGCAATACGACGGTCGTTGATCGCCTGGCTCACGCCCTCATTCGTGGCATTCACCCAGCCAAAGACACCCTGCGGAAAACCGGCGTCAGCAAATACCTGCGCAATAAGGTCAGCCGAGCCGAGTACGTTTGGCGCATGCTTGAGCAGATAGCTGTTCCCGGCCAGCAGGATGGGTACCGCGCCACGCAGTACCTGCCAGAGCGGGAAGTTCCACGGCATGACGGCAAGAACAGGTCCCAGCGGCCGGTATTCAATCACCGCGTTCTGGTTTTCTACCAGGGTCGGTTCAGGCTGCAGCATTGCCGGGCCGTGTTCCGCATACCAGTCGCAGAGGCTGGCGGATTTTGCCACTTCAGCACGCGCCTGCAAAATGGGTTTGCCCATCTCACGGGAGATCATTCGGGCCATCTCGTCTGCACGGTTTCGCAGCGCGCTGGCGAGATCGCGCAGCTTTTGCGCCCGGTCTGAAACGCTTACGCGTCTCCACTGACGAAAACCGGCATCAGCCTGCGCAATTGCGCGTTCAACGTCGTCGGTGCTCGCCCACGGATACGCCGCGAGCGTCTCACCGGTGGCTGGGTTAACAGAGAGGGCATGTGTAGCAGAGGAATAAGTCATGATGGTCTCCACGTAATAACGGTTGATTCATTGTGGCGCACTCTGCTATTTCTTAAAAATGAATAATACTAACCACCTTGTTCACGAATCGAGAATGGTATGGACTTAACTCAGCTTGAAATGTTTAACGCCGTGGCGCTCACCGGCAGCATCACCCAGGCAGCGCAAAAGGTGCATCGCGTTCCGTCGAACCTGACCACCCGCATCCGCCAGCTGGAGGCCGATCTTGGCGTTGAGCTGTTTATTCGTGAGAACCAGCGTTTACGTTTATCTCCCGCCGGGCATAACTTCCTGCGCTACAGCAAGCAGATCCTGGCGCTGGTCGATGAGGCACGAATGGTCGTCGCCGGTGATGAACCGCAGGGATTATTTGCGCTTGGCGCGCTGGAGAGTACCGCCGCCGTGCGTATTCCGGAAAGCCTGGCGCAGTTTAACCAGCGTTATCCACGTATCCAGTTTGCCCTCTCTACCGGGCCGTCCGGCACAATGATTGACGGCGTACTGGAGGGAACCTTAAGCGCCGCGTTTGTCGATGGCCCCCTTTCGCATCCGGAACTGGAAGGCATGCCGGTTTACCGGGAAGAGATGATGCTGGTCACGCCCGCCGGGCATGCAGAAGTGGCACGCGCCACGCAGGTAAGCGGCAGTGACGTCTACGCCTTTCGCGCAAACTGTTCGTATCGCCGACATCTGGAAAGCTGGTTTCACGCCGACAGAGCCACGCCCGGGCGTATTCATGAGATGGAGTCTTATCACGGCATGCTCGCCTGCGTCATCGCGGGCGCCGGTATCGCGCTGATGCCTCGCTCGATGCTGGAAAGTATGCCAGGCCACCATCAGGTGGAAGCCTGGCCGCTGGCAGAAAACTGGCGCTGGCTTACCACCTGGCTGGTCTGGCGCCGCGGGGCTATGACCCGCCCGCTGGAGGCTTTTATAGCGCTGCTAAACGAACGTCAACCACCAGTGCCTTCTCCATAAACAGGCTCAGCGGGTCATCAACATACGGCGGAAACGCCGGACGTTGCTCATAGCCGCACTGCTCATACAGACGGATGGCGGCATGTTGCCGGATGCCCGTTTCCAGGCGAAGCGTGTGGCAGTGACGGCTCAGGGCTTCATCTTCCAGCGCCGCCAGCAGCATCTCGCCGAGATGTTGCCCGCGATGAGCCGGATCGATATACACCCGTTTCATTTCACCGGTCCCGTCGCCGTTGAGCACCACGGCACCACACCCGACGGCATGAAGCTGCCGGTCCCGAATAATCATCAGGATCAGTGAGGCTGTCGGCAGTTCGGTCAGATCGAGCAGGTGGTTACTTTCAGCGGGATAGAGTTCGCTCTGATAGCGGTCAAGCGCGGCAATCAGATGCAAAATATCAGGGTGATGCGCAGATTCAGCGGTAATGGAATACATGGCGGGCTCCTTGTTGTTTTTATTTCAACATAGCGCAGCCCTGCACACGTGCTTCATACCGTTAACTTATATCAGCATTGCCGTTCAGGCTGACGAGGGTATCCCTTAACCAGCGATGTCCGGCGTGGTTATGGCTGCGTTCATGCCAGATAAGACTGACGTCAAACGTCTCTTTCAGCCAGGGGAGTTCCATCACGGTGAGCGGGTTAATGGTTCCCATAATTAATCGTCGGGGCACAAGTGCTACCAGATGACTCATCTGCACCATGCCGGGAACAAACAGAAATGATGCTGCAGACACCGCAACCTTACGTTGCAACCCTGACTCCGCCAGCATGACATCCAGCGGCGTGGTAAAACCGCCCCCCGAGGGGGACACGATAATATGCTCAAGTTTTGCGAACGCTTCCATTGTCAGTTGGTCGTTCAGTTCAGGATGCTGAGGGCGCCCGATAAGCACGTACGATTCGTCATAAAGATGTTGCGTTCTGAGCTGCGCCTGCGCAGGGTCTGGCGTGGCTATGGCAGCATCAACATCGCCTGAGCTCAGTTGATGGGCCAGCTGATGCGGATCGTAATTCCTGACAGCAATACGCACGCCGGGGGCAATCTCTTGCAGGGTCACAATCAGCGGCATAATGACCGCGGCCTGCACGTAATCAGTACAGGCCAGAGAGACCGTTAGCGAATCGTGCAGCGGATCAAAGTCCTCATGTGATTGCAGCGTATCCCGTATTTTTGCCAGCGCCCCGCCAAGCGTCGCCATCAGCTCAAGAGCTTTGGGGGTTGGCGTCATCCCCCTGCGCCCCGGGATCAATAACGGATCGTTAAACATCCCCCTCAGCCGGTTAAGCTGCGCGCTGACGGCAGGCTGGCTAAGACAAAGCCGGCTGGCGGCCCTGGTGACATTTTGCTCCGCGACCAGCGCTTCCAGAGTCAGCAGCAGGTTTACGTCAGGCTTTTTGGTATTCATAGGATGGATATCATGTAAGAAATAAATCGATTTCACGCTCGCCGCCCGCATTCCGATAATGCACTACCGCAACAACACAGAGCGAGAATGAAATGTCGTATGATAAAAAACCACTCATAACAGTTTTTGGTGCCACCAGTAAACAAGGACGTAGCGTAACCAGAACCCTGCTGCAAAGTGGGCGCTATCGGGTGCGTGCCTTAACGCAAAACACGGACTCTCCTGCGGCGAAACAGCTGGCGGAACGGGGCGCTGAACTGAGGCAAATCACCCTTCAGACGGGCAATGATGCGCATCTGATCGGGGCGTTTGCCGAGTCAGACGGAGCGTTTCTGATGACACCGGGTTTCATCCCCGTATCGACGCAGATGCCAACGGGTGAAACGGCGCTGGGCTACAGGCTTGCAGATGCCGCCGTCAACGCCGGGGTAAAACACCTTGTCTTCAGCAGTCTGGAAAACGTCGAGAGAATAACGGGCGGAACTCTATGGGCTCCTCATTTCAGCGATAAGGGCCGAATTGAAGAGTACATCCACACACTCCCCGTCAGCGCGTCGTTTATTCAACTGGCGTTCTTTTACACCAATCTGGCCGAATATTATCCGCCGCGTAAAGAAGGCGACGAGCTAATCTTTCCCCTCTATCTCCCGGAAGACGTTCGGGCGCCCTTTGTCGATCCGCTCACGGCAACCGGCCCTGCGGTGCTTGAGATGTTCGATAACCCCGAACACTACAACGGCATGACGTTACCCGTTGTCGGTGAGTGTCTTTCGCCGCGTGAGATGGTGGAAACCTTCACGGAGGTCACCGGCATAAAAGCCCGGTATCGCTCAGCCTACACGCGAGAAGCACTCCTTCACCACTTCCCCGATTTCGCAGACAACGCGGCACTGGTCAGTGAAATTACCGGCATGACGGAATATGCCGTGAACTACGGCTATTACGGAAAAGACCGGGATCTTACCTGGAGCAGAACCATAAACCCTGCCACCTTAACGTGGCGTGAATTTCTGATTGCGTCTGGCTGGCAGGGGGAAAAACGAACGTTTGATTAACGCAAGCCACCGTCATTCCCGATGATGAAATGACGGTGGCCCATTTCTGGCTTACATCGCCTGGCGTAAATAGATATGCCCTTTCAGATACAGGGTGGCCTGACCGCCGATTAACACCCGGTCCCCCGCCAGCTCACAGCGTAAATCCCCGCCCCGTCGCGAGACCTGGCGCGCGTTCAGCACGGTTTTGCCCAGCTTTTCGCTCCAGTAGGGAATCAACATGCTGTGAGTGGACCCCGTGACCGGATCTTCCGGCACCCCTTCTCCCGGACAGAAGAAGCGGCTGACGAAGTCATATTCATCGCCCGGTGCCGTGACGCAGACCATCTTATCCAGCGGAATCATTGCTGAGATATCCGGCGTAAGGGCCTCTACCTGCTGCTGGTTCTCCAGCACCACCATGTAGTCGCGCCCGACACGCACCTCTTTTGCCCGCTCAATGCCCAGCGCGCTCAACAGCAGCGCTGGCGGATTATCGACGACCTCCGTCGGCCAGGCCGGGAAGTTGAGCGTCAACCAGTCACCGCTGCGTTTTACCGTCAGCTCGCCGACGAAACGGGTGGTGAAGGTGATTTCCGTATGTGGATAATCAAGGTATTCGAAAATGACATGCGATGCCGCCAGTGTGGCATGTCCACACAGGTTAATTTCGTCAAGGGTAGTGAACCAGCGCAGCTCGAATCCGCCGTCAGTGCGTACGAAAAAGGCCGTCTCAGACTGATTGTGCTGTTGCGCCATGTTGAGCAGCGTCTCGTCCGGCAGCCACTCTTCCAGGGGACAAACCGCCGCTGCGTTGCCGCCAAACGCCCTGTCGCTGAAGGCATCGACCAAATAGAAATCAATTTCCTGCATTGTCTCTTCCTCTTTTGTTATGCTTATTTAGCGCAGAAAGACGGTGCCTTTCAGATACAGCGAGGCCTGCCCGCTCATCAGCACGCGTGAACCTTTCAGTTCGCAGCGCAGATCACCGCCACGAGCTGACACCTGGCGGGCAAACATCGCTGTTTTACCCAGTTTTTCACTCCAGTAGGGAATAAGCATTGTATGCGCGGATCCGGTGACCGGATCTTCCCAGACGGCAACTCCCGGTGAGAAAAAGCGGCTCACAAAATCATAATCCCCCTCTCCCCGCGCCGTCACGCTGACCTTATGTTCGCCAGGCGTCATTGCCGAGATATTCGGCGCAAGCGCCTCAACCTGCTGGCGGTTTTCCAGAACCACCACCCAGGCTCGCCCCTTACGGGCTTCAACGTAATGGCCGATCCCCAGCGCCGCAAGCATCGCCGGCGGGGGCGTCTCTTCCTGCGTCGGGCATGCCGGGAAGTCCAGCGTCATCCAGTCCCCTTCCCGGCTAACCGTCAGCTGGCCAGAGGCGGTATCAAAATGGATACGCGAGTCAGGATAGTTGAGTTCATTAAACAGGACGTACGCGGCTGCCAGTGTGGCATGTCCGCAAAGGTTGACTTCGGTAAGGGTGGTAAACCAGCGTAACTCAATTCCCGCTTTACTGCAGACGAAAAACGCCGTTTCCGACTGATTATGCTGCTGTGCCATTCTGAGCAGTGTCTCATCAGGCAACCATGCGTCTAACGGGCACACGGCCGCCGGGTTTCCACCAAAAGAGGCATTGCTGAACGCATCTACCAGATAAAAATCAATCTCCTGCATTGTCTTACCGCCTGTTTTTGTTGTGATGTTCTTTTATATTCAATGAAAACCATGCCCCCGGCTACCGCTTTTACCAGGTGAATTTTGAGATCTGCATCACATAATGGTTGAGTTTTCGCCGGTTGACGTTTTAAGATCGTCTCCTCTTCTTTTCAGCAACGAATCTCCGACATCGCTATGACAACGAACACAGTTACCCGCAGAGTCGCGTGGCTACGCGTGGTCACGCTGGCAATTGCCGCGTTTATTTTTAATACCACAGAATTTGTTCCGGTTGGGCTGTTGTCTGACATCGCTGAAAGTTTCCAGATGGAAACCGCGCAGGTGGGCATTATGTTGACCATCTATGCCTGGGTGGTGGCACTGATGTCACTGCCGTTTATGCTGCTGACCAGCCAGATGGAACGGCGAAAGCTGCTGATCGGGCTGTTTGCCCTGTTTATCGTCAGCCACGTCCTGTCGTTTCTGGCGTGGAACTTTACGGTGCTGGTCATCAGCCGCGTCGGTATCGCCTTTGCCCATGCCGTATTCTGGTCGATCACCGCGTCACTGGCCATCCGCCTGGCACCTGCGGGTAAACGCGCGCAGGCGCTGAGCCTGATAGCCACCGGCACGGCACTGGCTATGGTCCTGGGCCTGCCGATTGGCCGTATCGTTGGGCAATACTTTGGCTGGCGAACCACGTTCTTCGCTATCGGCATGGGGGCAATGATCACCCTGGTCTGCCTGATTAAACTGCTGCCGAAGCTGCCAAGCGAACACTCCGGCTCGCTGAAAAGCCTGCCGCTGTTAATGCGTCGTCCGGCATTGCTGAGTATCTATCTGCTGACGGTCATTGTGGTCACGGCACATTACACCGCCTACAGCTATATTGAGCCGTTCGTTCAGGTCGTGGCCGGCTTTAGCGCCAACTTTGCCACCGTTCTGCTGTTGATCCTGGGGGGCGCGGGCATTATTGGCAGTATTCTGTTTGGTAAGCTCGGCAATCAGCACGCGTCGGCGCTGGTCAGCAGCGCCATTGGTTTACTGCTGGCGTGCCTGGTGTTACTCATGCCAGCGGCGGGCAGCGAGGGTCATCTGGCCGTCCTGAGCCTGTTCTGGGGAGTGGCGATCATGATTATCGGTCTGGGTATGCAGGTGAAGGTGCTGGCCCTCGCCCCGGACGCAACGGATGTGGCGATGTCACTGTTCTCGGGGATTTTCAATCTTGGTATTGGCGCGGGCGCGCTGCTGGGAAATCAGATTAGCCTTCACGTGTCGATGTCGGCGATTGGCTATCTGGGTGCCATTCCGGCACTGGTGGCGCTCATCTGGTCCCTGCTCATCTTCCGTAAATGGCCGGTCGCACTGGAAGAACAGGCCCATCACGGGTAGACCGCAGTCAACGTAAAACGGCAACCGAGGTTGCCGTTTTGCATTACCGGGCGGGTGATTAATGGTACGTCTTAATAATCTCCAGCACGCCGTTGATAATAAACTGCACGCCCATACACACCAGTAAGAAGCCCATCAGGCGGGAAATCGCCTCAATACCGCCCTTACCGACCCAGCGCATGATCGCGCCTGAACTGCGCAAGGATGCCCATACGATGATACCAATCAGTGCAAAAATCAGCGGGGGCGCAACCGTGATGACCCAGTCCGGGAAGGTCGAACCATCCCGCACTGTTGACGCGGAGCTGATGATCATCGCAATCGTTCCTGGTCCCGCCGTACTTGGCATCGCCAGCGGGACAAAAGCAATATTCGCGCTGGGCTCGGTTTCCAGCTCTTCGGATTTGCTTTTGGCCTCAGGTGACTCATGCGCTTTCTGCGCAGGGAACAGCATACGGAACCCGATGAAGGCGACAATCAGTCCGCCGGCAATACGCAGACCCGGGATAGATATTCCGAAGGTGTTCATCACCAGCTGTCCGGCGTAGTAAGCCACCATCATGATGGCAAACACATAGACCGAGGCCATCATCGACTGATGGTTACGCTCGGCGCTGTTCATGTTCCCTGCCAGCCCCAGGAAGAGCGCAACCGTCGTTAGCGGGTTAGCCAACGGCAGCAATACCACCAGCCCCAGACCAATTGCTTTAATCAAATCCAACATAGTGCGTCGTTGTCCTTATCCATGTTTATCACCGCAATTATAGGGTGAAAGTGTGACGTTCAGCCATTCGCTCAACGTAACGATTATTTACGGTCATTAACGATAACCCTTCGTTATCTATTTGAATTGAAAGCATGCAAAAAAAGTTCATGAAACGTTTTAGCAATTCGTGGCATCCGCTGATCCATTCAGTTGACTTATACTTGCCTGAGCAATAATATCTGCCGTGACTAAACTACTTGCCAGGGCAACCATTGTGAAAAGCACCAGTGATCTCTTTAACGACATTATTCCGCTGGGTCGTCTTATTCATATGGTTAACCAGAAAAAAGATCGCCTGCTCAATGACTATCTGTCACCGCTGGATATCACCGCCACGCAGTTCAAAGTGCTGTGCTCCATTCGCTGCGAAGTGTGTATCACGCCGGTTGAGCTGAAAAAGGTGCTCTCTGTCGATCTGGGTGCGCTAACCCGCATGCTCGATCGTCTCGTTTGCAAAGGATGGATAGAACGAAGCCCTAACCCGAATGACAAACGCGGCGTCCTGGTGAAACTCACCAGCGATGGCGCGGCTATGTGCGAGCAATGTCATCAACTAGTAGGACAAACACTGCATCAGGAACTAACAAAAAACTTAACGGCAGATGAAGTGGCAACGCTTGAGCTTTTGCTTAAGAAAATACTGCCGTAAACAGAAAAAGAGGTATGACGATGTCCAGACGCAATACTGACGCTATTACTATTCATAGCATTTTGGACTGGATCGAAGATAACCTGGAATCGCCGCTCTCCCTTGAAAAAGTGTCAGAGCGTTCAGGTTACTCCAAATGGCACCTGCAACGGATGTTCAAAAAAGAGACCGGCCATTCATTAGGTCAATATATTCGCAGCCGCAAGCTGACGGAAATTGCCCAGAAGCTGAAAGAAAGCAATGAGCCGATCCTTTATCTGGCGGAACGTTACGGTTTTGAATCACAGCAAACCCTGACGCGTACGTTTAAGAACTACTTCGACGTGCCGCCTCACAAATACCGTATTACCAGCGTGCCGGGTGAATCCCGATACCTGTATCCACTAAAACATTGTAGTTAATCATCGCCTGTAAAGACGTAACCGAGGAAATCATGAAAGTTACAGCCTCCGCCGCCCTCGCCTTGCTGGTGCTGTTTTCCAGCCAGACCTTCGCGGAGCAAACCCCTCGTGCAACGCAGCAAAATAATCGTGACACGATGATTTTGCCGTCAGCACATGACCAGTCACCTTATGACTTCAACCACATGGGTGCTGGTAGTGACAAATCCGACGAGTTAGGCGTGCCTTATTATAATCAGCACAGCTTCTGATTCGTTTTTGCCCCGCGGATGCGGGGCTTTTTTTATGCTTATCCTCTTGCCCGCGTTACCCGACGCACGCGCAAACCAAACACGTTGATGTACAGCCCGGCCATGATCAGCACGGCCCCCAGCAGCTGCAGCGCACTCAGCTTTTCATCAAGCAACAGCGCGGCGCTGGCCAACCCTACCACCGGCACCAGCAGGGATAACGGCGCCACGCGCCAGGTTTCGTAGCGACCCAGCAGCGATCCCCAGATCCCGTAACCAATAATGGTGGCCACAAACGCCAGGTAGATCAGCGATAAAATGGTGGTGAGATCGATTTCCACCAGGCTTTTCAGCATCACGTCCGGCCCATCAAAAATGAGCGCCGCAACCATAAACGGAACAATGGGGATCAAGGCGCTCCAGACCACCAGCGACATCACCTTCGGGCGCGCCTCATGCTGCATAATCAGCTTGTTGAAGATATTCCCGCAGGCCCAGCTCAGCCCCGCTGCCAGCGTTAACATAAAGCCCAGTAACGCCACGTGCTGCCCGTTCAGGCTGGCTTCTATCAGCACCAGCACGCCGAACACCGCAAGGGTGATCCCCGCCAGCTGTTTACCCTGCAGACGCTCGCCAAAGACAAACGCCCCGAGAATGATGGTAAAGAACGCCTGAGCCTGTAACACCAGAGAAGCCAGACCGGCGGGCATCCCGAACTTAATGGCGCAGAACAGAAACGCGAACTGGCCAAAGCTGATGGTCAGGCCGTATCCCAGTAAGAGTCTGAACGGAATTTTCGGGCGCGCGACAAAGAAGAGCGCCGGGAAGGCCACCAGCAGAAAACGCAAACCGGCCAGCATGAGTGGGGGCATGTTATGCAACCCAAGCTTGATGACCACAAAATTCAGACCCCATACGATGACCACCAGCAACGCCAGCAGCCCGTCTTTTCGCGTCATACTCTGCCCCTGAATGATTAAATTTTTGTAAACACTTCAAGGTAACGAAAAAAACATGCCACGAGAAGATCATTATTTCTGGCAGTCAACTGAAGCACTTACGGATAAATTAGGTGCTATACAAGCCCCTTATGTCGTGATACTCCTGATATATACCTAAAATAATACACGTTGCAGGATGGCGGCGAGCGAGCGCGGCCAGAATCTCTGCGGCTCAAAATACCAAACGCAATTGTCAGGCAGGAATATGAAACCATCACTCAGGCGCTCAACCGCAGCGCTGCTGGCGTCGTCGTTATTATTAACCATTGGTCGTGGGGCAACGCTGCCGTTTATGACCATCTATCTCACGCGCGTATTTAATATGAGCGTTGAGAATATTGGTTATGCCCTGACCATTGCGCTTACCGTCGGTGTGGTATTCAGTATGGGGTTTGGCATCCTCGCCGATAAGTTTGATAAAAAGCGCTACATGCTGATTTCTATCGTCGCCTTTATTGCCGGGTTTGTTGCTATCCCGCTAGTGGATAACGTCACGCTGGTGGTGCTCTTCTTTTCCCTGATTAACTGCGCCTATTCGGTATTTTCAACGGTGCTTAAGGCCTGGTTTGCCGATGTGCTGACCTCGAGCCAAAAAGCGCGCGTTTTCTCGCTAAACTATAGCTTCCTGAACATTGGCTGGACGATCGGGCCGCCGGTGGGCACCTTACTGGTGATGTACAGCCTGCAGTTGCCGTTCTGGCTGGCCGCTTTTTGTGCCGCACTGCCGCTCGGTTTTATCCATTTCTTTGTGCAAAAAAGCGTTGCGCTCGATGCCACCGAAGAGAAAATGCCGTGGCAACCGTCAGTACTGCTTAAAGACCGCGCCCTCTTCTGGTACACCCTTTCCGGCCTGCTGGCGTCGTATGTGGGCGGGTCATTCGCCAGCTGTATTTCGCAGTACGTGCTGGCTGCGAATGCCGACAGCAACTTTGCGCAAAACGTGGTCGCCGTGGTGCTGCCGGTGAATGCTGCGGTGGTCGTCACCCTGCAATACGTTATCGGTCGCAAGATCTCCGCCACCAATATACGTCCGCTGATGACGGTGGGAACACTCTTCTTCGTCCTGGGTCTGGGCGGTTTTATGCTCTCCGGGGAAAACCTGGTCTACTGGGGCATTGCGGCAGCGGTGTTTACGCTGGGTGAGATTATCTATGCACCGGGCGAATATATGCTGATCGACAATATTGCCCCGCCGGGTATGAAAGCGAGTTACTTCTCTGCCCAGGCGCTGGGCTGGCTTGGGGCGGCGGCAAACCCGATGATCACCGGTATTATCCTTACCAACCTGCCGCACTGGTCACTGTTTGCGATCATGATGGTTGCCATCGTGATTGCCTGGCTGATGATTTTGCGCGGGATGAGCGTGAAGGCGTGGTGCGAAATGCCGAAAGTGGCTTAAGTCCTCAACGCCGGGCGGCATGACGTCCACCCGGCATCGGGCAGGCCATTAATGGTGCAGCATCTCGTCTACCACCTGCTGTTTGTACATTTCGTTCGGGTAGTACGTCGGCCAGTTATCCATCTCTTTTAGCAGCGCCTCGTGGGAGATGTTGCCCATAAAGATATGGAAATGGGAAGAGGCTTTTGGGGCGATGGTATGGTCGCTGAACTGGACAAACTTCGGCGCCTTGCTGTCCGGATCTTTACACTCGAACAGATAGCGAACCCCTTTCTTACCTGATGCATAAGTCAGGATCTTATAGCCGCTGTAATCATACTGGCAGCGACTGATAGCCTTACCTTTGTGGAATTCCATCACGTTGTTTTCGATGCCGATAGCCTCAACGTCCGTCGCATACCCTGTGCGATAGTAGGCTTTAACCTCGTCGAAGGATTTTTTGTCCTTCTGCGCTTTCTGTTTAAAAACCGGATCCAGCGCGCCATCGAGCAAAAACGGATAGACGGATTGCCATGTCCCATCCCAGTCAGACAGCTTTCTGTCTTTGACGTCTTTATCCTCAAAGACGCCGCTCGCCGCCTTCTGTTCCGCTTCCGTCATCTGATGTCCATGCGAATGGGCAAACAGCTGACCGCTTACCAGCAGCGCCCCCAGAGTCATTGCAAATTTGCCAATATGTGCAGCCAAAACAAACTCCTCACTCCGTTTTATAAGAATGAGGATGTTATAATATAACATTTTAAATCGCAACCAGTCCGCGAACGCCCTCTTGTTCCATTGTATCGCCCCGTCCACGCTGAATGATGGTCCCGCGCGACATCAGCAGATAGCTGTCGGCAAGTTCAGCGGCGAAATCGTAAAACTGCTCTACGAGCAGGATTGCCATATCCCCTCTGTCCGCCAGCTTGCGGATCACCAGACCTATCTCTTTGATTACCGACGGCTGAATACCTTCCGTGGGTTCATCGAGGATTAACAGCTGTGGCCGGCTCGCCAGGGCGCGACCAATCGCCAGCTGTTGCTGCTGACCGCCGGAGAGATCGCCTCCACGACGATGCTTCATCTCTTTAAGCACCGGGAACAACTGCCAGATATCCTCCGGGACGCGCTTTGCGTCGCGGGCGGGGAAGCGTGACAGCCCGAGCAACAGATTCTCCTCGACCGTTAAGCGTGGAAAAATCTCACGCCCCTGCGGAACATAGGCCACACCCGACTGCACGCGCTGGTGCGGCTTGCTGTGGGTGATTTTTTTTCCCTGCCAGATAATGTCTCCTGTTTTTACCGGGATCAGGCCCATCAGACACTTGAGCAGCGTGGTTTTCCCCACCCCGTTGCGCCCCAGCAGGCAGGTCACTTCACCGGTCGCCGCTTCAAAACTGACCCCGCGCAGAATATGACTGCCGCCGTAATACTGATTCAGTTCGTTCACCTGTAACATGACGGCTCCTTAGCGTCCCAGATAGACTTCTATGACCTGCTCATTCGCCTGCACCTGGCGAAGTGACCCCTCCGCCAGCACGCGTCCCTGGTGCAGCACCGTCACGTGGTCGGCAATGGTTTCGACAAAGCCCATATCGTGCTCGACCACCATCAGGGAGTGTTTGCCCGCAAGGGTTCTGAACAGCTCAGCCGTATAGTCGGTCTCCGCGTCGGTCATTCCGGCCGCCGGTTCATCCAGCAACAGCAGATGCGGGTCCTGCACCAGCAGCATGCCAATCTCCAGAAACTGCTTTTGCCCGTGCGAAAGCAGCCCGGCGCGGCGATTGCGCTCGCCGCCAAGCCGCAGCAAGAGCAGCATCTCGTCAATACCGTCCCGCTGCTCGCCGTTGAGTCTGGCCCGCAGGCTCGCCCAGACGGATTTATCGGTTTTCATCGCAATCTCAAGGTTTTCCCACACCGTGAGCGCTTCAAAGACCGTGGGCTTCTGGAACTTACGTCCGATGCCCTGGCGGGCAATCTCGGCGGGTTCAAGCGCCGTCAGGTCGATGGACTGATCGTACAGCGCTCTGCCGCTTTTAGGCCGCGTCTTGCCGGTAATCACGTCCATTAATGTCGTTTTTCCCGCACCGTTTGGGCCAATCACGCAGCGCAATTCACCCACGCCAATGTTCAGTGAGAGGTCCGTCAGCGCCTGAAAACCATCAAAATTCACGTTGATGGCTTCAAGCTGCAGTACCGGATCGGTCTGGTCGCGATAGCGATCTCCGGGTAACTGGCGGGTAAATAATCCTTCGGCTGGCTGCATCAGTGTTCTCCCTTACGAAACAAACCGTAGACACCGCGCGGTAGAAACAGCGTCACGGCGATGAAAATCAGCCCCAGAAACAGCTGCCAGTATTCCGGCAGGGCGACGGTAAAGACGCTCTTCGCACCGTTCACCAGCGCCGCGCCTATCACCGGGCCGACCAGCGTGCCGCGCCCCCCCAGCGCAACCCAGATGGCCGCTTCAATTGAGTTGGTTGGCGACATTTCACCCGGGTTGATAATGCCCACCTGCGGCACATACAGTGCACCGGCCAGGCCGCAGAGTACGGCTGAAAGTGTCCACACCAGCAGCTTGAAACCACGGGGATCGTACCCGCAAAACGTCAGGCGGTTTTCGGCGTCACGCACCGCGGTCAGAATGCGACCGAACTTACTTTTCGCCAGCGCGAAGCCTGTGCCCAGCGCTACCAACAACAGCATCACGGTAGCCAGAAACAGCGCAATACGGGTGGTGGTCGCGGTAACGGAAAACCCGAGCAGCGTGGTAAAACCGGTAAAGCCGTTATTCCCGCCAAAGCCGGTTTCATTGCGAAAGAACAGCAACATCCCCGCGTACGTCAGCGCCTGGGTCATGATCGAAAAATAGACCCCTTTGATTTTTGAGCGAAAGGCAAACCAGCCAAACACCAGCGCCAGCAGTCCCGGTACCATCACAATTAATACCAGAGCCCAGACAAAGTGCTGCGTCCCCCACCAGAACCATGGCAGTTCGCTCCAGGAGAGAAACGACATAAACGCGGGCAGCCCGTCACCCGCCGCCTGGCGCATCAGGTACATGCCCATCGCATAGCCGCCCAGCGCGAAGAAGATACCGTGCCCCAGGGAGAGCATTCCGGCATAGCCCCACACCAGATCGAGCGCCACGGCGACAATGGCATAGCAGAGGATCTTACCCGTGAGCGTGAGCATCCAGGTCGAGATCGCCAGCGGATGCGTTGCGGGCAGTAAGGCGAAAAACGGTAAAACCAGCAGGCAGGCCACGATCAGGCTACCGGCTATCTGCGTCGTGCGTGGCGCTTTGCGCGCCAGCGTTAAGGTAAGCGGCTGGCTCATCAGTCAGTAACCCTCCCTTTCAGTGCGAATAACCCCTGCGGACGTTTCTGAATAAACAGAATAATCGCCACCAGGATCAGGATTTTGCCCAATACCGCCCCCATTTGCGGTTCGAGAATTTTATTAAAGATCCCCAGCCCAAACGCCGCGGCCACGCTACCTGCCAGTTGACCCACCCCGCCAAGCACCACCACGAGGAACGAGTCGATGATGTAACCCTGGCCCAGTTCAGGCCCAACGTTGCCTAACTGCGATAACGCCACGCCCCCCAGACCCGCAATCCCCGAGCCAAGCCCAAAGGCCAGCATATCGACGCGACCTGTCGGTACCCCGCAGCAGGCCGCCATACTGCGATTTTGCGTTACTGCGCGCACGTTCAGACCAAGACGGGTTTTGTTCAGAATGAGCCACGTGAAGAACAGCACCAGCAGCACAAAACCCAGTACCACAATGCGGTTCCACGGCAGCGTCAGATTGGCAAACACCTGCACGCCACCGGACAGCCATGCCGGGTTTGCCACCTCCAGGTTCTGGGCGCCAAACGTCATGCGTACCAGCTGAATAATCATCAGGCTAATACCCCATGTCGCCAGCAGCGTTTCCAGCGGTCGGCCATACAAATGACGAATAACGGTACGCTCAAGCACCATCCCGATGCTGGCGGTCACAATAAACGCCACCGGCAGCGCAACGATCGGGTAGAGCGCCAGCCACTGTGGGGCGAAGCCGGCCATCACCTGCTGAACCATCCAGGTGGCGTACGCGCCCAGCATCAGCATCTCCCCGTGAGCCATGTTAATCACCCCCAGCAGGCCGTAGGTAATTGCCAGCCCCAGTGCGGCGAGCAACAGTACCGACCCCAGCGAGAGCCCCATAAACGCCTGACCAAGCAGATCGCCCCACATCAGGCGATGCTCAATCTGTTTCAGACTTTCGGCAGCGGCGGCACGTACACCGGCATCCGGCTCCGATCCTGCCTGCGTATACGGCGTCAGCCGGGACTGGACGTCCGGATCGTCTGATTGCCCTAACAGCGCCACAGCGTTCAGGCGCACCGCAGCCTGCGGACTTGCCAGCTGGAGGTTCGCCAGCGCCAGCTTCAGCGACTGACGGGCCACATCATCCGTTTCGCTGCTCACCCGTTTTTGCAGGAAATCGAGCATTTCAGGCTGCGCATCCCGCTGGAGTTGACGGGCTGCCGCACGCCTTTCCGTGACACTGTCACTCACGAGCTGATGGGTTGCCATTGCCGTCGCCACCAGATTGCGCAGCCGGTTGGTCAGACGCACGGCTTTGGTTTGGCCTGCTGCGGCTTTTGTTTCACCCAGGGGAACCATTGCCCCCTGGCGTTGTGCAAACGCATGTTTCTGGCTGTCGGTGTAGAGACTTTCACTCTGCAGCGCCTGGAGCAGCGGCAACCGTGCCGCCTCCGGCGCGGTTGCCCACTGTGTCAACAGTTCTGCCTGCTGGCTGCGACTGGCGGCCACGAATTGGTCGGCATCCGATGCCTGCACCATCCCTGGCAGCAGTCCGGTAAGCCACACAATAGCGATGATCGTGCGTATGGCGTTCATGACTTTTCTCCCTGCGGTGATAACTTAGTTGCTGGCGGTTTTCATCGGCTGATCGGGCTTTTTGTCATTACCGGCAATGAAGGGACTCCACGGCTGGGCGCGCACCGGCTGTTCCGTCTGCCAGACCACATTAAACTGGCCATTACCTTCAATTTCGCCAATCATGACCGGCTTATGCAGATGGTGGTTGGTGGCATCCATGGTGAGCGTAAAGCCTGAAGGTGCCTTGAAGGACTGACCGGCCATTGCCGCCCGAACTTTATCGACGTCGGTGGTACCTGCTTTTTCAACCGCCTGCGCCCACATGTGGATCCCGACGTAGGTGGCTTCCATCGGGTCGTTGGTGACCACGGTGTCGGCGTTCGGCAATTTGTGTGCCCTGGCATACGCTTTGTAATCCGCCACAAACGCCTGGTTGGTCGGGTTATCAACGGACTCAAAGTAGTTCCACGCCGCCAGGTTGCCCACCAGCGGTTTGGTGTCTATCCCGCGCAGCTCCTCTTCTCCCACGGAGAAGGCCACAACCGGAACATCGGTAGCTTTCAGGCCCTGGTTAGCCAGCTCTTTATAGAACGGAACGTTGGAGTCGCCGTTGATGGTGGAAACCACCGCGGTTTTCCCTCCGGCAGAGAATTTTTTGATACTGGAAACGATTGTCTGGTAATCGCTGTGACCAAACGGGGTGTATACCTCTTCAATGTCTTTGTCTTCCACCCCTTTCGAATGCAGGAAAGCACGCAAGATTTTGTTCGTGGTGCGGGGATAAACGTAATCGGTGCCTAACAGGAAGAAGCGTTTCGCGCTGCCTCCGTCTTCACTCATCAGGTACTCCACCGCCGGGATTGCCTGCTGGTTTGGCGCGGCACCGGTATAGAAGACGTTAGGTGACATCTCTTCGCCTTCATACTGCACCGGGTAAAACAGCAGTCCGTTCAGCTCCTCAAACACCGGCAGCACCGATTTACGCGACACCGACGTCCAGCAACCAAACACCACTGCCACTTTGTCCTGGCTCAGCAGCTGGCGCGCTTTTTCGGCAAACAGCGGCCAGTTCGAGGCCGGGTCAACCACTACCGGTTCGAGCTTCTTACCCAGCACGCCCCCTTTGGCGTTGATCTCATCGATGGTCATCAGCGCAACATCTTTAAGCGGCGTTTCAGAAATCGCCATCGTGCCGGAAAGGGAATGCATGATCCCCACCTTGATGGTATCGGCCGCCTGAGCGCCAAAACTCATCCCCATAGCTACGACAGACGCGGACAATGCGAAGGCTTTTAATAAGGTACGACGGTGCATATTTTCACTCCTGAAAAAGAAAGCTGTGCAAAGGCGTCCGTTACGGCGTGGACGCAGAAAATAAAAACGTCAGCTTAGAGAGAGCAAAAAAGATGCCAGGATGGATAAAGCGCTATGACAGGAGAGGTAACGAAGGATGTAAAAAGAACGACTCAGAATGGTACAGCGCTGCACTTTTATAATGCAGCGCTGTGGCGGAAGGTTTACCAGACTTCGCTGGCGATCTGCGTCACCAGGCGGACTTTGTCCCACTGCTGGGTTTCACTCAGGCTGTTGCCCTCTTCGGTAGAGGCAAATCCGCACTGCGGGCTCAGGCAAATCTGCTCTTTAGACACGTATTTCGCCGCCTCCTCAAGACGCGCCTTCACCCCTTCCGGGTTCTCCAGCTCGCCATTTTTGGTGGTGATAAGGCCGAGCACCACCTGCTGCTTGCCCGGGCGAACAAAACGCAGTGGCGCAAAATCACCGCTCCGGTCATTGTCGTACTCAAGGAAAAAGGCATCCACGTTGACCGTCCCGAACAGCACTTCAGCCACCGGCTCATAGCCCCCTTCGGAAATCCAGGTTGAACGGAAGTTGCCGCGACAGACATGCAGCCCGATGGTGAGATCGTCAGGCTTGCCCTCGAGTGCCTTATTCAGAACGCGGGCATATATACGCGCCAGCTCGTCGGCATCGTCACCACGCTCGCGGATCTGACGACGTTGATCGTCCGAACAGAGATAGGCCCAGACGGTGTCATCCAGCTGCAGATAACGGCAGCCCGCGTCGTAAAACGCCCGGATCGCGTCCCGCCAGGTGGTCGCCAGATCGTCAAAATAGTCCTTCAGATCCGGGTAGACCGTCGCATCAATGTCTTTGCGTCCACCGCGGAAATGCAGCACGCTCGGGCTGGGAATGGTCATCTTCGGCTGAGCATTCCCGCTAATGCTTTTCAGGTAGCGGAAATCCTCCAGCATCGGGTGATCGCCAAAGCCCAGCTTGCCGGTCACGCGCACGCCGTGGGCTTTGGTCTGTACACCGTTGAACTGAATACCCTGCTGAGAATCGTAACGCTCAACACCCTGCAGACCGTCGAAGAAATCAAAGTGCCACCAGGCACGACGAAATTCACCGTCGGTCACCACATGCAAGCCACAGGCGCACTGCTGCTCGACAACATGGCGGATCGCCTCATCCTCAACCGCACGAAGCTGCCCGGCATCAATTTCGCCGCTGGCGAATTTCAGGCGAGCCTGTTTGATGGCATCCGGACGTAAAAAGCTGCCAACTACATCGGCGCGGTATGGGGCATGGTGTCGTTGCATGGAAATCTCCTTTATCTGCCGACAATAATTGCCTGCAGTGATAATTCATTATTTGAATCTTTAGACTTCTGGATGTCTAAATGTCCAAAAAAGATGTCATACCTGCCGCCAGCCGGCAAACGAGAAAATTTCACGGGTGTTGAAAAAAATTCATCTTCACAGTGCGGAGAGCGATTCCTGGCTCGCAAACTCAAACTTTTCATCTTCCCAGCCGGTGATCCCACCGAGCATAATTTTCACCGGCAGCCCCAGACGCGCCAGCTTCAGCGCGGCTCTGTCCGCACCGTTGCAGTGAGGCCCGGCGCAATAGACCACAAAAAGCGTGCCGTCAGGCCACTGGGCCATGCGTTCGGCGGTGATCTGACGCCACGGCATATGTAGCGCACCGGGAACGTGACGGCGGGTGAACTGCTGCGGGCTCCCGACGACGTGCAGCAGGACGAAATCCTGCTCGTGATTCGTGATGGCATGATGCACATCGGCGCAATCGGTCTCGACGCTCAGGCGGCGCAGAAAATGGGTAACGGCTTCCTGGGGTTCAGCAGCCGGAAATTCAGTAACATAACTCATGATCCTTCCTCATCTTTGGCGTTTGTGTTAACACTACTCTATCCACAAATTCAGCCCGTGAATGCGCTCGCTTATGCCAGAAAACAGCAAAAAGATGACAAACTTAAGACAGATTTCCCGCCCTCAGGTCATTGTGCTGGCGTATGACGGTTTGTGTACCTTTGAGTTTGGCGTGGCAGTGGAAATCTTTGGTCTGCCGCGTCCGGAGCTGGGAGACGAATGGTATCGTTTTGCCGTGGCGGGCGTAGACAGCGGTGAACTTCGGGCGACCGGCGGGATTCGCCTCATCACCGACGGTGATTTAACCCTGCTTGAGACGGCCGACCTGATCGTTGTGCCCGGCTGGCGAGGACTGGATTCACCGGTTCCGCCCGCGCTCTGCGCGGCATTACGTAAGGCCAATGCGCGGGGATGCCAGCTTTTGTCGATCTGTTCCGGCGTGTTTGTTCTTGCCGCTGCCGGGCTGCTGGATGGGCGTAAAGCCACAACGCACTGGCGCTATATTGAGGCGCTTAAGGCCCGGTACCCGGCCATCGAGGTGGTTGAAGATGTACTTTATCAGGACGACGGCGACATTCTCACCTCGGCGGGCAGCGCGGCAGGTATCGATTTATGCCTACACGTAGTCCGGCGGGATTATGGGATGGAAATCGCCAACACCGTAGCGCGTCGTCTGGTCATTCCCCCGCACCGGGATGGCTCACAGCCGCAGCAGCTAAGCCGCCCGGTGGCGCAACTGCGCGAAAGTCAACGTCTCGGTCAGCTGTTTGATTTTCTGCACACCCATCTTGCCGTATCGCACAGCGTTGATTCACTGGCGCGTCGGGTCGGCATGAGTCAACGCACCTTTCTGCGCCGCTTTCAGGATGCGACCGGCACCACGCCCGCGCGCTGGCTGCTCAATGAGCGCCTGCTGAGGGCAAAAGATTATCTGGAAAGCAGTCGTTTAAGTATCGACAGCATCGCGGAGCAGACCGGATTCGGTCAGGCATCGACCCTGCGTCACCATTTTCGGCAGCAGTTCGCCCTTTCACCGGCCCAGTATCGCAAACACTATTCGCGGCCTGCCCGCTAGTGGCCGGATTGCAGACAAAAAAAACCGCCATAATATGGCGGTAAATGCTTGCATGGATAGATTTGTATTTTGGTCTCTACGTCCCGACACTCCATGGCCGGGCAGCGGATCTCTTACACACTAACATCCATAGTCTCAATGAAAGGTAAACAGCCTGATTAACCCGCTTTGGTATTGATTTGCAAATAACGCATCAGACCCTGCTCCGCGCTCTGTTTTGCATCATCATTGATGGCTTCCAGATAAAACGAACGCGACACACCATACGGTGCTTTTTCAGACGGATAAACCGCGAACTCGAATGTTTTACCTCTTGCCTGATTGGTGCAGCCTAATTGCCAGCGCTGGTCATCAATTTTGGTGCTATTACAGGCCACGCGTCCGTAATCGCTGGTTAAATATGACCCAACACGCGCTTTCGCGGACTGAATATATTCTGGTTCGTCATTACTAATAGAGTAAATACCTGCACCCGCCCCAACAGCAACCACCAGCAGCGCAAGCGCTATCATTTTTTTCATTTAACAAGACCCATTCCTTAGCCAGAGTTTAACCATTATATAGGATTTATCCTTAAAGCTAGTGGCTAATTACGTACCAGAATTGGCGGTTAACAAACTTGATGCTAATTTTAGGAAAAGTCTCATCACAGCTGTCGCCGCACAGAATTTGACACTCTCTTTGCGCTAATTTGAATTTTTGAATAATTTCCCGACGAAATTATTGGCATGATAGTCCCGCGACGGCATTTAACGGTGAAATAATGATGAGAAAAGGGTTAACGCTGATATTGCTGGTGTGTGGATTATTTTCAGGTCAGCTGATGGCAGGACATAAAGGCCATGAATATGTGTGGGTAAAGAATGTGGAACATCAGCTCCGCCATGAAGCGGATAGCGATGAATTACGCAGCGTTGCAGAAGAGTCAGCGGAAGGTTTGCGCGAACACCACTTGTGGCAGAAATCGCGCAAACCGGACACGCACTTTCGGTAATTAATTACCCTTACGCTTCGGCAGGGTTTTCATTAAATCGTCCGGGCTCACGGAGGCCACAACGCTACCCGGTGACGGCATTTTGAAAATATGATTTTTCATCTTGCCAATCACATGCATTTCGCACGGACGGCAGTCAAATTTCAGGGTCAGCACTTCGTCGCCATTCACCAGCTGCATCGGTGTGGCCTTCCAGCTTTTAATATTCCCTTTCGCCTGTTTCGGGCAGAGGTTGAAGGCGAAGCGCAGACAGTGCTTGGTGATCATCACCGGCACATCGCCCTTCTCTTCATGCGCTTCATAGGCTGCGTCAATCAGCTGTACGCCGTGACGGTGATAGAATTCACGCGCTTTGTGGTTATAGACGTTCGCCAGGAAGGACAAGTGCGTGTCAGGGTAAACCGGCGCAGGAACGGTTTCGGCCTTGCGGCTGCCGCGTGGATAGTTAGCCAGGCGGGCGGCATCCAGCATTTCTGCCGTCTCGCGGCGGAACTGATTCAGCTGGCTGTTCGGAACAAACAGGGCATCCGGCAGGTTAACGTCGATATGACGCGCGTAGTAAAGGGTCTGCCCCAGCTTCGCCACGCCATCCTTCAGGTTATTAAGGGCTTTTTCCGCGTTGTTTGCCACCTCGAACAGACCATCAAGCGTATGCGTCACGCTGATACCGTCTTCACAGGTCATGGTCAGGATCAGCTGCTCTTCCCAGCCGCCCAGTTCAATGTCCACCGCGATACGACGTTCGCTCGAGGTTTTCAGCAGCGCCTGCTGCCAGTTGTGGTCAAGGTTACGGTTCAGTGCCGCGTTAGGGCGCGCTTTGTAGAGATCCGCAGGCATCTCGTTTGGCCATACGCGATAGCGATTTTCACCGGTTTTTTCCACCGTATTCGCACGGAAGCCCACCACTTCACGCTTGATCATCACGTTCAGTCCATCGCCGTTGGCCAGCGGCTCGGTCACTTCCACGTCGAGGTGATCTTTTGCCACTTTCAGCACTTCACCCACCGGTAAACCAATAAACTTCGGTGAATCAAACGCACCGATATCCCCTTTACGGGCATTCACAAAGTAGTCAGTGCTGCCGCGGTGGAAAGTTTTGTCCGTTGACGGAATAAAGAAATGCTCGGTACGACCGGCCGACGCACGCGCCAGGTCACCGCGATCTTCAATGATGGCATCCAGCATCTGACGATAGTGAGCGGTGATGTTCTTCACGTAGCTCATGTCTTTATAACGCCCTTCAATCTTGAAGGAGCGCACACCGGCGTCAATCAGCGCACCCAGGTTGGCAGTCTGATCGTTATCTTTCATCGAGAGCAGGTGTTTTTCGAACGCCACAACGCGGCCCTGATCGTCTTTCAGGGTATACGGCAGACGACATGCCTGAGAGCAGTCGCCGCGGTTGGCGCTGCGCCCCGTCTGGGCGTGGGAAATATTGCACTGACCAGAATAGGCGACGCACAGCGCGCCGTGGATAAAGAATTCAATGGTTGCGTCGGTCGCCTGGTGAATATCGCGGATCTGGTTCAGGTTCAGCTCACGCGCCAGCACGATCTGGGAAAAACCCACATCAGAAAGAAACTTCGCCTTCTCTACCGTGCGGATATCGCACTGGGTACTGGCGTGCAGTTCAATGGGGGGAATATCCAGCTCCAGCACGCCCATATCCTGCACAATCAGGGCATCGACGCCGGTCTGGTAGAGATCGGTAATTAAACGTTGCGCAGGCTCCAGCTCATCATCATGCAGAATGGTGTTCAGGGTCACGAACACTTTCGCCCCAAAGCGATGGGCGAACGGCACCAGTTCAGCAATATCGCTCAGGCTGTTGCTGGCGTTATGACGGGCACCAAAGCCAGGCCCACCAATGTAGACGGCATCAGCACCATGAAGGATCGCTTCACGGGCGATGGAGGCGTCGCGGGCCGGGCTTAAGAGTTCGAGATGATGGGATTGCAGGCGCATACTTCGTCGTTATCCGTTATGGTCAAAATGGCGGCTATTGTAGTCAGAAGTATGCGGCAGCGAAACAGTTTTGCGTCGCTTCAGCGGGGATAATGGATCAGGGAGTGAAAATGCACCGGCCGGTCGCTGCTGTTGCGATAGGCGTGCGGTTTATCCCCGGCAAAACGCACCCCCGAATCGGCAGTAATGGTCTGCCACTCGCCATCAATGTTCATCTCCAGTTCGCCGCTGATCACCACCACGTGTTCAATCACGCCCGCCTCGTGGGGCGTGGATTCGCTCAGGGCGCCGGCAGCGAGGGTTATCGAAAAGTGGTCAAACTTTAGCGTCTCATCCCACGGGAATAACGGTTTCACCACCATCGCCTGCTGTTCCGGGTCGAATACCGCCTGCCTGTCAGTTGCCGGCGTGATGAAGGCAGAAAAAGGGATGTTCAGCCCCGTGGCGATTTTCCACAACGTGGATACCGTCGGGCTGGATTCATTGCGCTCGATTTGCCCGAGCATGGCCTTTGAAACGCCGGTCTCTTCCGCCAGTCTGGCGAGGCTCCAGCCACGCGCCTGACGCTCGGTTTTCAGTGTGTAAGCAAGATGTTGTGTGATGTCCATGTTCCCTCCTGATGCGACCGATCATACCACTTGTACGCTATAACGCACATTGTTACCTTAAAGCGGACGTTATAACGCACAACGGAGTTTTTATGCGCCCTTCATCCTCACTCTTTCCTGCCGTTCTCGCCGGTTTTGTCGCCGTTCTGGTGGGATATGCCAGTTCCGCCGCCATTATCTGGCAAGCCGCTGCTGCCGCAGGCGCAAACGCGCAGCAGATCGCCGGCTGGATGACGGCCCTGGGGATAGGTATGGGGGTCAGCACGCTGGCGCTTTCCTGGTGGTATAAAGCCCCGGTACTCACCGCCTGGTCTACGCCCGGCGCGGCGCTGTTAGCCACCAGCCTGCACGGGGTAACGCTTGCCGAGACCATCGGGATTTTTATCTTTGCCAACGCGCTCATTCTGCTGTGCGGCGTAACCGGGTTGTTTGCTCGCCTGATGAAGCTTATCCCGCATTCCCTTGCCGCTGCTATGCTCGCCGGGGTGCTGCTCAGGTTTGGACTGCAGGCGTTCAGCAATCTTGAGGGACATTTTTTACTGTGCGGCAGCATGCTGGCGGCATGGCTGTTCGCCAAAGCGCTGGCCCCTCGCTACGCCATTGTCGCCACGTTGCTGGTGGGCAGTATGGTGGCCTGGGCGGGAGGTGACGTTGTCACAAAAGAGTTAACCCTTTCCGTGGTGATGCCCACGTTTATCGCGCCAACCTTTACGTTAACCAGTCTGATAAGCATTGGCGTGCCCTTCTTCCTGGTCACCATGGCGTCCCAGAATGCGCCGGGCTTCGCCACGATGCAGGCTTCCGGCTATCCGCTGGCCGTATCACCGCTGATGATCGTCACCGGAGGGCTGGCACTGGTGTTATCCCCGTTCGGCGTCTTTTCCATCTGTATCGCCGCGATCACCGCTGCGATTTGCCAGAGCCCGGATGCGCACCCGGATGCCAGCAAACGCTGGCTTGCCGCCGTGGCCGCAGGCGGGTTTTATCTGCTGGCGGGCATTTTTGGCGGATCCATTTCCGGGCTGATGGCCTCCCTTCCCCTGAGCTGGATCCAGATGCTCGCCGGCCTGGCGCTGCTGGGCACCATCAGCGGGAGCTTGTATCAGGCACTGAACAACGAAACGGAGCGCGACGCGGCAATTGTCACCTTTCTGATGACCGCCAGCGGCGTCACGATCCTGGGTATTGGCTCTGCGTTCTGGGGGCTGGTGCTGGGCGGCGTATGTTATACGGTCTTTTCACACCTTCGCCGCGCGTAGCTGCGAGGGCGTTATGCCCATCATGCTGCGAAAGCGGTTACTGAAATGGCTGGCGGAGTTAAACCCGCAGGCCAGCGCGATATCCGTGAGCGGTGTGGTTGTGTGCTGCACCAGCGCTTTGGCTTTCTCCATTCGACGCTGCATCACGTACTGATGCGGTGCCAGCCCCATGGACTGACGGAACATCCTGGCGAAATGATACTCGCTCAGCGCGGCCTGTTCGGCCAGTTCCGCCAGCGTCAGCGGCTGGGAAAGGTTCTCTTCGATAAACGCCAGCACGTTACGCAGCACAAACGGCGACAACCCGCCGGTCACCACCGGCAGCTTCCACTGCACGCTGGAGTAATTCTGTAACAGGTGGGTCATCAACAGCGTAGACGCGGTACTCAGGGTGAGCTGGTTAGCTTTTTGCTGCCAGTCGCAGCCGAGCAAAAACTGACGGTAAAGCGCGGTAATTTTCGGGTCGCTGCCGAAGATCTTTTCATCCAGCGTCAGGGACAGCGGGCGCTTGTCCCAGATTTTTTCCCCGACATCACGCAGATGCTCATCGGTGCAGTAGAGATGGACAAACGACAGGTCATCGCGAATATCCCACGTCGATTCACTCTCTTTTGGCATCAGACAGAAACGGTCCGGGCCGCCGCCGTTTTTCCAGCCGCCCGGCGTTTTTTGATAGCTCTCATAACCGTCCGCCACGTACAGGCTGAGGGTATGGTGATTACTTTTCACGGTTATCGTGTCGTGCTTGTTGTACCAGGCTGCCAGTTGAATACCGGAATTCAGCGCAACGGTTTCCCGCAGCACGGCGTTCTGCTGGCGTAGCGTTTCAAAGGTATCGTAAGCGCGAGACATAGCTATTAACGGGTGAGTAATCAGACTCTCAGTCTATGAAGTGTTGCTCCACGATGCCAGATCTGCAGCCACAAAAAAGCGCAAGAATATGCAAGTCCACCGCAAATCGGTGAAAGCAATGTCATGCCACTCGCGCCAGACTGCACTTTTCGCTGTGTGAGAAGAGAGCAACAATGAACGCATTACTCTATGGACTGGTGGTGGTGATATGGGGAACAACCTGGATTGCCATTTTCCTGCAACAGGGGCCAGTCGCAGCCCCGGTGTCAATTTTCTGGCGCTTTGCCGTGGCCTGCGCCACGATCATGATCGTCTTAATTGCCCTGCGCCGGCTTCGTAAACTGGCCTTGCGGGATCATCTCTTTTGCATGCTGCAGGGATGCTGCGTTTTTTGCTTCAACTTCTGGTGTTTTTATACCGCCGCCGCGCACATTAATACCGGGCTGGAGTCGGTGATTTTCTCGATGGCCGTACTGTATAACGCCATCAACAGCTTTATTTTCTTCGGTCAGCGCCCACCCGCACGCTTCTGGACGGCGGCGGCCCTGGGGCTTATCGGGATCATCACCCTCTTCTGGGACGACCTGCTGGCGAGTGGCTGGAGTGCCTCCCTGCTGACGGGGATTGGTCTTTCAGCACTGGGGACCTACGGGTTCTCGCTGGGCAATATGATCAGCATGCGCCACCAGCGAAAAGGGCTGGAGACCATGACCACCAACGCCTGGGCGATGTTTTACGGTACGGTCATTATGGGCTGCATTGCCCTGTTCCGGGGTGACAGTTTTATCCCCGAGTGGACGGTGAGTTACATTGGCGCGCTGCTTTATCTCGCCATTTTTGGTTCGGTCATCGCTTTTGGTGCCTACTTCACGCTGGTGGGACGCATTGGCCCGGGCAAAGCGGCATACAGTACGCTGCTCTTCCCGCTGGTGGCGCTGTCCATCTCCACGGTCTATGAAGGTTACGTGTGGCATCTCAACGGCATCATTGGATTACTGCTGATTCTGGGCGGGAATATGGTGATGTTTACGAAACCGGAAACCTGGTTCAGACGTTTGCGTATGGCATAAAAAAAGGCCTGCATTGCTGCAGGCCGTTTTGATTATTTCGCGGTTTTCTTAACATCAAACATGGTGGCATCCGTCGCCATGTCATCCACAACCTGTTTTAACGTTGCGAAGCCCATTGGCGTGTTTTCGTTCGCCAGCTCTTTACCTTCGCCTTTACGCACGACCTTCATGACCGGCTTATTCGTCGCCGAATCAATCAGCTCGCCTTCGAAGAAGAGATGGGTATCCATGGTGCGGTGCCCCGTTGCCATCTGCGTACCTGCAACCACTAACGCGACGGGCACTACTTCATAGAACTGCAGACCTTCTTTCTGTGAACTCACACCGGTAATCGCACCGCGGAAGATCAGGCTGTGTTTACCTGGTGTCGTAACAACAGGTTTACGCTGGCTGATTGCCGCTTTCATTTTGGTGTTGGTATAAGCCAGAAGCTCATCAAGCGTTTTTTGACCAATTTGGGTCGTTGGTTTTGGCGCTGGATAATAGGTGATTGGCGTCCATAAAATACTGTCGTAATTTGCCTCGTTATACGACGGGTCGACCCAACGCAGCGTCGGTTTACCCGTTGCGGACGTTGTTTGCTGCAATCCAGAATAATCTTTTAAAAAGCCTGAATATTGTTCGGGGGCGGCGACTTTAGACGAACAGCCCGCTAACGCCAACAGACCAGAAAGCACTGCAACTTTAAAAAAAGTGTGAGTACGCATGATGGTATTCCATGTTATCTGCAAGTATGCATTTGAAGTTATAGCAAAAGTCTGGCGGGTTTGTTGTGACAAAAAATGATGTAAGCAGCACAAATTGCGAAAAGATTGCCCGACTGAACGCCGGGCAGTGAAAAACTACTGATTAATATCAACCTGCCAGAACAAATGCTTGCCGAACGGATCGATTTCATAGCCCGTGACTTCCTTGCGCACCGGTTCAAAAATCGTCGAATGGGCAATCATTACTGCCGGCATCTGGTCATGCATCATCTGCTGGGCCTCTTTATACAGCGCCACGCGTTTATCATGATCGGTTATCGATTTCGCTTCAGCGATAATTTTATCAAATGGTTTGTAGCACCATTTGGCGGAATTAGATCCACCGTTAGCCGAAGTACAGGTAAATAACGGACCAAAGAAGTTATCCGGGTCGCCGGTTGCTGTCGTCCAGCCCATCAGCGCGGCCTGGTGTTCACCGCCCTTCACCCGCTTAAGATACTCGCCCCATTCATAGGTGACGATTTTGGTCTGGACGCCAACCTTCGCCCAGTCGGCCTGAATCATCTCCGCCATCCGTTTTGCGTTCGGATTGTAGGGACGCTGAACCGGCATCGCCCATAAATCGATGCTGATGCCGTTTGCAAAACCAGCCTCCTTCAACAACGCTTTCGCTTTTTCCGGATCGTAGTCGTAATCCTTCAGTTCGCTGTCGGCGCTCCAGACGCCGGGTGGCAGCAGGTTTTTCGCCGCCGTGCCGGTGCCGTGGAATACCGCGTCAATAATGGCCGGCTTATTGATGGCCATTGCCAGCGCCTGGCGGACCTTCACGTTATCCAGCGGAGGTTTTTGCGTATTGAAGGCCAGAAAACCGGTATTCAGCCCGGCTTTACTCATCAGATTAATGTCTTTATTAGCCTTCATGCGCGGCAGGTCCGCCGGGTTTGGAAACGGCATCACCTGACATTCGTTCTTCTCGATTTTGGCAAAACGCACCGAGGCATCGGGCGTGATGCTAAACACCAGTCGATCCAGCTTCGATTTGCCCTGCCAGTACTCCGGAAACGCAGTGAACAGGATGCGCGAATCTTTCTGGTACTGCGCCAGCTTAAACGGCCCGGTGCCAATCGGGTCCATATCCACCTTCTCAGGCGTGCCGGCTTTCAGCATCGCGTCGGCATACTCCGCCGACAGGATCGAGGCGAAATACCACGCCAGATCGGCGACAAACGGCGCTTCCGGATGGGCGAGCGTAAAGCGCACGGTGTGCTCATCGACTTTATCAATGGCCGTGATCAGGCTACCGAACTCAAGGCTCTCGAAGTTGGAATAGCTGCCGTTAGAGACGTTGTGATAGGGATGGTTGACATCCTTCTGGCGCATAAATGAGAAAATCACGTCGTCGGCGTTAAAGTCGCGCGTCGGCCTGAACGATTTATTACTCTGAAATTTCACCCCTTTACGCAGATGGAAGGTATAAACCTTGCCGTCATCGCTCACCTCCCAGCGTTCCGCGAGGCTCGGGACCAGTTCCGTTGTACCCGCCCTGAAATCGACCAGCCGGTTATAGACCGGCACGGCACTGGCATCCACGCTGGTTCCCGACGTGTATAACTGAGGATTAAAGTTTTCCGGCGATCCTTCAGAGCAATACACCAGCGTTTTTGCCGCGACGGTGGAACTGACCGTGAGCGCAGCAAGTGCCAGCGTTAACATTGTGAGTTTGCTTTTCATCATTTATTCCTGTCTTTTTAATTCGACGGCTAATTAATTCTTTTGCCATTTCATAAATATCATTAAAGTGATGTAGCAAACACCTGAAAAATAAATACAGAAGGAATCACTATGGGCTCGGCACTCTCCAGACAATTAACGCACCGCTTCTTCCGCTATCTCGCCATCACCAGCCAGAGCGATCCCAGAGTGAACACCCTTCCCTCTACGCCGGGCCAGCACGACATGGCGCGTGAGCTAGCCCAGGAGCTGGCGCAGCTGGGTTTAGACGACATTGTGATTGATGAATACGCGACGGTTACTGCGGTTAAAAAAGGTAATGTAGCCGGGGCGCCACGCATCGGTTTTATTACCCATATTGATACCGTCGATGTCGGTTTATCACCGGATATTCATCCACAAATATTAAAATTTACGGGTGAAGACCTCTGTTTGAATAAAGAGAAATCAATCTGGTTACGCGTAAAAGAGCATCCGGAAATTCTGGCTTACCCGGGTGAAGAGATTATTTTCAGCGACGGGACCAGCGTATTAGGCGCAGATAATAAAGCCGCCGTCACCGTGGTCATGACGCTGCTGGAAAACCTGACGCCAGAACATCAGCATGGCGACATTGTGGTCGCGTTTGTGCCGGATGAGGAGATCGGCCTGTGTGGCGCGAAGGCGCTGGATCTAAACCGTTTTGACGTTGATTTTGCCTGGACCATCGACTGCTGTGAGCTGGGTGAGATTGTTTACGAGAACTTCAACGCCGCGGCGGCAGAAATTCGCTTTACCGGCGTAACGGCTCACCCCATGTCCGCCAAAGGCGTGCTGGTTAACCCACTGCTGATGGCGACAGACTTCATCAGCCATTTTGACCGCCAGCAAACCCCGGAATGCACCGAGGGGCGTGAAGGCTATATCTGGTTTAACGGCATTCAGGCGGGGCAAAACGAGGCCGTCTTAAAAGCGAATATCCGTGATTTCGATAAAGCACAGTTTGCCGCCCGCAAGCAGCAGATTGCCGATGTCGCGGCGTTGATTGCCGGACAGCATCCTACGGCAAAGGTGGAGTATCGCATTGAAGATACCTACAGCAATATCAGCAATGCGATTGGTGAGGATCGTCGCGCTATCGACCTGATGTTTGAAGCCATGGAATCCCTTGGGATCACGCCCAAACCGACGCCAATGCGCGGCGGTACTGACGGCGCAGCGCTCTCGGCAAAAGGCCTGCTCACGCCAAACTTCTTCACCGGCGCGCATAACTTCCACTCGAAGTTTGAGTTTTTGCCGCTGTCGTCGTTTGAGGCCTCATACAACACGGCCCTGCAGCTCTGCCTGCTGGCCGCCCGTTAAGCGGGCTTGCGCGCCAGCAGCGTGGCAAAACGCAGTTTGATGCGGTTACCGTTCTCGTCGGTGCGGTGCAGTTCGCCCACCTCTTCGTTGTACTTGAGCAACGCCCAGCCCTCGTAGTAGTTGCTCAGTTCACCGCTTTTGAACGCAAACGGGAAGCCGACGGTGCACGGGTAATCCGCCGTGTCCATCGCGGCAACAATCAGGTTATAACCGCCGGGTCTGGTGCAGCGCTGCATATTGTCGATCAGGCCCGGAATGGTTTTCGCTTCCAGGAACATCAGCACCACGGTAGAGAGAATAAAATCGTATTCGCCCTCAAAGCTCAGGTTGTTCAGATCTTTGATTGCCGTCTGCAGGTTTACGATGCCTTCTTCCGCTTTGATGCGCTCAATATTATCGATACTCAGGGGATTTTTATCCCACGCGGTCACGTCGTAACCGTTGGCTGCCAGATAGAGGCTGTTACGCCCGTTACCACAGCCCAGATCCAGCGTTTTACCCGGTTTCACAATGCCCGCGCTGTACAGCACTTCTGAGTGCGTACGGGTTAAGCCATATTTCTCTGTGAAGTAATTTTCATCAACAGCCATTATTTTTCCTCAGATTGCATAAGCAGCGCTTTATCAGTGCGCACCAGAAGTTTGCCCTGTATCAGCAAGATAAACGTTCGTACCAGCAGCATCCCGATGATGACATTGGTAAAGATAAACAGTGGGACGGCAATGGCGTGAAAAAAGCCCGACGGACTGCTCTGCCCCAGATGAAGCCCCGTGGTGGCCAGGGCCGACACGCCAAACGAGAAGCTCCAGAACGAGGCGTTAAACGGCTGGGATAAATACCATGGCAGCAGCCGTAACATAAACAGCAGTTGCAACAGGCCGTAGCCGAACAGCATTTTGGCAAATGTATCCGCCTCACCACCATTGACGCTAAACCAGGCGCTGCAGGCCACCAGCGCGGGGGCCAGCTGAATACCCAGCGAGGTTCGCAGCGCGGAAGGCAACTCCCCGGCGCTACGAAGTCGTTGCAAAATTACCGGCTCAAGGCTGAGCCAGGAAAAAACGCCCGCCCCGAGAAACACCAACCCGGCATCGTTAAACCCCAGCGCGCCGCACGCCATGGCGCTGATAAAGTTGTTTGCTACCGTGGGCAGGTATAACCCCGGCGTGGTGGCCTCTTGCGGATGGTTACCGCGCCATAATCCGGCGCTTTGCCAGGCAGCATAAGCCAGCTGTATCACCACCCCGACGCCAAATAATACCAGTGACACCGGGCGCAGCCAGGGCACAAAACCGATGGCGACCAGCATCGTTGTGGCGGGAAAAAGGCTGACAAAACTGCTCATCACCGGGTGGCGCATCTCGGCCAGCACACTTTGCGGGAAACGGATCGCCCGGGCGATAAACGCCACCGTCAGCAAAAACCAAATCACAATCGCAAGGGCCACCAGGCTCTCACCAGGCCAGCGCGTCACGGGCCAGAGCGTGCTGGCGTATCGCCAGGCGAAGCCCATCCCAATGATGCCAAGCACCATACCGAAGTAACCCGCGGGCAGGTTAAGCACTTGTTGAGTGTTGTTATTTTTATTCATTAATTTGAATTTTTAAAATGTATTTTAAATGCCATTTTAAGGGGTTTCCGCGACGGATGCCAGCACTACGAAACACCGAAAGTTTGCTACGTTTAGTGGAGACGCTTACCCGAGACTCCATGATGAAAAAGTACAGGCTCAGCGAGGACACCCGCCTCTGGCAATGGAAAAACGGCGAGACAACGCACTCGACGTCGTTACGACAGATTATTGCCACGGCGAATTTTAACGACATCGTGAGCGGCACGAAAGGCGGTTGGGTTGAAGATGAGAGCGCCCTCGCGCACGAAGGCGACTGCTGGATCTACGATGAAAACAGCGTCGTCTTTGCCGGTGCGACGGTGTCCGGCAACGCGCGCCTTACCCTGCCTTGCATCGTCAGTCATGACGCGCAGATTGGCGACAACTGCTGGCTGGACGGCGCGGAGGTCAGTCACGGCGCGCGCATAAGTGACAACGTCACGATACAGCAATCCTGTGTGCGCGGCGAATGCCATATTTTCGGCGAGGCGCGGGTGCTTCATAACAGCGTGGTGATTGCTGCCAAAGGGCTTACGCCGGACCATGAGCAGATCCTGAAAATTTATGACAAGGCGACGGTAAGCCAGTCACGCATTGTGCATCAGGCGCAAATCTACGGCGAGGCAATGGTTAATTATGCCTTCGTTGAACACCGGGCGGAAGTTTTCGACAGCGCCATCCTCGAAGGCAACGATCTCAATAACGTCTGGGTATGTGACTGCGCAAAAGTGTACGGTAACGCCCGCGTCATTGCCGGTTTTGACGACGATGCCATCCCTACCGTCCGCTACAGCTCTCAGGTGGCTGAAAACGCGGTGGTGGAAGGAAATTGTGTCATTAAACACCACGTCCTGATTGGCGGTCAGGCCTGGTTGCGCGGCGGCCCTATCCTGCTTGACGATAAGGTCGTGATCCAGGGGCGGGCGCGTATCAGCGGCGATGTGCTTATTGAGCATCGGGTTGAAATCACCGACGATGCGGTGATTGAGGCTTTTGCCGGTGAGAACATCCACCTGCGCGGCGAAAAGGTGATTAACGGCGACCAGCGCATCACCCGTACGCCTCTGTTGGGGGCGTTATAGCGGGTAAATTTTGCCGTAGAGATTCACATCGTCAAAATTACCATTCAGAAATTCTGCTTCCCGCAGGCACCCCTCCAGCGTAAAACCGTTGCGCAGAGCAACGTTGTTGCTGGGTTTATTCGCCACCCGACACTTAATGACAAAACGGCGGATCTCGCCTCGCTCGACGTAATAGCGCATAAATGCCTGCAGCGCCTGCGACAAAATGCCCTGTCCCTGATGCGCCTCGTCCAGCCAGTAACCGATGTATCCGGCTTTGTTGGCGGGTTCAATCGCATTAAACGACAGCACGCCGACCAGGTCCTCATCCTTGAAAATCAGAAACATTTTGGCGTAGCCGCGCTGGTGCAGCATCTGATTACTCAGCACATTACGACGGGTGTCATCTTCGGTGCCCACATGCTGCGCCCAGTCAAAGGCGGTTTGCAGCCAGGCTTTGTTTCTGATGACCATGTTGTGCAAATCGGCGGTATAGCGCTCTTCGACGGCGCGAAGCTCGAGATGGTCAGTCACCGGGATTATTTCAGATTCAGTGGCGGTCATGGTCCCTTCCCGTCACCCTCTCCCCGCCGGGGAGAGGGAATAAATGGTCAACGCATGATGCGATCGTCAACGTAGTTACGTTTGTCCGGCGCAGGCGGGAAATACTGATACAGCCAGGTCTCACTGATCGCATCTCCCTGACAGCGCAGGAACAGGCGCATGTCCACCGGTTCGGTTGAATCCGAGGTAGGATACCAGTCGAACAGAATGCGATAGCCGTCAAACGGCTCAACGTAGAGGATCTCAACCTGCTTCGCTTCACCGCTGGAGAGGGTAATGACCGGCTCAATCCCTTTTGGCGCGGCAGCTTTCAGATCGCCCCCGACGAAGTCGATAGCAAAGCGACGGGCCCACACTTTCGGGTAGTTTTCGCCCGGCGCCCAGCCTTCCGGGAACCCACCCATACCGGTACGGGTCGCGAAGACATTCGCCAGTGGGGAACGGACCGGCGGCATGGCGCTCCAGTAAAGACGGTATTTAAAGTCCAGCTCATCGCCCGCTTTCACCGGTTTTTCTGGCTGCCAGAAGCAGACCACGTTATCCAGTGTTTCACCCGTTGTCGGGATCTCCATCAGGCCAACCGCACCTTTACCCCAGTCGTTACGCGGCTCCACCCAGAGGCCTGGGCGTTTGTTATACCAGCCCATGACGTCCTGATAATGCGAGAAATCGCGATCGAGCTGGAGCAAGCCGAACCCTTTCGGGTTTTTGTCCACAAACGCATTGAACTGCAGCTTCTGCGGGTTGTTCAGCGGACGGCAAATCCACTCCCCGTTACCGCGCCACATGGCGAGACGGTCGGAGTCATGAATTTGCGGGTGGATGGTATCGCACATGCGGCGTTCGTTTGTACCGCAGCTGAACATACTGGTCATCGGCGCAATGCCGAGCTGTTTAATGTCTTTACGCGCATAGAGATGGTTTTCCACCTCCATGATCACCTGGCTCTTCTCGCAGTGGATCACGAACTTATACGCACCGGTGATGCTTGGGCTGTCCAGCAGCGTATAGACGGTGAAGGTAGTGTCGCCCGGTTTGACGGTTTCAAACCAGAACGCGGTGAAGTCTGGGAACTCTTCCGGCGTGTCGGTAAAGGTATCCACCGCCAGACCCCGCGCGGAAAGACCATACTGATAGGTATCATCAACCGCACGGAAATAGCTCGCCCCCAGGAATGAGACGATATCGCGACGCGCCAGTTCCGGTGCCTTGAAGGCACGGAAACCGGCAAACCCAAGATCGCTTTGCCCTTCCAGCTGCTTCGTATCAACACCGGTTTCACCGTAGCTGAACAGCTCAGGACGGAAGTGGATTTCGCGCGCCTGTGACGTTGACTGATCCAGCGAGAACATGCGCACGCGGCGACGGAAACCCATGCCCATATGGAAGAACTGCACATCCAGCTGACGGCCTTCAATGTTATTCCACAGTGACTGTTTTTCATCGTAACGGATGGCGTTATAGGCCTGCGGCGTCATGGTCGCCAGCGTGTCCGGTAACAGTCGCGGTGCTCCGCCCCATGGGGTTTTCGCCAGGTCATGGGCCATGGATTGCAGTACGGAGAAGTCAAAACGACGGCTCTGACCGTCAGCAATGTCAGAGTCAGCAGCGTAAGCCGCTTTGGAAAACAGGGAAGCAAGGCCAGTTGTGCCGCTCAGGGCTGCCATTGCCAGCGAGCCTTTTAGAAAACGTCTGCGATTCATGCCTGGAAAAACGTCCTTATGGTCGTGTGAATGTGTTTCGCACTCGGCGAAATGACGGCAAGAAAGAACGCACAGCCTAAACAAAAATGGTTAAGAATCCAATTGTTGGGCGGCGATTATCTGTACAAAGTGCGAAATATTTTCTGTCGACCAGAACGACCCGAAAAAGGTGTAAAGAAAGGTATAAAGACGTGTATAAAAATGCCCCGGCTGGACATCGTCAGTCGGGGCAAATGAGGCGGTTATTTTACGCTGACATCGATACCTGGGAAGTACTTATCAGCGAGTTTAGCGATCGTGCCATCGGCACGCACTTTATCAATTGCGGCATCAAGTTGCTTTTTGGTGGCCTCGTCCCCTTTACGCAACCCAAAGCCGATCCCACTGCCGAGGATAGTGTCGTCCGACACCGGTTTGCCGATAAAGCCAAACCCTTTCCCCTGCGGCTTGCTGAGGAAACCTGCCTGCCCGGCCGCGGACATGACCAGCGAGGCGTCGATACGGCCATTCAGCAGATCGCCCCAGGCCATATTCTGATCTTTATAAGACACCACGGTGACACCCTGCTTTTCCCAGTGCTCTTTCGCATAGGTTTCCTGAATGGAGCCCTGCAGGACACCGATGGTTTTGCCCTTAAGCCCCGCGGGCGTTGCCTCTACCGCGGTACCGGCCTTGCCAACGAGCTGCGATGGGATGCGGTAAATCGGCTGGGTAAAATCAATACTTTTACGTCGCTGTTCGGTGATGTTCATCGCCGAGTTAATGGCATCAAATTTCTTCGCCACCAGGCCCGGTATTAACGCATCAAAAGAGGTTTCAACCCAGGTGCATTTCAGCGCTGCGGCTTTGCAGATGGCATTGCCCAGCTCAACGTCAAACCCTTCCAGTTCGCCAGCAGCATTTCGGCTTTCAAACGGCGGATATTCCGCCTCCAGCCCGTACCGCAGTTCGGTAGCCGCGAATGACGAAAACGTACACAGCAATCCCATGCCGACAACTAACGCGCGTAATTTCATCTCCAACTCCTTAGCGTGGTTTAACCCGACACAGGGCCTGGGCACCTGCCCGTAACGTCGCCTCATCTTTCGCAAAAGAGAGACGAATCAATTTATTATCCGTACCATCCGCATAAAACGCCGACAGCGGAATGGTGGCCACTCCATACTCAACGATCAGCCGTTTCACCAGTTCACTGTCGCGCTCATCGCTAAACTGGCTGTAGTCGGCCAGCAGGAAAAACGAACCGGCGCTCGGCAAGAGTCTGAACGGTGATGCTTCCAGCAAACTTTGCAGCAGATCGCGTTTGCGCTGATAAAACGCCGCCAGCGACAGCCAGGTTTGCGGGTCAATCATGTGCTCTGCAAACGCATGCTGCATTGGCGTATCGGCAGAAAACATCAGAAATTGATGGACTTTACAAATCTCATCCATCAGTACCGCCGGAGCAACACAGTAACCCACGCGCCAGCCGGTCACGTGATAGGTTTTTCCGAAGGAAGAGATAATGACGCTCCGCTCCGCCAGTTGCGGATGTGTCGCCATACCGTGGTGCGGTTCACCATCAAAGACGACGTGTTCGTACACTTCGTCAGACAAAATAATGATATCGGTATTGCGGGTCACCGCCACCAGCTGCTGCAGGTCCTCTGCTGAGAAGACCTGCCCGCTCGGGTTGTGCGGGGTATTGATGATAATCATGCGCGTACGCGGGGTGATCGCCGCACGGACTTCATCCCAGTTGACGGCAAAATCCGGCACCGTCAGTTTAATGGCAACCGGCGTGGCCCCCTGAAGGCGAACAATCGGGGCGTAACTGTCAAACGACGGTTCAAAGTAGATCACTTCGTCGCCCGGGTGCACCAGCCCGCTGATCGCCGAATAGAGTCCTTCGCTGGCACTGGCGGTGACCAGCACTTCGCTGGCCGGGTCATAGTGCGTGCCGTAGAGGGTGGCAATTTTATCCGCAATACGCTCTTTAAGCGGCTGCAGGCCGGTCATTGCCGCGTACTGGTTGTGCCCTGCCTCCATCGCCCGGGTCACCCCGGCGACCAGTTTGGGATCGCAGGAAAAATTGGGTGCACCCTGAGAAAGATTGATGGCGTTATGCCGGGCGGAGAGCTGGCCGATAACGGTAAAAATCGTGGTCCCCACATCGGGTAATTTGGAACGGGTGTGCACCGGAGTGTGTAACGTCATCCTCTTTCCTTTCTCATGATGAATGCATAACTATTCAAACAACAAGTCAGTTGTCGGGACAATCGAATTGTTGTCATAATAGCCATGAGAAAAACGCATACCTGAGGTGGTTAATGTCGCGCCGTTCGCTCCCGCTTAATGCCATCGACGCCTTTTTAGTCACCGCGCGTCATCTGAATCTGACCCATGCCGCAACAGAGCTCTGTCTGACGCAGGGAGCCGTAAGTCGCAAAATCGCCACCCTTGAAGCGTGGTTCGGCTTTCCGCTGTTCGAGCGTCATGCGCGCGGCCTGCGCCTCTCCCCGCAGGGCAGCGCCCTGCTTCCGGAATTGCAATCCACTTTTGAAACGCTGCTGACCCTGGCCGATCGGGCCCGTACCCAGCAAACCGTGATCCGACTCAAAGCACCCACCTGCGCCATGCGCTGGCTGGTGCCTCGTCTGCTGGAGGTGGAGCGTGAGCAGCCGGATCTGCAGATAGCATTGACCACCACTACCGACCATAACGTCAATTTCAAAACGGAATCTTACGACGCGGCCATTGTATTTGGCACCCATATGAGCGCGGGCGATCTGCTGTTTGAAGAGGCGTTAACCCCGGTAATGAGCCCCCTGCGAGCAGGTTGCGAACTGGGTGCGTTAACCTTCCTTCACCCGACAAGGGATAAGACAGACTGGTCATTGTGGCTGGCGAAGCAGGAAGGCCCGGGGGTTGTTATGCACAAAAATCAACACTTCGACACGATGGACCTTGCCATCACGGCCGCCATTCAGGGGCTGGGGGTGGCCATTGCTGACGAAACGCTGGTGGAAGAAGATGTCCGCGCCGGAAGGCTGGCGCGACCTTTTGAGAGCAGCATTAAAACGGGTGCGAGCTACAGACTGGTTCTGCGCGAATCGCCTGGCCAGGAAAATGGGCTGGCGGCGTTTCGCTCCTGCCTGCTCAGTCGAGGCTCACATGGTGTTTCATAACGCGCTTAAAGAGGCTCATGCGCGCGCGCATAAAGCGGTTTTCAAGCCTGAAACCTGCATGTTTATTCACGCCGATACGTAGCAGCACGTCCCTTCCTTTTCGACAGGCCGGCCAGTGCGTCGGGCCTGGAAGGCTTTCCCGGTGACCGGCGTCACGCGCAAAGCTCACCCAATAATCTGCAACCTGCGCAGCGAATTGCCGGTCTCGCGCATTAACGTAGTGGCAGGAAGGCTCAATCTCACCAAGGGTGTCAAACACGTACGGCACCTCATTACCGTGCCAGGCACCGTTGATATAGGTTGCGTGTTCTGCTTCCGCCACATAGTCGAACCAGTAACGCCAGCACAAGCCGCCCACGCGCTGCTGGGCCTGCATCACCACATATCCCATGGTGGTAAAAGCCATATCCCGGCACACCTGCCTGCCAAGCTCCACATCCCCTTTCACACCCGGATAGAGCAGTTTGATCAGCCCCAGTCCAAAGCGACGTTCACGGCGAAGCTTCTGGATCTGACCGGCGAGATCGATACCAAATACCGCCATCACGCTGGCTTCGTCACTGTTCGACCCGATCATCACCGGAACAGGATGCTGACGCGCGGCAAAGAACACATCGAGCATTGATTCCGGCAGAACACAGTCTCCGACGATGGGGGCCGGGGCGATGTTCAGCGGCGCGGCCAGCGGCCAGAACGCTTCGGGGGGAATGGCACGTAACTGTTCTGCTGACGCCTCCTCAAGGCCGAAATGCGCCGCCAGCGCTTCCCCTTTTTGCAGGGCCTGTTCCCGTGGCGTATCCGGCAGGGTGTATCCGCTTTGCACAATCGCTTTGTGGAAGAGTCCCTTCGCCAGCGGAGACGCCAGCAGCGACAGCACGCTGCGCGCGCCGGCGGATTCGCCAAACAGGGTGACGTTGTCAGGATCGCCACCGAAAGCGGCAATATTCTCCCGAACCCATTCAAGGGCGGCAATCTGATCCAGCAGCGCAAAGTTATGCACCACCCGGTCTTCTTCTCCCTCCAGCGCGGGATGGGCAAAGAAGCCCAGGTGACCAAGACGGTAATTGATCGTCACAACCACCACGCCGCGCGTTGCCAGCGCCTTACCGTTATAGGGCGGCAGGCCACCCGCGCCAATGGTAAACCCCCCGCCGTGTAGCCAGACCATGACGGGAAGCGGCGCCGGGCGCTCGACGGGTGACCAGACGTTAAGATACAGACAATCTTCTGAGAACCGGCCGGGATCGCCGCCCCCTAACGCCTGGCAATACTCACTGTTCTGCCAGCTTGAGGGCGAAAAAGCGGTGGCCAGACGCAGCCCCTTCCAGCGTTCAGGCGGCCGTGGCGAACGCCAGCGCCAGTTGCCAACGGGAGGCGCCGCATAGGGAATACCACACCAGAGATGAACGTTTTCATCCGTTAAACCAGACAGTGCGCCCTGGCGCGTTTCAATCACAGGGGCGGAGGGATTTTGCATAACAACCTTCTGTTTCCATCACACCCCAGAAGAGTAACGATTTCAGAGCAAACCGCAACGCTGTTTGCTGCGGATTTCAGCCTCCTGATAGAGCATGAACTCATCGTACACCGGGCAACCCAGCGCCGCTTCGAACGCGTCGCGACTGGCGTTACCGTGGCTACGCGCCTGGGTTTCATTGCCCAGATTCGACTGGAAAATCCCTGCGGCACTGACCGGGAGGAAATCTTCATAGGTGATCGGCTGAGCGACAACCCACCCGCGCTCAATTAACGGCTGTGGATCGTCTCCCGGACGAAACGCATGTCGATGCGCTTCCCCGGATGGCGTCAGGCGATAGCGGAAATAGGCCAGCTCCTGACGGCGCATCAACAATTCGCTGTCCGGGAAGGCGCTGAAGATCTCGCGCAAATGGAGCTGGTGCGTCATGTTGTCTTTACCGGTACCGGCCTCTGCAAGCAGGCTATCATAAAGCGCACGACCTTTTGGCGTCAGCGCCACGCCGCGCTGTTCAATTTCGCCAAAGCGCGCGGTATGCGTTCCTGTATGCTCCCCGGCAAACAGCACCGGCTCTTCCAGCGCTTTAAAGCTGGTCTGGCGCAGTAAAACGGGAACCTCGCGGCGCGGTGGCCCTTCAATCAGAATTTTGGGTTCAATCCCGTACTTCGGCATCAGCTCCTGCACCCGATCAATATCCAGCGTACGTGGCGTGAGGTGGTTGATATGGCAACCCGGGAAACAGACCACATCCGCAATCAGTCGGTGCTCGTTATGCAATGCCAGATAAGTCTCCTGGTCGACCGTCGCATGACGATGCCAGCGGAAGGTTTCTAACGCCTCCTGTACAAACGCCTGCGCCTGCGCATCCGTAAAGTGCCCTTCTGCCTCATGCAGCGCGATAAGCTCCAGACAACGCGGGGTAAAGATATTGCGGTGAGACAGGATCTCCGCGGCACGCTCACGCAGGACGACGTTGTCAATCAATTCGAGGCGCAGCAGCGAGGTAAAGATACGAAACGGATTTCGGCACAGCGCCGCATCATCGACCGGGCGGAACGCCGTGGAGTGGACGGGCACGCCCGCCTGAGAGAGGTCATAATAGCTGACCGGGTACATCCCCATAATGGCAAACATACGACGCAAGGTCGAAAGCTCTTGCGCGGTACCCACGCGGATCGCCCCGTGACGCTCCACATTCAGGCGCGCCAGTTCATCCGCGTTCGCCAGTTGTTCATGTAATAGTGGGTTATTTTCCAGAACCGCCAGGTTTACGTCCGCAACCAGGTCGAGCAAGGTGCCGTACTGCGGAACTTCCTGCTGGTACATCGCCGACATAGCCTGCGAAAAGTGTTCCCGAATATCATCAGCCGTGATGGTGTTCGCCATGATGTCATGCCTCCAGTGAATATTACCTGGAGTGTAGAGAAACCCGTTCCCTCTGGGGGGAAGAATTTCCGATTTGTGATCTTAAGACAGGAGTGGTTAAAGCGTGTGCTGGCCTGCCCTGACACCCATATGACCTGGCAGATTCACCTTCTCTAAATAAAGCGCTTTCTGATTAAACTGTATTATTAATAACCTCATCGCTTAACCATTAAGAGGTAATAAATAGCATTATCTTAAGAGGTAATATCTCATTAAAAACAAATATCAGTGGCATATATCTTATTTCGTTAACGCAACAAGCGGATTTTCAATATTTCTCCTTAAGATTAGTCTGTAATTTTTAGACTGCCGCACGCACTTCAGGCATAAACAATGCAAGAAAAAAAGTTATCCCCTGCGGCTCGCGGATTAACTCCATGAAGACAGGCAGTTAACCGCAAGCCATCCAGGATATATTCATATTAAACGAAGCGTTAACCATCAGAAATATCTCAGCAACGAAGCGATGGTTTACAAAACATATTTGACGAATATGAAACACCGACTAAAGTTATTATTCGAACGACGAGTGATACGGAATATTTTCGTATCTTAACTGACATAACCAATATATGAGGTTTAATATGGCAGAGCATCGTGGTGGTTCCGGTAATTTCGCACAAGACCGTGAAAAAGCATCAGAAGCTGGACGTAAAGGTGGCCAGCACAGCGGCGGTAATTTTAAAAACGATCCGCAACGCGCATCTGAAGCAGGTAAGAAAGGAGGAGAAAACAGCCACGGTGGTGGCCGTAAAAACTCCTGATCTGATGTAAATCTCTTTTATTTAAAACAGAGAGCATGCTGCGGGCCTCCAGGCTCGCAGTACCCCTTCTTTATTTTACCGGAGCGTAATGATGAATATGAAAAGTGTCGAAGATGTGTTTATTCACCTCCTGTCCGATACCTACAGCGCTGAGAAGCAGCTGACCCGCGCGCTCGGCAAACTGGCTCGTGCTGCCTCCAGTGAAAAACTGAGCGCAGCCTTTAGTGCACACCTTGAAGAGACACAGGGACAGATTGAGCGTATCGACCAGATTATCGAGCAAGAATCTGGTCTTAAGCTCAAGCGTATGAAGTGCGTAGCAATGGAAGGCCTGATTGAAGAGGCCAATGAGGTCATCGAGAGCACCGAGAAAAATGAGGTGCGTGACGCCGCATTAATTGCCGCAGCACAAAAAGTGGAGCATTACGAAATTGCCAGTTACGGTACCCTCGCCACATTAGCAGAACAACTGGGCTATAAAAAAGCCGTTAAACTTCTGGCCGAAACGCTGGATGAAGAGAAAGAAACCGATCTTAAACTTACCGACCTGGCCGTAGGCAATATTAACCAAAAAGCGCAAAAATGACGCTATAGCAAAGGTTAAATAAAATGAGCATCAGTCCCAGGACTATTAAACGGTGCCATTTAACGACAGCAATAATATGGTTCATACTCGCTATCCCTTCCGTTTTATGGTGGAAGAGCAGCGTACTATGGGTCATTATCATCAGTATCTACGCCAATATTGTCGGCCATTTATCTGGCTACAGTGCTGCGCGTGCCGATCAGGCTGCTGAGAGTGAGACCAAATAAGCGACACCATAATGAGGACATTATAATGAATCACGTAGAACACTACCATGACTGGCTACGCGATGCCCATGCGATGGAAAAGCAAGCCGAATCTATGCTGGAATCCATGGCCAGCCGTATCGATAATTATCCCGATGTTCGCGCCAGAATTGAGCAGCATATTAGTGAAACGAAGCGACAAATTACCTTACTGGAAGAGATCCTCGACCGTAATGATATTTCGCGTTCGGTTTTAAAAGATTCGATGAGTAAAATGGCGGCGCTCGGACAGTCCATTGGCGGGATGTTCCCCTCTGATGAGATCGTCAAAGGGTCTATCAGCGGCTATGTTTTCGAACAGTTTGAAATAGCCTGCTACACCTCCCTGCTGGCCGCGGCCAAAAAAGCGGGCGACATGGCTTCCGTGCCCGCCATCGAAAGTATCCTGGCGGAAGAGCGCGAGATGGCCGACTGGCTGATTCGCCACATTCCACAGACCACCGAACAGTTCCTGCTGCGTTCAGACGCATCCGGTGTCGAAGCAAAAAAATAACCTCAGGAGAGAAGACATGTTTCGACACGTCAAACAATTACAATATACGGTTCGGGTTGCCGAACCGAATCCCGGCCTTGCCAATTTATTACTGGAACAATTCGGCGGTCCTCAGGGCGAGCTGGCCGCCGCCTGCCGTTACTTTACTCAGGGGCTGAGTGATGACGACCCGGGTCGTAAAGATATGCTGATGGATATCGCGACCGAAGAGTTAAGCCACCTTGAAATTATCGGTACCCTGGTGGGTATGCTTAATAAAGGGGCTAAAGGCGCACTGGCGGAGGGCGTGGAAAATGAAGCCGAGCTGTATCGGTCCATGACCGAAAACGGTAACGACAGCCATATTACCTCCCTGCTTTACGGTGGCGGTACTCCGTTGACCAACTCCGCCGGGGTGCCGTGGACGGCGGCTTATGTCGACACCATTGGCGAGCCGACCGCCGATCTGCGCTCAAATGTGGCTGCCGAGGCCCGAGCGAAGATCATCTATGAACGGCTGATTAACGTCACGGACGATCCGGGCGTGAAGGATGCGCTGGCGTTTCTGATGACGCGTGAGGCAGCGCATCAGCTCTCCTTTGAGAAGGCGCTTCAGTCCATTCGTAATAATTTCCCTCCGGGAAAACTACCGCCAATCGAGGAATACACCAACAAGTACTACAATATGTCTGAAGGTGGAGAGGTTCGCGGAAGCTGGAACAGCGATAAACATTTCGACTACGTTGAATCCCCCCAACCTGCCGTTGACGGCGGAGACGGGAGTGCAAGCGTGACGCTGACGACCGAACAGGCCACGCTGGTCAAAGCGATGTCGGCCCGCACGAAGTCCGATCCACATTCCGACCCGCTGACCGGCGCCGAACTGGGTGCCGGGAAGAAAAAACCGTAACCGATTTTGCCAGGCAGCCCCGGACTGCCTGGCAATCCTCGTGCGCAACAGTTCCAGAGGTACGGACCATGTTCGAACTCGACGCATTTCACCTCGCCAGAATCCAGTTCGCTTTTACCGTCTCGTTTCATATTCTTTTCCCGGCGATCACCATCGGTCTTGCCAGCTATCTGGTGGTGCTCGAAGGGATGTGGCTTCGCACCAAAAATGAGGTGTGGCGCTCGCTGTACCATTTCTGGCTAAAGATATTTGCCGTTAACTTCGGTATGGGGGTCGTTTCCGGTCTGGTCATGGCCTATCAGTTCGGCACTAACTGGAGCGGATTCTCACAGTTTGCCGGCAGTATCACCGGCCCCCTCCTGACCTATGAAGTCTTAACCGCCTTCTTCCTCGAAGCCGGTTTTCTTGGCGTGATGCTGTTCGGCTGGAACAAGGTCGGCCCGGGCCTGCACTTTTTCTCGACCTGTATGGTCGCGCTGGGTACGCTGATGTCCACCTTCTGGATCCTCGCCTCCAACAGCTGGATGCACACGCCCCAGGGGTTCAGTATTCAGAACGGGCAGGTCATTCCAGAGGACTGGCTGGCCATCATTTTTAACCCCTCCTTCCCTTACCGTCTCATTCACATGGCTATCGCCGCGTTCCTGAGCAGCGCGCTGTTTGTGGGGGCGTCGGGCGCATGGCATCTGCTGCGCGGCAACGACACGCCCGCGATACGCACCATGTTTTCCATGGCGATGTGGATGGCCCTGCTGGTCGCGCCCATTCAGGCCGTCGTCGGTGATATGCATGGCCTGAATACCCTCGAACACCAGCCGGCCAAAATTGCCGCCATCGAAGGTCACTGGGAGAACCCGCCAGGCGAAGCGACACCGCTGCTGCTGTTTGGCCTGCCGGATATGGAGCAGGAGCGCACCCGCTACGCGCTGGAAATTCCTGCCCTTGGCAGTCTGATTCTGACCCACAGCCTGGATAAACAGGTCCCGGCACTGAAAGACTTCCCGAAAGAAGATCGCCCGAACTCACCGATTGTTTTCTGGTCATTCCGCATTATGGTCGGCATGGGTCTGCTGATGATCACGCTGGGTCTGGTCAGCGTCTGGCTACGCTATCGCCATCGACTCTACCAGTCGCGGCCCTTCCACTGGTTCGCGCTGTGCATGGGACCGGCGGGCCTACTGGCGCTGCTGGCCGGCTGGGTTACCACCGAAGTGGGTCGTCAGCCGTGGGTGGTGTATGGCTATCTGCGCACGATCGACGCGGTCTCGCTGCACAGCACGCTGCAGATGAGCATCAGCCTGCTGGCCTTCTTTGTGGTCTATTCGTCGGTGTTTGGCGTGGGCTACGTCTACCTGATTCGGCTTATCAAGAAAGGTCCGCAGCCCGTTGATACCTTGACGTCAAATACCTCGGGCACCCCTGCCCGTCCGCTGTCTGCCGCTGAGTCTGTTCCGGAACAGGAGAGAAAATGATGGGCGTCGATATCTCAGTTATCTGGTTTGCCATCATCGTATTCGCCACGCTGATGTATATCATCATGGATGGCTTTGATTTGGGCATCGGGCTGCTTTTTAACTTCGTGGGCGATGCCAGAGAGCGTGACGTAATGGTCAACAGCGTAGCGCCGGTGTGGGACGGCAACGAGACCTGGCTGGTGCTCGGCGGTGCGGGGTTATTCGGCGCGTTTCCGCTGGCCTATGCGGTGATTATCGATTCGCTGACCATCCCTCTTACCGCCATGTTAATTGGCCTTATCTTTCGCGGCGTGGCCTTTGAGTTCCGCTTTAAGGCAACGCCTTCGCACCGCAAATTCTGGGACTACGCCTTCGCCGGCGGCTCTTTGCTTGCCACCTTCAGCCAGGGGGTGGTGGTGGGAGCAGTGATTAACGGCTTTGACGTTGAGGGCCGGCGTTTTGTCGGCTCCGCCCTTGACTGGTTAACGCCCTTCAATCTTTTCTGCGGCATCGGGCTGGTAGTGGCCTACACCCTGCTCGGTACCACGTGGCTTATCATGAAAAGTGAAGGCGCGTTGCAAAACCGCATGCGTGAACTGACCCGGCACGTGCTGCTGGCGCTGGTGGTGGTGATCGCGGTGGTGAGTATCTGGACGCCGCTCGGCTGGCAGTACGTTGCCGACCGCTGGTTTACCTTCCCCAACTTCATCTGGTTCCTGCCGGTTCCCCTGCTGGTAGGCGTGTTTAGCCTGTGGATCTGGCGACTGACGCGCAACCCGGCCAGCCACTCGCGTCCCTTCCTGCTGACCCTTGGGCTGATCTTCCTCGGATTCAGCGGTCTGGGAATTAGCCTGTGGCCTAACATTATTCCGCCGCACATTACCCTGTGGGAGGCTGCGGCACCACCGGCCAGCCAGCTGTTTATGCTGGTCGGAACGTTACTGATTATTCCGGTGATTCTGGTGTACACCGCCTGGAGCTACTACGTTTTCCGGGGCAAAGTTTCCGACACGGAAGGTTATCACTGAGGTGAACTATGGCAGACTGGCATACCCGAGCCATTATTTATCAGATTGATACTGCACTCTTTTATGATTTAAACGGCGATGGCTGCGGGGACATCGCCGGGATTGGCGCAAAGCTGCGCTACATTCGCCGCATGGGGGCGACGGTTATCTGGATCACCCCTTTCTACCTCACCCCGTTTCTGGATGAAGGCTACGACGTCAGCGACCATCTGCAGGTTGATCCTCGCTTCGGAAAGCTGGCCGACATTATCGCCTTTATTGAACAGGCCCGGGAGCTGGGTATGCAGGTCATTATTGAGCTGTTGATTCAGCACACCTCGGACGCCCATCCCTGGTTTCAGCAGGCGCGCCGCAACCCAACTTCACCTTTTCGTGACTATTATATCTGGTCGGATAATAACGAGGACGATACCTCCCCGATGTTTCCCGGCGTGGAAGAGAGCGTCTGGACATGGGATGACGAGGCCGGGCAATACTACCGACATATGTTCTATCACCACGAGCCCGACCTGAATCTGACCTGCCCCGCGCTGCTCAACGAGATCGAAAATATTATCCTCTTCTGGCTCAAGCTCGGGGTGTCGGGCTTTCGCCTTGATGCCGCAACGCACCTGACCGCGCAGGCAGGCGGCGGTGACGAGAAAAAGGGGTTATGGATCCTGGAGCATATGCGCCGCCTTATTGAAGCACGTAATCCGGAAGCGATCCTGCTCGGTGAGGTGGACGTCGACGTGGAGGCGTATAAAGACTATTTCGGCGAAAATAACCGTCTGAATCTGGTGCTGAATTTCTGGCTCAATAAGTATTTCTACGTCAGCCTTGCCAGGAAAAGCGCCCGACCGCTGCGCAATGCCATAAAGAAGATGATTGTCCCGCCTGACTCGTGCTGCTTTGCCAACTGGCTGCGCAACCACGATGAGTTAGATCTGGAAGGGATCGGTAAAAAAGAGAAACAGATTGTGGTCGACACCTTCGCCCCTGACGAAGAGATGAACGTCTACCAGCGCGGGATACGACGCCGTCTGGCACCGATGTTAAAGGGCGATCAAAAACGGCTGGCGTTCTGCCACGCGGTGCTCTTCTCACTCCCGGGCGTGCCGGTCATGCGCTACGGCGATGAGATTGGCATGGGTGATGATTTGACGCTGGAAGAGCGCTATGCCGTGCGTACGCCAATGCAGTGGGCGGGGTCAGAAGGCGGTGGCTTTTCAGCAGCGGATCCTGAGCGGTTTATCGCCCCGATCATCGATCGCGGTCCCTGGCGTTATCAGAAAATCAACGTGGCCGATTCCCTGCTGCACCGCAATTCCCTGCTGCACCGGATCATCGACATGGCCAATACGCGCTCTGAATTTCCGGAGATTGCTGTCGCACCGTTTCGTCTCATCAATATTGATGATGACGCGGTACTGGGCATTTATTACGAGGCCGAAGCGCGCAGTATCCTGACCTTCGTTAACTTTAGCGACAAGCCGGTCCAGTTTACCGCCCGCGGGATCCGTCACGCCACCTGGACCGCCTGCCTGGCGGATAAACGCTATGACGACGCGCTGATCTGTGGCAAAACCGTCCAGCTTACCCTCAGCGGCTACGGCTATCGCTGGTTCTGGACTAACCGTAGCGCGCTGCGCTGATTACCTTTTACGCCGAATCATCAGCCGCGTCAGCACAACGCCCGCCACCGTGAGGGAGCCTAACAGGACTTTCCCGGGCACACCTGAGGTGATCGCCGTGGCGCGGTTTTTCGCTTCCGGGGTAAAACGCCCATGGATTTTGTGCAGGTCGTTGACAGGCTGGTCGAGATAATCCTGGCGATCCCGGTCATTCAGATCGTCAGTCATCTGACCTTCCCAGGCCTTCTTCACCATCAGCCGGTCCAGGAAACCCGGGAAGAGGAATTGTCCGACGATCGACTGAATGGTACTGCTGCCCACCCACAGTTCGCGCACCGGTTTTTGCGCGACCTTAAAAATCGCGCTCGCGGCAACTTCAGGCTCAAACACCGGCGGAACCGGACGCATAGACCAGGCGAATTTGTTTCTTGCCCAGTCAAACTGCGGTGTATTCAGCCCCGGCATCTACACCATTGAAAGCTGCACCCGGCTGTTCTCATGCATCAGTTCCGTGCGCACCGCATCGGTGAATCCCCGAATCGCCGCTTTGGCGCCGCAGTAGGCCGATTGCAACGGGATCGAACGGTAGGCCAGCGCGGACCCGACCTGAATAATCACGCCGCGATCGCGTGGCACCATCAATTCCAGCGCGGCGCGGGTTCCGTTTACGAAGCCAAGATAGGTCACATCAGTGACGCGGCGAAATTCATCCGGCGTCAGGGTACGAAACGGTGCCAGCACCGCACCCATCGCATTGTTAACCCACACATCAATTGCGCCGAGGCGATATTCAATCTCGTTTGCCGCGTCCACCACCGCCTGGCTGTCGGCGACATCCGCCTGTACCGCACAGGCTTTGACGCCAAATCGCGTTAATTCCTCCTGGGTCGAGTGCAGGCTTGTCTCATCGCGGGCAATAATGCCCACATCGTAGCCTGCCTTTGCGAAGTGCAACGCCGTTGCCTTTCCCACACCCGCCGTACCGCCGGTAATGACAATCACAGCCATAGAACCTCCGCGTTAATTTACTCGTTATCCCAGCCTGATAATCTGGTCACTAATTCAGACAATGAATACTGCACCGCCTTCTCAACCACATCCTGGCAGTCGCCGGAAAACAGGACGGTACGGGTTTCCGTGTGTCCGCGAAGGTTCCAGGCGAAGCAAACGGTCCCTGCCGCCGTGCCATCGTCTCCCCCTTCTGGCCCGGCATAACCGCTGATGGCAATACTGACATCCGCCTGGGCAATCTCCAGGATCCGGGCGGCCATTTCGGTCACCGTCTGTTCACTCACGGCCGTATACCGTTCAAGGGTCTCAGGACGCACGCCCAGAATGCGCTCTTTTGCGCCGTCACTGAACACGACCAGGCCGACATCATAAAATTCGGCCGTGTTCTCTTCAGCACAAAGGGCGACGGAGAGTTTTCCGCCGGTGCAGGATTCTGCCGTGGTTAAGCGAAGCCCTAAGTCTGTCAATTTGCTCGCCACTTTTTTGGTCAGTTCGGCGACGGTATAATTGTTATCATGGTGAAGGTTGCTCATTTCGTGGCCTCTTACTTCTCAAAAGGAATGATTGAAATATGACCATTGCGCTCAAGAATGGCATATTTAATTTCACTCAGCTGCGTAACACCATTATTCTGGCGTGCCGATACCAGAATATCATCACAGGAAACGTCGACTTTTTTGAGTTTATCTGCTAGCGGCACGCCGTTCTCAACCAATATCACCGGAGTGCCATCAAGAATATTTTCTACCGGTGAGAAATATTTTTTCATTATCCCAAAGATAATATCCACTACCACCAGCGTGGTAATGGTAATCATTGCGCCGGTGACCGAAAAATCTTCCCCGAGCAGCGCCTGTTGCGTCGCCTCACTGATAATTAACAGGAGAATCAGATCAAAGCTGGTCATCTGCAGCAAAGCGCGCCGTCCGGCAACTTTAAATACCACGACGAGGAACAGGTAAATAGCCAGCGCACGAAAGACCATATCCATATCAGCCTCCTACGGGTAAATAAATTGCCAGAAAGGGATTTCCGGCTCGTTGTTTATGCGAACGACATTGTCCCATTTACCTGCGCGTGCAGGGGTCGTGAAAAGTAAGACAGAGAAGTTGTCGGACATTTTCAGGTTGTTATAAACAAAAAAGAGCGTATTCCCGCGACTGAACATGCTGTCCGGTTGCGGCCAAACGCTTCCTGGCTCGTAAACATCGTTGCTCTCGCTGGTCACACTCAGGGTGTATTTCCCTTCTGTTCTGACCGGGAATGAAAGGTGGATCTTCGACTCCGTCTGGCGTCGGCCAAAGCGCTCGTAGTTGATGGTCAGCGACTTTGCCGAGTTTGTTCTTTGCGTATCACTCACCACTCCGCTTGAAAAGAAGCCCGCTATCGCCGCAACGATAATGGCCAGCAGGACAATAAAACCCACCTGACGAAATCCATATTCAAACGTCAGCAATCGGTAATTCTCATCTATCCCAGGTAACTTATCACTTTGATGCTTCATGGCGGCTATCACCGTTTCGCTTATTAACCGATATTTTTGATTTCAAAAGCGAATGTTTTTAAGACTTATCACATTTGCCACATAAAGGAATAGCAACAATACTTAATAAGTCAAGACACACAAAATGAAGGATATCAGATGAAATTATCGCTTATTTCCGCTTTTTTGATATTTCTGGTACCGGCCGCATGGGCAGATAATAACGGCGGGTTACAAAAAGGTGAAGCACCGCCACCGCCGCACGCACTGGATAGCGGTTATCGTGGAACCGATGACGCACGAATTATGACCATCGATCATGCAAAAGAAATGCATGATGGTGCGACTATTTCATTACGCGGAAACCTTATTGACGGTAGCGGCGATAAGTTTGTATTCCAGGATAAAACCGGAAAAATAGACGTTATTATTCCCCAGGCAGTATTCGACGGCAGAACAGTAAAACCCGATCAGATGATCAGTATCAACGGATCGCTTGATAAGAAATCATCGCCGCCTGTCGTGCGCGTCGATCATTTGCAGAAATAATTCAGCGAAGCGTTAACGCTGCAACTATCCATCAAATCTCACCCCTTGGCTTAAGGAGTCAGCTATGAGTGATACTACACAACGTCAGAACGCTTACCCGCAACCCCCTTTCCCGGAGCAACCGCAAACGCCGCCGGGACTGGCATCAGAAATGCAACCCGTACCCGACCACGGGGAAACGAGCTATAAAGGGCATGGCCGCCTTGCCGGCAAGAAAGCATTGATCACCGGAGGCGACTCCGGTATTGGTCGCGCAGTCGCGATCGCTTACGCCCGTGAAGGGGCTGACGTCGCAATCAACTATCTGCCTGAAGAAGAGAAAGACTCGGTTGACGTCATTGAGCTTATCAAAGCGGAAGGACGCATTGCCGTCGCGCTGCCGGGTGACATCCGTGACGAGACGTTCTGCCAGAAGCTGGTAGAAGAGGCGGTGGCCAAACTGGGGGGACTGGACATTCTGGTGAATAACGCTGGTCGTCAGCAATACCGGGAATCCCTTGAAGAGCTCACCACGGAAGATTTTGACGCGACCTTCAAAACCAATGTCTATGCGCCTTTCTGGATAACCAAAGCGGCGCTGCGCCATCTGAAACCATCGGCCTCTATCATTAATACTTCCTCGGTCCAGGCGGTTAAGCCCAGCCCTGTGCTGCTGGATTATGCCCAGACAAAAGCCTGTCTGGCGGTGTTCACCAAATCCTTAGCGAAACAGCTTGGTCCAAAAGGAATACGCGTCAACGCGGTTGCCCCGGGTCCTTACTGGACGGTGCTGCAATCCAGCGGCGGCCAGCCGATGGAAAAAGTGAAAGAGTTTGGTGCCGATACCCCGCTGGGGCGTCCGGGTCAACCTGTTGAAATCGCACCGCTCTATGTCACGCTGGCCTCGGATGAATGTTCATTTACCTCCGGTCAGGTATGGTGCTCTGACGGCGGTGATGGCGTGATTTAACCCGGCTATACACTGACGTAACGCTCTCAATGTGCTCGAAAAGAACAAGGACGTTCTTCCTCTCCCCCCTGCCAAAAAAAATGTTGTAACTCAAACAGATCAAATGTTAAAAATATTTTGCTATCAAGTTATCAAAATTAAACAACTTAGCTTGTCACCCGCATCGCTCTGTTTTTAACATCGCCTATGGAAAAAAATGGTCTGTTCAGTCAGCGCATACGCTTGCGCCATTTGCATACATTTGTGGCCGTCGCTCAACAGGGAACGCTGGGGCGAGCGGCTGAAACTCTCAACCTAAGCCAGCCTGCGCTCTCCAAAACGCTGAACGAGCTGGAACAACTCACCGGAACCCGTCTCTTCGACCGCGGTCGGCTGGGGGCACAACTCACCCTCGTGGGTGAGCAATTTCTTACGCACGCCGTCAAGGTTCTCGATGCGCTGAATACTGCCGGACAGTCGCTCAACCGCAAAGAGGAGCACGCCACGGAGATTGTGCGCGTGGGTGCCCTGCCAACGGCGGCGCTCGGCATTCTGCCTCCGGTCATTGGACAGTTCCACAAACATCAGCGGCATACCACTATTCAGGTTGCCACCATGAATAACACCATGCTGCTCGCCGGGCTAAAATCCGGCGAACTGGATCTCGGTATCGGGCGCATGTCCGACCCCGAGCTTATGGGCGGGCTTAACTACGAGCTGTTGTTCCTGGAATCCCTGAAGCTGGTCGTGCGTCCCGGTCACCCTCTGCTGCAGGATACGGTGACGTTAAGCCGCGTGATGGAGTGGCCGGTGGTGGTATCCCCAAAAGGCACCGTTCCGCGTCAGAACGCTGAGACACTGCTGCAGATGCAGGGCTGCTCACTGCCTTCAGGTTGCATCGAAACGCTGTCGGCCTCGCTTTCGCGCCAGCTTACGGTGGATTATGACTACGTCTGGTTCGTTCCCTCCGGCGCGGTGAAAGATGATCTCCGCCAGGGCACGCTTACCGCACTGCCGGTGACGTCGCCAGGTGCGGGCGAACCTATCGGTATATTAACCCGCGTGGATACCCCGCTCTCCCCGGGTGCGCAGACGCTGCTCAGCGCCATCCGCAAATCCATGCCTGCCTGAGATGCCTTTATAGCCTCAACCACTAACCCGTCCTGTCGACGGGTTTTTTGTTTCTGTGGTCAAAAAATGCGAAATCATCCATTAACAATTGCGTAAAACAATTTAACAGTTTTATCATAGCCGCGAATTCACCAAATGGTTCGCATGCTATTTGTTAAACAGTAATTCAACCGCACATGATGCGGATAAACCGTATAAAACCTCATCCACCTCCGCGATTATTACCCAATTGGTACATATTCGGCACCGTTCCGCAACGCGGGGGATTTAAAGGAGACAGAAATGGCATTTGGCAGCGCGCCACGTGGGATACCCCGTATCCTGCAGTGGCTCCTTGCCGGACTGATGACGCTCATCGGTCTGGCTGTTGGCGGCTTAGGTTTAAAGCTTGTTACCGTAGGCGGAAGTGGGTACTTCCTGATCATGGGCGTGGCGATGGTGATTGCCGCCGTCCTGATTTTCATCAACCGCACCAGCGGGATCGTCCTCTATGGCATCGCGTTTATCGCCTCGCTGTTCTGGGCCGTCAGCGATGCCGGATGGGATTTCTGGCCGCTCTTCTCGCGCCTCTTTACGTTTGCCGTGCTGGCCTTCCTCTGTGCCATCGTCTGGCCGTTTATGCGCGCAGCAAACCACAACGCCCCGAACAAAGCACCGGCGTTTGGCGTCGCGGCCGTTCTGGCGGTCGTGATGCTGGTGAGCCTCGGCTGGATGTTCAAGCCGCAAACGCTGGTGGTGGCGAATGAGCCGGTACCGGTAAAACCGGTCGCACCAGGTCAGGAGCAGAAAAACTGGGCGCACTGGGGCAATACCACCCACGGTGACCGCTTCGCCGCCCTCGATCAAATTAACAAACAAAACGTGAACGATCTGAAGGTGGCCTGGGTTGCCCACACGGGGGATATTCCTCAGAGCAACGGCTCCGGTGCGGAAGATCAGAACACCCCATTGCAAATTGGCGACACGCTGTATGTCTGTACGCCGTACAGTAAAGTCCTGGCGCTGGACGTCGACTCCGGTAAAGAGAAATGGCGTTACGACGCGAAAGCCTCGGCACCGAACTGGCAGCGTTGCCGCGGTCTGGGTTATTTTGAAGATCACAGCAGCGTGACAACGTCACAGACAGATACACAGCCTGCGGCCTGCCCTCGTCGTCTGTTCCTGCCGACCACCGATGCGCGACTGATTGCCATCAATGCGGATAACGGCAAGGTCTGTGAAGACTTTGGCGATCGTGGCACCGTTGACCTGAGCATCGGGATGGGGGAAATCAAGCCGGGTTACTATCAGCAGACCTCCACGCCGCTGGTCGCGGGGAATGTGGTGGTGGTTGGCGGTCGTATCGCGGATAACTTCTCCACCGGCGAACCGCCGGGCGTCGTGCGTGCGTATGACGTTCATACCGGTAAGCTGGCATGGGCATGGGATCCGGGTAATCCGCAACTGACCGGCCTCCCACCGGAAGGACAGACCTATACACGCGGCACGCCGAACGTCTGGTCTGCCATGTCTTACGATGCAAAACTGAACCTGATCTATCTGCCAACCGGCAACGCCACGCCAGATTTCTGGGCGGGTGAGCGTACGGCGCTGGATGACAAGTACAGCTCCTCCATCGTGGCGGTGGACGCCGCCACCGGTCAGGTGCGCTGGCATTTCCAGACCACCCACCACGACCTGTGGGACTTTGATCTCCCTTCCCAGCCGCTGCTGTACAATTTACCCGACGGTAAAGGTGGCACCACGCCGGTGCTGGTGCAGACCAGCAAACAGGGCATGATCTTTATGCTCAACCGCGAAACCGGCAAGCCCGTGGCGAAAGTGGAAGAGCGCCCGGTACCGGCCGGTAACGTTGAAGGTGAACGTTACTCCCCGACCCAACCGTACTCTGTTGGCATGCCGATGATTGGCAACCAGACGCTGACCGAATCGGATATGTGGGGGGCGACGCCAGTAGACCTGCTGCTGTGCCGCATTCAGTTTAAAGAGATGCGTCACCAGGGCGTCTTCACCCCACCGGGTCTCGACCGTTCCCTGCAGTTCCCGGGCTCCCTTGGCGGGATGAACTGGGGCAGCGTCTCAATCGACCCGAACAACAGCCTGATGTTCGTTAACGATATGCGCCTGGGACTGGCAAACTACATGGTACCGCGTGCCAACGTGGCGAAAAACGCCAGCGGCATCGAGATGGGTATTGTGCCTATGGACGGTACACCGTTCGGAGCTATGCGTGAACGCTTCCTGTCGCCGTTGGGCATTCCGTGTCAGAAGCCACCGTTTGGCACCATGTCAGCCGTTGACCTGAAATCAGGCAAGCTGGTGTGGCAGGTTCCGGTCGGTACGGTGGAAGATACTGGCCCGCTTGGCATTCGCATGCATATGCCGATCCCAATCGGTATGCCGACCCTGGGCGCGTCCCTCGCTACCCAGTCCGGTTTGCTGTTCTTTGCCGGCACCCAGGATTTCTACCTGCGCGCATTTGATACCGCCACCGGGAAAGAGATCTGGAAAGACCGTCTGCCGGTCGGTAGCCAGTCCGGACCGATGACCTATGTTTCACCGAAAACCGGTAAACAGTACATCATCATCAACGCGGGGGGTGCCCGTCAGTCGCCGGATCGCGGTGATTACGTGATTGCCTACGCGCTGCCGGATAAGCAGTAACGCAATAAAAAAGGGACCTGACGGTCCCTTTTTTTTCACCCGTTTACCCCGGATGACTCAGAACGTTTCCCAGTTATCACCCGACACCGCAGGCGCAGGACGTAAAGGTGCGTTTTTCACCGCTGGCGCAGACGAGACTGAACGGCCAGGCTTTGCGCCACTCAGACGAAATGCCCCGACAGCCTCGGTCAGACGCGCGCCCTGTTCTTCCAGGGAGGCCGCCGCCGCAGAGGCTTCCTCCACCAGCGAGGCGTTCTGCTGCGTCACTTTGTCCATCTCCGAAATCGCCTGGCTGACCTGCTCGATACCGCGGCTCTGTTCGTCGGAGGCGGCGGCAATTTCCAGCATAATATCGGTGACGCGTTTCACCGCATCGACGATGTCGTTCATGGTGTTGCCCGCGGCGACCACTTCACCGGAACCCTGATCGATCAGGGAAACCGACTCGTTGATCAGGCTTTCAATCTCTTTCGCGGCATTTGCACTTCGGCTCGCCAGGGTACGCACTTCGCTCGCCACCACCGCAAAGCCGCGTCCTTGTTCACCCGCACGCGCTGCTTCTACTGCCGCATTGAGCGCCAGGATATTGGTCTGGAACGCAATGCTGTTAATCACCGCAGTAATCTCAGAGATCTTCTTCGAACTGGTGGAGATATTGCTCATCGTTTTCACCACGCCGGAGACCATCTGGCCGCCACGACTGGCTTTACCGGAGGCATCTTCCGCCAGCTTGCTGGCATGGTGCGCGTTATCGGCATTCTGTTTCACCGTCGCGGTCAGCTGTTCCATACTTGCGGCAGTCTGCTCAATGGCGGCCGCCTGCTGTTCGGTACGGGATGAGAGATCGGTGTTGCCAGCCGAGATTTCACTGGTTCCGCGATAGATCTCTTCCGCCCCCTGGCGTACGGTGCCAACCGTGGTCTCCAGCGAGTGCTGCATGGTTTGCAGGTCGCGCGTCAGTCGGCCAATTTCGCTGCGCCCGGCGACATCATCCGGCATCGTCAGGTCGCCTTTCGCAATGTTCTCGATTCGCGTAGCAGCACGCTGAAGCGGATTGATGACCGTGCGGCGCAGTACGATAAAGGTCAGCGCGGTCAACACCAGCGCCAGGGCAAACGCCCCGACCATAAACATCAGGCCCAGCTGCGTGCGGCTGTGCGCCTGCGCCGTCAGGGCATTGGCCCGGTCGGTACGGATCTTAATCGCCTTCAGCAGGACGGCGTTATAGGCGTCATCCAGCGGGCGCGCGGATTCGTTTTCATGGTTAATGATCGCTTCAAACATGCCGTTTTTGGCAAATTTAACCATCGGCTGAAGGCCCGCGATATAGGCGTCAAAGCGTGTTTTCAGTTCGGCATCCAGCGCTTCATCCTCCGCCGTACGAACGGGGCGGTTCATGTACGCATTAAAGCCATCCTGAGACTGCTTAATACGTTTTTCCGCCTCGCTGATGTTCTGCTTCATTGCATCCATCTCGGCGATACGGCTGGCCGCGCCAGCGTGGATCATATTGATACGCGCGGTGCGAAGATGGTTAGAACTGTTCGACAGCCCCATACGCACCTGAATTTCTGATGTGACATCCTGCTGATCGGCGTCTGCCTGCAGCAGGAAATAGCCCGCCAGACCTGAGCTCAAGGCGAACAGCAAAATAATGCCACCGAGAATGGAGGAAAACAGCGGAACCAGCCTGATATGATGCAAAAAGCTCAGCGTGCGCTGCGCCTGCATCGTTGTTGTGTTGTCCATGACCGTCGACTCTCTTGTAGGTAAGATGCGTAAAAACACGCCTGTAAAATAGTCATCGGCACGGCTGGAGATTAGCTTACGGCTAAAAGCGCAAGGCAGGTCACACTTTAGAGAAGATTATGCAGGAAACGCCAGCGGCAAAAAAACCGCTGGCAGAAGAGTTACTTGTCGCCGAAGTGAATCACGGTACGGATGGACTTACCTTCGTGCATCAAATCGAACGCGTCGTTGATTTGCTCCAGCGGCAGGCGATGGGTAATGAACGGGTCGAGCTGAATTTTCCCGACCATTGCATCTTCCACCATGCCCGGAAGCTGGGTGCGCCCTTTCACGCCGCCAAACGCTGAACCACGCCACACACGGCCGGTCACCAACTGGAATGGACGGGTTTTGATCTCCTGGCCCGCACCGGCAACGCCAATGATGATGCTCTCACCCCAGCCTTTGTGGCAGCATTCAAGCGCGGAGCGCATCACGTTAACGTTACCGATACATTCGAAGCTGAAGTCAACGCCGCCATCGGTCATCTCAACGATCACATCCTGAACCGGCTTATCGTAGTCTTTCGGGTTCACGAAATCAGTGGCACCCATTTCGCCTGCCAGCGTGAATTTCTCCGGGTTAGTATCGACAGCGATAATACGACCCGCTTTTGCCTGCACCGCCCCCTGGATAACCGCCAGACCAATACCGCCGAGACCGAACACCGCAACGGTGTCGCCCTCTTTCACTTTTGCGGTGTTATGCACCGCGCCAATTCCGGTGGTTACGCCGCAGCCCAGCAGGCAAACTTTATCCAGCGGCGCCTGCGGGTTCACTTTCGCCAGCGAAATTTCCGCACACACGGTGTATTCGCTGAAGGTACTGGTGCCCATGTAGTGATAGATCGGTTCACCGTTATAGGAGAAGCGAGTGGTACCGTCTGGCATCAGACCTTTACCCTGAGTAGCGCGAACCGCCTGGCACAGGTTAGTTTTGCCGGATTTACAGAACTTACACTCACCACATTCTGCCGTGTACAGCGGGATCACATGGTCACCCGGCTTCAGGCTGGTCACACCCTCGCCGACTTCCACCACAATCCCGCCGCCTTCGTGGCCGAGTACCGCCGGGAACACGCCTTCAGGATCGTCACCCGAAAGGGTAAACGCATCGGTATGGCACACGCCGGTATGGGTAATTTTGATCAGGACTTCGCCTTTCTTCGGCGGAGCCACGTCGATTTCAACGATTTTGAGCGGCTGGCCGGGGCCAAATGCGACAGCAGCGCGAGATTTCATAATGTCTCTTCCCTTATTGTGAGGTCTGTGGGTTTATTTTAGATAAGAGCGCAGCAAATGGCCGACTTCTGCCATGCGAACGGCCCGCTGGTCCGGCGTTGTCTCCCCGGTCACCAGCTCATCTTTGAGGTGAATTTCAACCATTTCGCCCATCAGCCCATTCGCAGCACCGCGCACGGCGGCAATTTGCTGCAGGATGGACAGACAGGGGTCGCCCGATTCCAGTGCACGCTCAAGAGCATCAACCTGCCCTCGAATGCGGCGGACGCGCGTCAGAATACGTTTTTTATCTGCGGGTGAATGCGGCATACGCCCTCCTGATACTATAGGGGGGTATTGTATCTTTTAAAACAGGTTTATGTAAACATTAGCTTTTACGTGGTTATCGTGTAGTTAGCTGAGAGGGTCATCAGCCAGAATTGCTGCTCAGGGGTAATTCATCTCCTGCGATTTGCTCATAACCACGACCAAAGGATGCAGAACGAATCGTGTGGCTAAACTTCCCTTCCCTTTCTGCCCGTATCTGGGTTCACCAGGTGAATATATCTGTCGCCACGTTTCCTCCGGACGTAAAAAAACCCGCCTAAGCGGGTCATTTTTTTAGCTAAAAGTCACGGGTATTTTTTCTTCAGTTCATCAAGCTTGTTACCGTCTTCCTCTGTAAACATTGTTGCATCAAACAACGCCCGCTTATCAGTACCGTCTACTCTCATGACTGTCACAGTGAAAACAGCGTCGCTTGGGGCATAAAGTTGACCCCATTCAGAATTTTTAGGCGGAGCCAGAGCCCATGTAGCTTCTTCATTCGGTTTAAGCCCGTCAGGAATATCGTAAAAGAACTTACTTTCCAACCAGGGATCTGAGTGTCCGCTGCTTGCTATCACTCCATGCAGGTAGGCTCTGGAAATAACGTTTTCACTCTTGTTTTTTACAACCAGTCTAATTACGGGTTGTGGCTCACCGTCTGCCTCAGGCTCCCTGGTAAATCTGGCTGATAAAACTTGGATTTTCTTCAGCTCCTCTTTAGCCATATCTGAGTCAGCTTTTTTCTTTTCTAGCGTTTTAATTTCCTGAATTGCCTGTTCTTTCTGCTTAAGCTCTCTCTCAGCTGTTACTTTCTGAGCATAAGAAATGACTTCCTCAGCAGTCTTTCCCGACAGGGGTTCGCGCATCTTTTTGCTGAGGTCTTCTTTGTCATTGTCTGATGAGGCATGCATGAGATCAGCCATGTTGATGTTACTGAATGCCACAACTTGCAGAGCGCTATCAAACTCCTCCCGCTTATTCTCCGGAAGTGACTCTCTGACTTTAGCTATAGACGATTTCATTGCATCATCAGTTGATGAGTCAATTTTAGGTTTATCGCAACCGGCAAGTAAGCAGGAAAGTAATATCACGCCAACAATTTTTTTCATGTCCCTATTCCATCAGTAAAAATTAGGAACAATCTTATCAGGAATTGGTGTATTGATAAAATAAGTATATAGAACATTAACTTGATTCAGTTGCATTCCACACGTCTGGTGATTATCAACGCCAGGCGCAGGGGCGTTTTCACCATGCCTTCTGCGTTTTGGCTGCGGCCATCACATCCCGCTCATTCATCACAATAAAAAAGGCCACCGAATGGCAGCCCTGGTCGCTAGGTATTTATCAATATCGTTTCATGGTGCCGACTGGCGTCCTTTCTGACCAATCAGGCCTCTCGCCAGCCATGATCGCACGCTGTTGGGATGGCGTCACAGACTGGGTTATCTCTGGCATAGCCTTGTATTTAGGTTTTTGAGGTGGGCTGAGAACCAAATCGGAACTACAACCTGTCAGCAAAAAAATCGCAAGAAGAGAGGAATTAAACTTGTGCACTCTATACCCTTCCAATGGGATAAAAAATTAAAGAAAGAATCGTGGTGTCGGGTGCATCCCAGTGACTCTCCCCTGGTAAGCAAAGATGCGTGCATACCTGCGGACAGCAGTAGTCTGGAACGCCCTCTCGTCAGAGAGGATTCACCACGGAAATAAATTATGTCGAATTTATTCCTTCGGTCAATGCATGATTGCTGCGAGTTGTCGCAGGATCAGGGGAATACGAGGTGACGTGATCGGAGCCATAGAAAAGAAACGTGGATGTTTACGTTCGCCGGGGTTTGCCCTGAACGTTCACTTTCTTCGGTTACGGGACTACAATTCAATAAATTTCATTCACATAGAGTTGATACGATGAGTACAACCCCCTTTATCCGCCCTCAACTTACCCTGCCAGACGGCGCCGACAAACTGCTGCTGCACTCCTGCTGCGCCCCCTGCTCGGGAGAAGTGATGGAGGCGATCCAGGCGTCGGGAATTGATTACACCATATTTTTCTATAACCCCAATATTCATCCGCAAAAGGAATACCTCATCCGTAAGGAGGAGAATATTCGCTTTGCGGAAAAACACGGCGTGCCGTTTGTCGATGCCGATTACGACACCGATAACTGGTTTGAACGCGCTAAGGGCATGGAATGGGAACCCGAGCGCGGCATCCGCTGCACCATGTGCTTCGATATGCGTTTCGAACGCACAGCGTTATATGCGGCAGAAAATGGTTTTCGCGTCATCAGTAGTTCATTAGGGATCTCCCGCTGGAAGAATATGCAGCAGATAAATGACTGCGGCCAGCGTGCGGCAGCGCGCTATCCGGGGATGGTCTACTGGGACTACAACTGGCGCAAACAGGGCGGTTCCTCGCGCATGATTGAGATAAGCAAGCGAGAACAGTTTTACCAGCAGGAATATTGCGGGTGCGTGTATTCGCTCAGGGACAGTAACCTGCACCGCAAATCTCAGGGCCGCCCGCTTATCCGGATTGGAAAACTGTATTACGGTCAGGATAAGAATGAGAAATAAAGGGTTTGTGGCATAGAGATATATCCGAAAACAGGAGGATTTTGTGCCAAATTACGCCCTGCTTCCCTTAAAACGCAAAAGAGAGGCTATCCTTATACTATCAACACAAGGAGGCAAAAATGACTGATTTCAATACTGATAAAAATACACAGTTTGCAGAAGACAAAGCGAAAAATAAACTCGATGAACTGGCAGGCTCAGCCCAGCAGCAGTTTGGCGATTTCGTTGACTCCCCTAAGCATCAGGTTAAAGGTGCTGCCAAAAAATATGCCGCACAGGCCAGCGACGCCGTTTCCGATGTCACTGAAGCGGTGAGAAATAATCCCCTGACGGGTTTAATTGCTGCGGGGGCGGTAGGTATTGTTCTCGGCCTGTTACTGGGTCGAAAATAAACAAAGGCCCTTCGGGGCTTTATTTTTGCGCTTTAGCTAAACAATCTGACCATGCGATCTAATTCGTCTTCTTTCACCGCCCGCGACAGATAATAGCCCTGAAAGCTTTTAACCCCAAGGGCGACTAACTTCTCAAACTTCTCTTCGCTATCCACCCCTTCAGCAATACAATCCGTGCCGGTCATATCGCTGTATATCTGTATCGCTTTAATAAGATTATAATCATTATCATTCGCCACAAAATGCTCGACGATATCCCGATCAAGCTTTAATCCATCAAAATGCACCTGCCTTACCGGGAACATGGTTTGATGGTTGGAAAAGCAGTCATCGAGAAACAGCCGGCACCCGGTATTGCGTAAACGCCGCATGGTTTCTGGGATCGTCCTATCCTTGGTCACATCAATATCTTCGGCAAATTCAAAGACCAGTTTGTCGGCCCACTGCGGATTGAGCAGCATCGCCACAGCCTTTTTGGCCATGTCGGGAAGTGCATTCCCCGAGGCAAGTCGCGGGGGGATATTGACGGAAAAATAATATTTACCGTTATATTTATTAATACCTGACACCGCAGCATGAATCACTAGCGCAGTAATTTTTAGCCATACTTCCTGGCTTGAAATATCAGTAAGAAAATTAACTGGCTTGATAATTTTACCATTATTATTCCAGCGAATGAGTATCTCAAACCCCACACCTTTCTTATAACGATCGGTTATGATCTGATATGCAGGGAATATTTCTCTTTTTAGCAATGCATTATAAACCGCCGTCTCTTTGGCAGAGAGACTTTCTTTTTGCGTTAACCGTTCCGTGCTGCCTTCGATTCTTAAGGCATGCGGATCTTTCAGCCAGCGTCGGATCTGGTGTAATTTTTTCACCCCTTCCTTACGATGGGTATAAACCGTTTTATTAGACAGCCCCATTTTTTCACACTGCTCTTTTACTGACATTCCGCGATAAAAATTTAATAAAACGCTTACCTCTCTTTCGGTTAAACCTTTTACGTTTTCCTGATAAGACACCCCCCAGTATTGGTCACGCAATGAACGTGAGTTATCCTTAAATACGTCATTATGCATACGAAAACAGGTCATAACATCAGACACGCTGGCTATACGAATCAATGAAAGCTGGAAAGTATTATTTAACAGATTCCCCAGCGTTCGATACAGCCAGCCATCCGGCATTTCCCCGTACAGGGTTACCTTTCGAATAACAGGAAGTTTATTTAGCACGCAAGCGAGTCGCTTCAGGCTCTCCAGCAGAGAGACCACACCTTTTCCGAGGAACACCGAGATTTGAGCATTTTGACTGCTAAGGATATTTTCCAGATCCTGCCGGGAAGGTTCATCCCCCTCAAAACGAACGTGCGAAGCGTCTATACCGTACTGTTTAAGCAACAGACTGTACCCCTGAAATGTGAAATGGCAGGTTGAGATGACAAATTTTTGCTCATAAAAAGCAGCATTTCTGAAAGAAATATTTTGGGTCATAACCTGCTCCTGGGCACAAAAACACATATCCCACTTGTGAATGTAACAAAATATAAAAAACCCTGTTGTTGATAATAATTTTACAGTACACCATCAGGTTAAGAAACCGTTATCAACGTGACTAACGAGAACATCTTTGTGTTAATCACCGCCTGTATCCATATGCAGTATAAATATAAAATTCGCATCAAATAATAACGGTAAATATGTCAATCTCAAGGTATAATGAAAAATCCGAAAGAAGACTGGATACTTCATCTATCGGCTCATTCATATAAGAGACAAACGCTATGGATAATCATATCTCATCCAGGGCCTTGCTACATCGAAGGGATGTCATTAAAAACAATCCGCGATTCAGTGAGGCAATAACAGAGCACTACACCATTAATGACGCCATCTACAAAAAACAACCTTTGTTCTACAAAACGATGCTTCAGGAATCACGGTTCAACATTATTCTTTCCATGTGTTGTTTTATCTTTGGAAATCAGGCTGAGTCAGTATCAGAAATTAAAGAATTATGTTCCCGTTATAAAATAGCCAGCCCCAACAGTGTGATTGCGATCATCACCTTGCTCAGAACCACCGGCCGCATCAAGACCTGGCGCTGCAGTGAAGACAGACGCAAAACGAGAATCGCACCGACTGAAAAGGGACTTAATGAACTTAAACGCTACATGTCCGGCGCATTTTTGCCGGTAAGTATTCTTTTCCCAAAGTTTAATATCAACGTTAATCTGCTGGATAACGACATCCTGCGAAATAACTTTTTCCGTCGCGCAGCGGAATACCTTTTCAGGGGATTAACGTTCAGGAAGGTTTTGCCTGAAGTGGGATTGTTTATTGATAAAGACGGAGGGCGGATGATAATGTTATATCTTTACCTGCAGGCCATAAAAAATAAAACCGCACATGGTGCAGTAATACCTTATTCAGCCAACTTACTGGCTAAAGAATTTTTTGTTTCACGGATCCACGTCAACCGTATTATTAAATCGGCGCAAGAGGCGGGTTATCTTAAAGATCAGGGTGATGGCCAGATGTCGATTTACCCGGCGTTTATAGAACTGGTCGAAAACTATGCCGGATTATACTTCGCCTATGTGACTCACTATATCAACGTCGTTCCTAAAGAACGACGCCACGTTGTTAACGTAACGTCGACGGTATAATGTTTCTGGCGTTCGGTTTCCCGAACGCCCTTTGCTTAACGTTCCCGCAGTGCCTCTTTCGCCTTATTAAGCGGTTTCAACAGATAATCCAGAATCGTTTTACTGCCTGTTTTAATATCAACGGTCGCAATCATCCCCGGAAACACCGGGAAGGCTTTGCCTTGTTTATTGGTCAGATGGTTACTGTCAGTGCGGATATAGACCCGATAGTAATACACATCCCTTTTCACCTCATCCTGAAGCGTATCCGGCGAAATCATGGTCACCTCGCCCTCCAGCCCACCGTAAATGGAGTAGTCATAGGCGGTCACTTTCACCAGCGCTTTTTGTCCCGGATGAATAAAGGCGACATCGCGCGGCGAGATTTTCGCTTCAATCACCATCTGGTCATCAAGCGGAACCAGGCTCATCAGCTTGCCGTTTGGCGGAATCACCCCTCCCACGGTTGTCACGTCGATATCCTTAACGATCCCGCGCACCGGCGCATTGAAGGTCAGTCTGGTCAACGAATCTTCACGCCCTTTCATCACCGAACGTTGCGCTTCAATCTCCGCGTTCGCTTTCGCCAGCTCTTCACGGGCGCGAACGTAATACTGGTTTTTCATCTCGGTGATTTTGTTCTCAAGCTCATTTTTTTGACGCTCAAGACGTAACACCTCCACCTTACTGGCTGCCCCCTGCGTCACCAGCGGACGGGTCAGCGACAGCTCACGCTGCACCAGTTCGGCCCCCTGCCGTAACCCCGCCAGCCCTTTCTCAAGACTTTCGCGACGAGACTGATACAGCGCCGTTTCCTGTTTGACCAGCTCAACGTCATCATCCAGCTCTGCCGGAAAAGCCAGTGCCGTGTCGTTCACTTCGGCCTTCAGACGCGAGGCGGTTGCCAGCGCGGCATTCAGGCGCGATTCACTTTCCAGCACGCTTGATTCGGTTTTCGTCCGGTCAAGCTGTGCCAGCTGCTGACCACGCTCAACGATGTCGCCTTCACGCACCAGCAAACTGTGAATAATGCCCCCCTCAAGGGACTGGATCACCTGCTCGTGCGAAGAGGGGATAACCTTGCCGCTACCGGTGGTGACCTCATCAAGGCTGAACAGGCTTGCCCAGGTGATAAATACCGCCAGCAGGGCGAACAGCGACCAGGCGACCCAGGTTGACCGCGGCAAGCGTGGCTCCTTCAGGCGGCTGTTGACGCGAGAGAAATCAGTCATGCTACGCCCTCCTCTGCTACTGGTGTCGGTTTCATGGTCACGGTACGCTGTGAGGCTTTTTGCGGCGCCATACCGTGCTGACGAAGGATGGCGTCGCGCGGGCCATCCATGATCACCTTGCCGTTTTCCAGCACGATGATACGGTCAACCAGTTCCAGAATAGGCAGACGATGGGTCGCGACCACCAGCGTCCGGCGCTTGCCCAACCACGGTTTAAGGTGCTGGATAAACTGCTTCTCACTCATCTCGTCAAGCCAGGCGGTAGGTTCATCCAGCAACAAAATGTTCGGAGAGGTGATCAGGGCGCGAGCCAGTAATAACGCCTGACGCTGCCCGCCGGACAGGCCCGCGCCGCCTTCGTTGATAATGTAGTTGAGCCCCATTTTCTGTTTGCGGACAAACTCCAGCGCACCACTGTTCACCAGCGCCTGATGGATCTCATCGTCGGTGGCCAGCGGGTTGCCCATCAGAATGTTGTCCCGCACGGAGCCAAAGAACAGCCGCGCCTGCTGGCTCAGCAGCTGCATGTCGCGGCGAACGTCAGCCGGGTCCAGGTGGTTCAACGCGATATTATCCAGCAGAATGCTGCCCTGCTGAGGCTCCTGCATCCCAGCCAGCAGTTGCAGCAGCGTGCTTTTGCCGGAGCCATTGCGTCCGAGCACCGCCACCCGCTCACCGGCGCGAATCTGCAGTTTGCTGATGTTCAGAACGGTGAGTTTTTCTTCATCGTCGTACCAGAACCCCACCTCTTCCAGCGCATAATCCCCCCGCAGATGGGCTTTATGCACCTTCTTGCCCTGCTGAGGATCGTCAATCGGGCGCTGCATCAGATCGTCGAGTCCTTTACGCGCCACTTTCGCCGACTGCCAGCGGGAGAGCACGCCTGAAATTTGCGACAGCGGCGCGATGGTCCGCGACGCGAGAATAGAGGTCCCCACCAGCGCACCGGTGGTCATGTCCCCGCTGATAACCAGGTAACACCCCACCAGCAGCACCACGGCATACACAATCGACTGCACCTCCTGCGTCCAGGTCAGCAACAGCCCGGTCAGCCAGCGCTGCTTCATGCCGACGTTAGCGGCAACATCATTGGTGTTATTCCACTGATTCTGGAAGCGCTGTTCAGCGCGCATCAGCTTGATGTCTTCAATGCCCTGAACCGCTTCCACCAGCGTGGCGTTACGAATGGCGGACTCGCGCATCCCTTCGCTGGACAGTTTGCCCAGCGGGCGCTGGACCAGCAGGCCCGGGATAAGCAGCAGCGGCACGGCAAGCAGGACAACCAGTACCAGAGGACCGCCAATCATCCACAAAATGAACACAAACAGCAGGAAGAATGGCAGATCGGAGATGGCCGCAATGGTGGTGGACGTGATCAGTTCACGTACCGACTCCAGCTCGCGGATCTGGGCAATAAACGACCCGGTTGACTTAGAGCGCGCCCCGTTTTTAATCCGCAGCGCGTGTGCAAAAACGCGTTCAGAAATACGCAGGTCGGCGCGTTTACCCACCACATCCGAAATGTGCACGCGCAGCATGCGCATGATGAATTCGAAAACAATGGCGATCATCACGCCGCCAAACAGAACCCACAGCGTGGCTTCCGATTGCGAGGGCACCACCCTGTCATACACCTGCATGGAAAAGACCATGCCGGAAAGGGCCAGGACGTTAGCGACCAGCGCCACCAGCATAATATCGCTGTAGCGTCGCCAGTCCTTCAGGGCCAGCTGCCAGAACCAGTTTTTCTCATACGGTTTGATGTAATCATCCACCCGGGCATCCGGCGTGGACTCGAGCGGGCGCAGCACCAGCAGTCCTGTCAACCGTGAGCACAGCGCATCACGCGTCAGCGTCGTCTCCAGGCCGCCGTCACCGCTGAACTGCAGGCTCACGTTGCCCTCGCTGTCCATGCGGTTAATGACCGCGATTTGCCCGCCGGTAAATTCCGCAAGCAGAGGTAAACGCCACGGGTCGAGGGAGACCGCGTCGGCCGCCACCATACGCATCCCTAACCCAAGCTGGCGAGCCATCTCTTCCAGCACCAGCTGGCGTGGAGACTGGCTTTCATGGTTAATCGTGACCCGAACATGCTCTGCCGAGAAGTCCAGCCGATAGTGCTTCGCGATGATGAGCATGCCCTGCAACCAGGGTTCGTACTGTGGATGTGTCTTCATAATGTTGTGAAATCTTTTATCGCTCTTCGTTGTAGCCACGCAAAAGGCCGCGAGGATCGCTCCTCGCGGCATAGTTTTACGCAATTAACAGTTGATGATTTGCCAGCAGCGTAGCCAGATCGGTCTGCACGCCGTTCAGCGTGACCAGCGTTGTGGGTGAGAACTGACCGCCGCTACCGTCCAGGTCAACCTGGATTTCGGTATTGCTGCCGTTCTGCACCACGCGGATGTAATCGGTGATATTCCCCGCACTGCCGTCCAGCGTGGCGACCCCGTTCACATAGCTCGCTGAGCCCGTACCGGTGTAGCCGCTGCCTGAAAGCAGGTCGCGCAGGTCAATACGATCCGTATCCGCCGTGCCTTCCCAGGTGCCTACCGTAAAGCCGTTCACCACATCACTGCCGTTACCGCCTGTGGCATTGGAGGCGTTGATCAACGTATAGAGCAGCGTATCGTGACCGCCGCTGCCAATATTGAACGTGTCGTTACCGCCACGGCCTTCGAACTGGTTGTTACCGCTGTTGCCGGTAATGACATCGTCAAAGTCCGAGCCGTTAATGCCCTCAATGTTCAGCAGGCGTGAGGTACCAAACCCGGTGTCCTGCGCGGTAGAAAGACGCAGGTCGACGGTCACGCCGGACGTCGCATTGCGGTAGTCCACCACGTCCATCCCCCCGGTGTTACTCCAGGTGTCGTGATCCGAGTGGGTCGTCCAGCCGCCGGAACCGTTATAGGTATACGTGCCGTCCTCGGCGATAAAGGTGTCGTTATACCCGGTACCGGTAAGCGTCCCGCTGTGCCCTCCGGTTGCTGCTTCGGCAGTGAGGACGTAGCCCTCTTTGCCGTTGCCGGCTTCCAGACCGCTCCAGGTGACGTTATCCGACACGCCATTGGTGATTTTCAGGATCTCGGCCGAGTAAGTTTCATTCGGATCCAGACCGTAGAAACTCACCAGTGCAGAGGTATCGTTCGAACCGATACCGGACTGGGCGTTGATGATCTGCGAGGCCACCAGTACGCCCGCCGCGTTATACAGATTGACCGTATTACCGTAGTAGGCGTTGATACCCTCACTGTCGACAATGTGCAGATGCATCGCCGTGCCGTCGGCAACGGTTTTGCTGTTTTGCACCAGCACCACCTTGCCGTTCTGCTGCGACACCAGCAGATCCTGCGCGCCGTCCCAGTTGTAATCCACGGCGGCCACACCGGTGACGTTCGCCAGTCCGGAAGCCAGCTGACTTGATGTCCAGCTTGAACCGTAACCGTTGTTGGTAAACAGGGTTGCGGTCTGCGATCCGCTGTAGGTACTGAGCTTGATGACGTCCATCTGGCCGTCGGCGTTCCAGTCCACCGCCACCGACAGATACCCTGCAGACGCGTTAGAGGCCTCAACCGCGCTCTTGGTGGTGGAGAGTTTCCCGGTACCGTCGTTGTAGTAGATCACCCCGCCGTTGTTGTTGTAGCTGCTGCCCAGGTACAGATCCATGTAGCCATCGCCGTTGAAATCCGCCCACGTCATCGACGCCGCTGTGGTGGTATTCGCCACGTTTGCAACAAACACGTTAGTCAGGTTCTGACCGAGGGATAACGTCCCGTTACCGTTGTTGTTAATCACGGTAAGCGAGTACGCGCCGCTGCGGTTGGTGTGCTGAACCACATCCACGGTGCCGTCGTTATTCAGGTCGACGCCGGAGATTTCACGCATGGTGGTGAATTGTCCCCAGAACCCGGCGCCGCCATAGTTCCCATCCGGCGTGAGCACCCCTTTGTTGTTAATAAGGTAGGTAATGGAGTCCGCACCGGCATCGCCATACGCAAGGTCCAGATACCCGTCACCGGTTTTATCGTAGGCAATGACACCGCCATACCAGATAGTGGTTCCCATACCCAGTTGGCTGGCGTTGTAAGTGCTGCCATCGTAGGTCCACATCACCTGTGTAGACCCGCCGTAGGTGGTTTCAGTCGCAAAGATGTCCTGCGTGCCGTTACGGTCGAAATCGGCGGCGGTCTGGCTTACGGCAGGGAAGCCACGCGTATTGGTTAGCGCGTTCGCCGCGTAGGTTGAATCATCACTGCTGGAATAGGACTGTCCGTTAGCAATGATATTCCACAGGCCGCTGCTGTTCATGCCGACGGTCATGGTCGAGTTATCGCTGTTACCCGCCGTGGTGGCCCAACTGGTATTCACCGTTGTGGTATCAATCACCAGGCTGCCGCTCGCCGTCCCGGTGGTATTGCCGTTACCCGCACTGCTCTTCACCTGTGCCGTTACGTTATAGCTGGCAACGCTCAGTGCATCGCTGTCCGGGATCTGCAGATACCAGGTGTTGTGATCCGGGTCGACCACCACCGCGCCGCCCGTCTGCGACGTGTAGGTTTTACCGTTCACATTCACCACCAGGTACTCGCCGTTCACCAGATCCGCGGAGACCGTTCCGCTGACAATCGGCGTGGTATCCGATGTTGTCTGCGCGGTAATTGCCGCCGTGGTGGTCGGGATACTGGTATCGACGTTCAGTACAAACCCGTCCGATTCCGTATAGTTACCGGCTTTATCGGTTACCCGCAGGATATACGTATGATTGCCATCGCTCAGGCCGTTATCCTGGAAGGACCAGCTTGCGCTACCGTTCATCGTGACTTGGCCCAGCAGGATCCCGTCACGATAAAGCTGCACAATCTCACCGTCATCCGGTGCGCGGTTCAGCGTTCCGTTGATCAGCGGCGAGCTGTCATCCGTCGCCATCGTGCTGCCAAAGGAGCCCTGACGTTCACCTTCGCCATCGGTATAGCTCACCACGGTGCCCACGGTGGTTGGCGGCGTGGTATCCACCGTCACCACCTGCGATGAGGTTGAGCCCACGTTGCCTGCCTGGTCGATAATCCGCACCTGATAGGTGTAATCACCGTCAGCCAGATCGCGGGTATCGGTGTAGCTCCAGCGCTGGTTGGTTACCGTTGCATCTGTCCAGGTATTCCCGCCGTCCAGGCTAATCTGCACGCGTTCATCATTGGCCAGCGCGCTGCCAAGCGAGCCGTTGAGCGTAAGCGTGGTGTCCATGGTGATGAAATCAGTGCCGGACTGCCCGGTATCTTCACTGATGCTGTCAATGGTGATGCCGTACTGAGGCGCGTGGGTATCAACCGTGACCGTCTGCGACGTGGTTGCCCCGACGTTACCGGCCAGATCGACCACCCGCACCTGATAGTTGTAGCTACCGTCGGCCAGGGTACGCGTGTCGTTATAGCTCCACTGTGTGCCATTCACCGTCGCGTTAACCCAGGTGGTGCCGCCATCCATACTGACCTGAACATACTCGCCCGCACCGGGTTGCGCCCCCAGCGTCCCGTTCAGGGTGTATGACGTTGAACTGGTCAGGAAGTCGTTGTTGTCAAAGCCGGTATCCACGGTGATGTTATCCACGGTCACCGTAATCGCCGCATCCGGGGCAACCGTATCGACAGTCACCTGCTGATGGGCACTGGATCCCACGTTACCTGCGGCATCCACCACGCGCACATAATAGTCATAAGTGGCATTACCCAACGTGCGGCCGTCCACGTAGTACCAGCTGTTGCCGGTGACAATCATATTCTGCCAGGTCACGCCACCATCGATGCTGATTTGCGCATATTCGCCGTCAGCCAGCGTCGCGCCGAGCGAGCCATGCAGCGTCAGCGAGGTATCATGGGTGATAAAGTCGCTGCTGCTCAGGCCAGTGTCATCGCTGATGCTGTCAATGGCGATGGTTTTACTGGCATCGGGTGCCACGGTATCAATGGTGACCACCTGGCTGGTGGTGGCGCTGATATTGCCCGCATCGTCAATCACGCGAAGCTGATAGTTATAATCGCCGTCCGCCAGCGTGCGGGTATCAACCCAGGTCCAGCTCAGTCCGCTGACGCTGACATCCGTCCAGGTTACGCCGCCGTCGAGGCTGATCTGCGCGTGATCGCCACTCCCCAGCGCCGCACCGAGCGTCCCTTTCAGGCTGATCTGGTTATCGCTGGTGATAAAGTCGCTGCCAGACAAACCGGTATCCTGACTGACGGAATCGACCGTAATGGTCGTCGCCGCAGGCGCGGTGAGATCCACCACCACGTTCTGGCTGTCCGTTGCCCCTACGTTACCCGCGTTATCAATCACGCGGACCTGGTACTGATACGTACCGTCCGTCAGGGTGCGGCCATCGGTGTAGCGCCAGGTGGTGCCCGTAACGGCCAGGTCAATCCAGCTCGCCCCGCCGTCCACGCTGATCTGCGCTTTCTCGTTATTGCCGAGCTGCGCGGTCAATGAACCGTTAACAATAATCTGGCTGTCGTTGGTGATGAAATCACTCGCGCTCAGCCCGGTATCGTTTTGCAGGGCGTCGATACTGATCCCCATTGACGGCGCGGTCAGATCCACGGTCACGGTGTGATCGTCGCTGGCAGTGTTACCGATGGTGTTACTCACCTGGGCATGGATCACATACGATCCTCCGTCTGCCAGCGCGGTCACGTCTGCACTGCCTACGGTATAGTTCCAGCTACCGTCAGCCTGCACGGTTGTGGTGTAGGTTTTGCCGTTCAGGGTGATGGTCACCGTCTGGCCAGCAGGCGCGTCGGTGGTACCACTGACCACCAGAGGGATACCATGTTCAGCGGCACTGACGATATCGTCCTGCGCAAAGGTGTGGATAGTTATGGTCGGGACATCACCGTTTAGCGTCACGTCGTGCGTCGCGCTGCCCGGGTTACCGGCCTTGTCGATCACCGTCGCCGTTAGGGTGTAATTCCCGTCGCTCAGGCCGAGGAAGTCATGTCCCGGCACAAAGACCGACCACGAGCCGTCCGCCCCCACGGTCGCCTGATAGTTGTGATCGTTGAAGGAAACCGTCACCGTCTGGCCCTCTTCCGCCGTGGTGGTGCCGCTGATGGTCTGGCCTGCCAGCTGCTCAGCGTTATTGACAATATCGTCATCCGCCACAGTGCCGATGGTTACGGTTGGCGCTACGGTATCCACCGTCAGGGTGTGAGTGGTCTGTCCGCTGTTACCCGCTTTATCGTTGACTGAAGCGGTCAGCGTCAGCGCCCCTTGATTCAGGGCCGCCAGGTCGGCGGCTGGCACATCCAGCGTCCACGTACCATCGTTCGCCACCGTTGCGCTGTAGGTTTTCCCCCCCAGCGTTACGGTAACGGTCTGCCCGGCTTCCGCGCTGGTAGAACCGTGCACGGTCAGCGGCTGCTGTGCTTCTGCTGCATTTAACACGTCGTCGCCAGAGAGCGTATTCACACCGATCACCGGCGCGGTGGTATCCACGCTGATGCCGTGCGTTGCCGACGCGCTGTTGCCCGCGCTGTCCTGGGCAGCAACGGAGACAGGATAATGTCCGCCATCGGTCAGTGCGCCCACATCAGCAGCCGGCACGGTAGTCGTCCAGGAGCCGTCGCTCTGAATGGTGGCGGTGTAGCTTTTACCGTTCAGGGTTACCGTGACCTGCGTCCCGCTGGCAAACTGCGCGCTCGAGCCGTTAATCACCAGCGAGGTGCCTGCTTCTGCCGCGTTGATCACGTCGTCGCCGGCAATGGTATTCACGGTCAGCGCCACCGAGGCCGTGTTGACCACCACATCATGGGTCTTCGTGCTGCTGTTGCCCGCACTGTCGGTAATGGTTGCGCTGAGGGTCGCGGTGCCGTCAGCCAGCGAGGAAATTACGCTGGCCGGTACGCCCACGCTCCAGTTGCCGCTCGCATCTACCGTTGTCGTGTACTGATGAGACCCGACGGTAATCACCAGCCTGTCGCCGACGTTTGCACCGGTTGCACTACCGCTGACGATCTGCGCCTGCGCATGCTCCACGCTGTTGATCACATCATCAACGGCGACCGCGTTAAAGCTGATAACCGGTGGCGTGGTGTCAAGGGTAATGGCTTTATCCGCGCTGCCTGGGTTACCGGCCGCATCGCTCACGCTAACCTGTACGGTGTAGCCGTTGTCGGCCATCGCGGTCAGGTCGGCCCCGGGCACATTCACACTCCACGTGCCGCCTGACTGAACCTGCGCAGTGTACTGCTTATTGCCGAGCGTTACGGTGACCGTCTGACCCGCTTCTGCCGTGGTGGTGCCGGTGATGGCCACACCTGCAGACGCTTCGCTGGCGTTGATCACGTTGTCGCCGGCAACCGTATCAATCGTCACGGCAGGCGCGGTCGCATCGACGCTGTATTCGCGCCCTGCTGAGGCGCTGTTGCCGTTCACGTTGGTGACGCTCACCTGTACGCTGGCATCGCCCTCTTTCAGACCGGCCAGGTCAGCAGACGGTACCGTCGCCGTCCAGTTACCGCTGGCATCAACGGTGGCCGTGTAGTGCTTGCCACCAAAGGTGATGCTGACGGTCTGGTTGGCTTCCACGTTGCTGGTGGTGCCGGAAAGCAGCAGGTCTGCCCCTTTCTCCGCCGCGTTAATCACATCGTCAACGGCAATGGTATCAATGCTGATGGCGACGGTCGCCAGATCCACCGTCACGTCGTGGCTGATGGTCACCGGATTGCCCGTGGTGCTTTGGCCTGCAACGGTAACGGTTACCGTTCCTGCCGGCAGCGCGCTTACATCCGCCGCCGGAATAGCCGCGTTCCAGGTCCCGTCAGCCAGTACGGACGCCGCATAGGTTTTGCCGTTCACCGTTACCGTAAGCATGGTCCCCGCTGCCAGCCCATCGCTGGAGCCGCTGACAATCAGGTTCTGACCCTGCTCAATGCTGTTGATCACATCGTCGCCTGCCACGGTATCGACACGCAGGCCCGGCAGGCTGGCATCGATGGAGATATCACGCTCGCCGGAACCGGTATTGCCGTGTCCGTTGGTAACCGTTGCGGTGACGGTCAGGTCGCCATTACCCAGCGCGGTCAGCACGGACTGCGGGACGTCTACAGACCAGCTCAGATCGCTCTGTACCGTTGTGGTGTAGGTATTGCCACCGACAGAGACCGTCACGGTATTACCCGCTTCGGCGTTCACCACTTTCCCGCCGATCGTCTGGCCTGCCGCCACTTCCGCTGCATTGATGACGTTGTCACCGGCCACGGTGTTGATGGTGACGGTCGGCAGCGCGGTGTCGACCTGCAGGTTCGCCGTATTGCTGACGCTGTTACCCACGGTGTTCGTCGCGGTTGCGCTCAGGGTGTAGTTCGCCTCACCCAGCGCGGCCAGATCCGCTGCCGGTACCGTCAGGCTCCAGCCGCCGTCCGCCGCGGTTGTTGCGGTGTATTGTTTGCCGTTCAGGGTCACGGTGACCAGGGTACCTTCCGCAAGGTTGGCGCTGGTACCGCTGACGCTCAGATCCTGACCTTTCTCCACCGCGTTCAGCACATTGTCGCCGCTCAGGGTACTGAAGCCCACGGAAGGCAGCCCGGTATCGACGGTCACGTTATGTGTACCGGATCCGGTATTGCCCGCGGCATCGGTGACGCTGACGCTGACCGTCACGGTGCCGTCGCTGAGGCCAGAAATCACGTTCGCCGGAACGCCCACGCTCCAGTTGCCCGCGGCGTCCAGCACGGTGGTGTAGGTCTGGCTGCCAAGGGTCACGGTGACTTTATCGCCCGCCGCCGCGCCGGTGGCGGAGCCGCTGACGATCTGTGCCTGCGCATGCTCAGCCACGTTAATCACGTCGTCGCCCGCCACGGTGTTGATGGTCACGACCGGCACCGTCACGTCGACCGTCAGGTTGTGAGCCACCGAGGCCGGGTTACCCGCCTTGTCACTGACGGCGGCCGTTACGGTCACGCTGCCGTCCGTAAGCGCCGCCAGGTCGGCTGCCGGAACGTCCAGCGTCCAGTTGCCGTCTGCCCCCACGGTGGTGGTGTAGTCCTTCCCGTTCAGGCTTACGGTGACCGTCTGGCCCGCTTCGGCGGTGCTGGTACCGGACACCGTCAGGTCAGCTTTCGCTTCGGTCGCATTCAGGATGTCGTCAGCCGCCAGGGTGTTAATCGTTACGGACGGCGCGGTGGTGTCCACGCTGTACTCGCGACCCGCAGACGCGCTGTTGCCGTTGACGTTGGTGACGCTCACCTGCACGCTGGCATCGCCCTCTTTCAGACCGGCCAGGTCAGCAGACGGTACGGTATAAGTCCAGTTACCGCTCGCATCGACAGTGGTGGTATAGATTTTACCGCCCATGGCGAGGGTGACGGTCTGTCCGGCTTCCACGTTGGTGGTCGCACCTGACAGCACCAGATCGGTCCCTTTTTCCGCCGCGTTAATCACGTCATCGGTAGCGATGGCGTTAATGCTGATCGCCACGGTCGCCAGATCCACCGTCACGTCGTGGCTGATGGTCATCGGGTTGCCCGTCGGGCTATCACCGGTAACGGTAATTTTCACGGTGCCTTCCGGCCACGCGCTGACGTCTGCGGCCGGCACGGCTGCGTTCCAGGTCCCGTCCGCCAGTACGGACGCCGCATAGGTTTTGCCGTTCACGGTGACGGTCAGTGCCGTGCCCGCTGCCAGCCCATCGCTGGAGCCGCTGACAATCAGGTTCTGGCCATGCTCGATGCTGTTAATCACATCGTCGCCTGCCACGGTATCGACACGCAGGCCCGGCAGGCTGGCGTCAATGGTGATATCGCGTTCGCTGGAACCGGTATTGCCGTGTCCGTTGGTGACGGTGGCCGTCACGCTCAGTCCGCCGTTACCCAGCGCCGTCAGCACCTCTGAAGGCACGTTGACGGACCAGGTCAGGTCATCCTGCACCGTCGCCGTCCAGCTGTTACCGCCCATCGTAACGGTGACGGTATTGCCCGCTTCGGCGTGGGCAACGGTACCGCTCAGGGTTTGACCGGCAGCCACTTCTGCCGCATTGATCACGTTGTCACCGGCCACGGTGTTGATGATAACGGTCGGCAGCGCGGTATCGACCTGCAGGTTCGCCGTATTGCTGACGCTGTTCCCCACGGTGTTCGTCGCGGTTGCGCTCAGGGTGTAGTTCGCCTCACCCAGCGCGGCCAGATCCGCTGCCGGTACCGTCAGGCTCCAGCCGCCGTCCGCCGCGGTTGTTGCGGTGTACTGTTTACCGTTCAGGGTCACGGTGACCAGGGTGCCTTCCGCAAGGTTGGCGCTGGTACCGCTGACGCTCAGATCCTGACCTTTCTCCACCGCGTTCAGTACGTTGTCACCACTGAGGGTACTGAAGCCCACGGAAGGCAGACCGGTATCGACGGTCACGTTATGGGTGCCGGATCCGGTATTGCCCGCGGCATCGGTGACGCTGACGCTGACCGTCACGGTGCCGTCGCTGAGGCCAGAAATCACGTTCGCCGGAACACCCACGCTCCAGTTGCCCGCGGCGTCCAGCACGGTGGTGTAGGTCTGGCTGCCAAGGGTCACGGTGACTTTATCGCCCGCCGCCGCGCCGGTGGCAGAGCCGCTGACGATCTGCGCCTGCGCATGCTCAGCCACGTTAATCACGTCGTCGCCCGCCACGGTGTTGATGGTCACGACCGGCACCGTCACGTCGACAGCCAGGTTGTGAGCCACCGAGGCCGGGTTACCCGCCTTGTCACTGACGGCGGCCGTCACGGTCACGCTGCCGTCCGTAAGCGCCGCCAGGTCGGCTGCCGGAACGTCCAGCGTCCAGTTGCCGTCTGCGCCCACGGTGGTGGTGTAGTCCTTCCCGTTCAGGCTTACAGTGACCGTCTGGCCCGCTTCGGCGGTGCTGGTACCGGACACCGTCAGGTCAGCTTTCGCTTCGGTCGCATTCAGGATGTCGTCAGCCGCCAGGGTGTTAATCGTTACGGACGGCGCGGTGGTGTCCACGCTGTACTCGCGGCCCGCAGACGCGCTGTTGCCGTTGACGTTGGTGACGCTCACCTGCACGCTGGCATCGCCCTCTTTCAGACCGGCCAGGTCGGCAGACGGCACCGTCGCCGTCCATTTGCCGTCAGCATCCACCGACGCCGTATAGGTTTTACCGCCGAAGAGGATGCTGACGGTCTGATTCTCCTCCACGTTGGAGGTGGTGCCAGAGAGCACCAGGTCCGCGCCCTTCTCAGCCGCGTTAATCACATCATCCGTGGCAATGGCGTCAATCCCGATGGCGACCGCCGCAAGGTCCACCGTCACATTGTGGGTAATGGACACCGGCGTACCGGCGCTGTTCTGCCCCTCAACGGTGACCGCTACCGTGCCTGCCGCCAGCGCGCCAACATCGGCCGCCGGAATAGCCGCACTCCAGGTGCCGTCAGCCAGCACGGTGGCCGGATAGGTTTTATTATTTACCGTTACGGTCAGTGCGGTTCCTGTCGCCAGTCCTTCGCTGGTGCCGGTCACGATCAGGTTCTGACCATGCTCGATGCTGTTGATCACATCGTCACCCGCCACGGTATCCACGCGCAGGCCCGGCAGGCTGGCGTCGATGGTGATATCGCGCTCGCCGGTGCCGCTGTTGCCCACGCCGTTAGTCACGCTGGCGGTGACGGTCAGTTCGCCGTTACCCAGTGCGGTTAACACAGACTGCGGGACGTTGACGGACCAGGTCAGGTCATCCTGCACCGTTGCGGTCAGGGTGTTACCGCCGAGGGTCACGGTGACGGTGTTGCCCGCTTCGGCATTCACCACGGTACCGCTGAGAGTCTGGCCGGTCGCCAGCTCCGCGGTATTGATAATATCGTCGCCAGCCACGGTGTTGATGGTGACACCCGGCAGGACAGACTCCACGTTCACGGTGTGAGTCACGCTGGTACTGTTGCCAACAGCATCGGTTGCAGACGCGGTGAGGGTGTAGATCGCTTCACCCAGTGCGCCGACCTGATCCGCCGGAACGGTAGCCGTCCACAGCCCGTTATCATCCACCGTCGCGCTGTAGGCTTTGCCGTTCAGCATCACGGTGACGAGCGCGCCCGTCGCCAGACCAGACGCGGTGCCGGTGAGGGTGAGATCCTGCGTTTTCTCGGTGCTATTGATGACATCGTCGTCTGAAATGGTGTCAATGGTCAGCACCGGAGCGGTAAGGTTGACGGCCACGTCGTGAGTCGCACTGTTGCTGTTACCCGCTTTATCGGTCAGGGTCGCGGTGATGGTGTGATCCCCGGCGGCCAGAGCAGTGACGTCGGCCGCAGGCACTCCCACGCTCCAGTTGCCCGCGGCATCCAGCGTGGCGGTGTAAGATTTATTATTGATGGTGACGGTGACCACATCACCCGCTGCCGCGCCGGTGACAGACCCGGTGACAATCAACGCCTGCGCGTGCTCAACGCTGTTGATGACGTCGTCATCCGAAACGGTGTGAATGGTCAACTGTGGCACCGTGGTATCCACCAGCACGTCACGATCCACCGAGGCCGGGTTACCCGCTTTGTCGGATACCGCCGCGGTGATGGTGTAGTTTCCGTCGATAATGCCGCTCAGGTCGGTTGACGGTACGCTCAGGCTCCAGCTGCCATCCGCCTGCACGGTGGTGGTGTAATCCTTGCCGTTCAGCGTAACGGTCACGGTCTGACCCGCTTCCGCGTTCGTGATGCCGTTAACCACCAAATCCTGCTGCGCTTCAGACGCATTAATGATGTTGTTGTCGCTGACAATGTCGATAGAGACCGTCGGCGCGGTCGTATCCACGCTGTATTCACGGCCCGCTGACGCGCTGTTGCCGTTCACGTTGGTGACGCTAACCTGCACGCTGGCATCGCCCTCCTTCAGGCTGCCTAAATCAGCAGAAGGCACGGTAGCGGTCCAGTTACCGCTGGCATCCACGGTCGCGGTGTAAGACTTGCCGCCGAAGGTGATATACACGGTCTGGTTGGCTTCGACGTGGGTGGTGGTACCCGACAGGACCAGGTCTGTGCCTTTTTCCGCCGCGTTGATCACGTCGTCGATGGCAACCGCGTTGACGCTGATCGCCACCGCGGCCAGATCGACCGTGACGTCATGCGCGATCGTCACCGGGTTTCCTGCGGTGCTCTGACCCTCAACGGTTACCGTCACCTTGCCTGCGTTCAGCGCGCTGACGTCGGCGGCCGGGATCGCTGCCGTCCATGTCCCGTCTGCCAGAACCGTCGCCGCATAGGTTTTACCATTGACGGTCACCGTCAACGCGGAGCCGGTTTTCAGCCCATCACTGGAGCCGCTAATAATCAGGTTTTGACCATGCTCGATGCTGTTAATCACATCGTCGCCCGCCACGGTATCGACCCGCAGACCCGGCAGGTTGGCATCAATGGTGATGTCGCGGCTGCCGGAGCCGGTATTGCCGTGACCGTTAGTGACGCTTGCCATCACGGTCAAATCGCCGTTGCCAATGGCCTTTAAGACTTCAGGCGGCACATTGACCGACCAGCTCAGATCATCCTCAACGGTGGCGGTCCAGGTGTTGCCCCCCATTGAAATCGTGACAGTGTCACCACTTGCGGCACCGCTGACTTTTCCGCTCAGGGTCTGTCCCGCAGTCACTTCCGCCGCATTGATGACATCATCAATGGCGACAGCGTTAATGGTCACCACCGGTAGCGCACTGTCGACAAGTGCCTGATGGCTGGTGCTCGCGCTGTTGCCTGCGGTATCGGTCACGCTCGCGGTGACCGTGTAGTTCGCTTCGCCCAGCGCCGAGACGTTTGCTGCCGGTACCGTCACGCTCCAGTTGCCGCTGGCGTCAGTCGTGGCCGTGTAGTTAATGCCATTCAGGGTCACGACGATCGTGGTGCCGTCCGGCTGGTTGCTGGTGCCGGAGAGTTGCAGATCTTCGCCTTTCTCGATGGCATTGATCACATCATCGCCCGCAACGGTATTGATAGCGATAACCGGAGCGGTCAGGGAAACCGCAATCTCATGCGTCTGCGTGATGCTGTTGCCCGCTTTGTCGGTGAGGGTCGCAGACATCGTATGGTCGCCATTGCCCAGCGCGCCCGCGTCAGCCGCCGGAATACCCATACTCCAGTTGCCGGACGCGTCCAGCATTGCGCTGTAATTTTTACCGTTCAGCGTCACGGTGATCACGTCGCCTGCCTGTGCCCCGGTGACTGTGCCAGAAACGATCAGCGCCTGACCGTGTTCAGCAATATTCAGAATGTCATCACCGGCAACGGTGTTGAAGGTGATCTGCGGCACGGTGGTGTCCACCAGCACAGACGCATCCGTGCTGGCCGGGTTACCGGCTTTATCCGACACGGTCGCCGTAACGACGGCTGTGCCGTCGGTGATACCGGCCAGATCGGCTGCCGGCACGTCAAGCGTCCAGCTGCCGTCAGCCTGTACCTGTGCGGTGTATTGATTGCCATTAAAGGTCACCGTGACCGTCTGCCCCGCTTCGGCAGTCGAGGTGCCGCTCAGGGTGAGATCCTGTGCCGCCTCTGCCGCATTGAGCATGTTGTCGTGACTGACCGTATTGATGGTGACCGCCGGCGCAGTGGTATCGACGCTGAATTCGTGTGACGAAGAGGCCGGGTTGCCATTCACGTTGCTCACGCTCACCTGAACGCGGGCATCGCCCTCTTTCAGGCCACTTACATCCGCAGCCGGAACGGTGTAAGCCCAGTTGCCATTCGCATCCACGGTGGTGGTGTAGCTTTTGCCGCCAAAGGTGACCGTCACCGTCTGACCGGCTTCGACCCCAGACGTGGTGCCGGAGAGCGCCAGATCGTGTCCCTTCTCCGCCGCGTTCAGCACGTTATCAGGGGTCACGCTGTTAACGCTTATCGCGACCGGGGCGAGATCGACATCCACCACGGTCCCGATATTCACCGGGTTGGCGGAAGCATCCTGTGCGCGGGCTGTAATGTCGAGAGGACCGTCCGGCCACTGGCTGACATCCGCCGCAGGCACCGCCGCTTTCCAGGTTCCATCGGCCAGGACCGTGGCGACGTACTCAATGTTGTTAATGGTCACGGTAACGGTGCTGCCCGCTGCCAGATCGGTGCTGGTACCGGAAACAATGAGATTCTGCCCGTGCTCGATGATATTGATAACATCGTCGCCCGCCACGGTATCAATACGCAGACCAGGCAACTGGGCGTCGATGGTGAAGTCCAGCGCGGCAGAACCGGTGTTTCCGTGCGCATTCGTCACGCTGGCCGTAACCGTCAACTCACCGTTACCGAGCGCGGTTAACTGGCTCTGGGTTAACGGCAGGCTCCAGGTAAGATCGTCCTGCACCGCAACGGTATACGTCTGGCCGCCCAGGGTAAGGGTGACAATGTCGCCTGCCGCCGCGTTGGCGACTTTCCCCGTCAGGGTCTGGCCTGCCGCCAGTTCCGCCGCGTTGATGATGTTATCGCCCGCCAGCGTGTTGAGCGTGACCACCGGCAGCGAGCTGTCTACCAGCACATCATGCGTGGCCGACGCGCTATTACCCACACTGTCCGTGACGCTCGCCGTCACCGTGTAGTGCGCCTCGCCCAGCGCGCTTACTGCGGAGGCCGGTACGGTAACACGCCAGTTACCGCTGGCATCCGTAATGGCGGTGTAGTGAATGCCATTCAGGGCCACGGTGATCGGGGTGCCTTCTGGCTGGTTGCTGGTCCCGGAAAGCAGCAGATTTTCGCCTTTTTCGGTGGCGTTAATCACGTCGTCCGCCGCCAGAGTGTGAATACCTATCTCCGGCGTCACGGTATTAACCACCACCTCCAGCGTGCTGCTGCCAGTGTTGCCAGATTGATCGGTCACAGAGACCGTAATCGTCCAGGTTCCGTCCGCCAGGCCCTGTACCACAGACGCAGGCAGGCCGAGGCTCCAGTTGCCCGCCGCATCCACCACGGTGGTGTAATCCACGTTATTGATGGTCACCGTGACCCAATCACCCGCTGCCGCTCCGGTCACGGAGCCGCTGAGGACCTGCGCCTGGGTATGGGCAAGCTGGTTTATGGTATTGGTATCGGTGACAAAATCGTTAATGGTCACCTGCGGTACGGTGGCATCCACCAGCCCGACGCGATCCGTGCTGCTGCTGTTACCTGCCACATCGCTCACGGTTGCCGTTATCGTGACGGTGCCATCGACCAGTGCGCCGACGTCCGCGGCAGGTACTGTCAGTTGCCAGCTACCGTCATGTTGAACGGTGGTCTGGTAGGTTTTACCGTTCAGCGCGACGGTGACCGTCTGGCCCGCTTCTGCCGTGCTGCTACCGCTTAACACGATATCCTGCTGCGCTTCGGCGGCACTGATAATGTTGTCATCGGTCAGATTATTGATCGTGATGTCCGGAGGCAGCGTATCGACCGTCACCACGCGCGACGCATCGGCGCTGTTGCCGTTAACGTTCGTCACGCTGACGCTCACCTGCGCGCGGCCGTCAATCAACGTTTCCATGGCGCTGGCCGGTACGGTCAGGCTCCAGGAGCCGTCCTGCTGCACCTGCGCGGTATAGGTCCGTTCGGCGAATTTCACCACCACAGTCTGCCCGGCTTCCACGCCCTGCGTCTGGCCAGAGAGCGTGAGATCGCTGCCTTTTTCCGCCGCGTTCAGTCGGTCATCACCGGAGATGACATCAACAGTAACCGCCACGGCGTTCAGGTCGAGTTCGATCGGATGTTCAGCGGCAACGGCATTGCCCCACGCATCTTCTGCACTGACGTGCACTGCGATATGGCCCGGCGTCCAGGACTGGAGGTCGCTCGCCGGGACACCAATCTGCCAGCCACCGGTGGCGTTGACCACGGTGACATAGTCGACGTTATTGATGGTGACGGTGATCTGCGTGCCTGCGGCCAGATGGCTGCTGGAGCCGGTCACGGTAAGATCCTGATGCTGCTCAATGGCATTGATCACGTCATCACCGGAAAGGGTGTTAACGCGCAGACCCGGCAGCGCCGCGTTGATATTGATATCGCGCTCGCCGCTGCCCGTATTGCCGTGGCTGTTGGTGACTGACGCGGTAATGGTCAGGTCGCCGTCGCCGAATGCCCTGAGATCCGCAGACGGGATAGTGAGGTTCCAGGTCAGATCGCTACCCACGGTGGCGCTGTAATGCTTGCCGCCAACGGAAACAGACACCGTATCCCCTGCCGCTGCACCCGTGACACGACCGCTGATCGTTTGATCGGCGGCCACTTCGGCGTTATTCACCCGGTTGTCGCCGGCAAAGGTATTAATGACCACCTGTGGCAACACGGTATCAACCAGCAGTGTGGCCTCCGCTGAGCCGCTGTTGCCCACGCTGTCGGTACCGCTGACGCTGACGGTGTACAGCGTGTTCGCCAGTTGCAGGACGTCGGAAACCGGTACCTGAACTGACCAGCTCCCGTTCTCGACAACGGTTTGATAATTGACGTTGTTCAGCGTCACGGTGATGGCGCTGCCGTCTGGCAGAGTACTGGTGCCGGTCAGGCTCAGCGGCTGCATAGCCTCCTGAGCATTGAGAACGTTATCCTGGCTGATGGCATGAACGGTAAATTCCGGTGGGTTACCGCTCAGCGTAATGCCGTGTGTGGCGCTGCCGGTATTGCCCGCGGCATCGGTAACGGAAACCGTAATGTTGTGGTTGCCTTCTCCCAGCAAGCCCACCACGGACGCAGGCACCCCCACGCTCCAGCTGCCGTCCGCCTGTACCACACCGGTGAAGGTCTGACCGCCAACGGTTACGCTCACGACATCCCCTGCTGCGGCACCGCTCGCCGTACCGGAAATAATCTGCGCCTGGCCCTGCTCGCTGGTATTGAGGATATCGTCGTCAGCAACGGTGTTAATCGTCACGACCGGGGCGGCGGTATCCACGGTGAAATCGACGGTCGTGGAAGATCCGTTCCCCGCTTTATCGCTGACGTTCACCGTTAGCGTATGGTCGCCATTCGCCAGCGATTGCACCTCGCTGGCGGGAAGCGTAACGGACCACGTGCCGTTGGTCCCCACCGTGGCGGTATGATTTTTCCCGTTGAGCGTTACCGTCACAATCTGGCCGGCTTCCGCATCGGTTTTACCGGTGAGCGTCAGCGCCTGGTTGTGCTCAGCCGCGTTGATGACGTTGTCCTGCGCAATCGTATCAACAGAAAGCGCTGGCGCGTTGGTATCCACACCTATCGTCTGGCTGCCGCTCACGGTATTGCCCGCGGCGTCTTTACCGCTGACGTTCACGGTCCAGGTGCCGTCACCCAGCGCCTGTGCATCCGCGGCAGGCACGCTCACGATCCATGCGCCGCCGGCCCCCACTTCCGCCGTGTAGGTTTTGCCGTTCAGCGTGACGGTAAGCCCGGTTCCCTGCGCCAGATTTTTGCTGGTGCCGGACAGCGTAAAGCCAGCGGAGTGTTCGCTGGCATTGATCACGTTGTCACCGGCCGTTGTCCCCAGCGTGATGCTGGCGTCAGCGGTAGAGATTGTGACGGTAATGCTGCCCGCCTGCGTCGTTTTGCTCCCGTCGATTTGCACGACAGACCAGGTATGTTCGCCGTCAGCCTGAGTCGGGAGTTTTACGGTCCAGGTACCCTCTTTCCCGACCATGGTGCTGGCAATGGTGCTTCCGCTGCTGTCTTTAATCTGAATGGTCGCGCCCGGCTGCCCGGTACCGCTAAAGGTTGGGGTGTTGTCGTCCGTGATCGCTTTTCCACTCAGCACACCCTGCTTATCACCCGCGTTGTCCGTCAGCAAAAAGGTCGGCGTCGCGCTTTCAACATCTTTGGTGTTGTCGATGACTTTGGTTTTGGTTTCGCCGTCACCCCCGTGCGCCAGCAGTGCGCCAATGGCACCGCCGCCCAACGCAGCGCCTGCAATCCATCCCCATGGCGCGTCATTGAGAACGCTTCCCTGCTCGAGAAAAGGCTCAATGCTGGCAACCGGCGTAGCCTGCGCGGTTAACTCGGTAACAGCAACGCCAGACGCTTCCCCGGCATCGGCAAAAGAAATATGCGTCAGTTCCTGCTGATCGTTGAAGACCAGTTCTGATTGATTATGGGTCTGTGGATCTTCAACAAAATAGTTATTGCAGCGAATAACGCTGCCGTCTTTCATATAAATAAGCAGGTCTTTACCCTGGCGAACATAACGCACAACATCCTGAGCAGAACCCTGAATTTCAATCACACTCGGCGAAGAAATAGAAACCGACAAATTACCCTCTCCGGTTAATTTCGTTTTCTCGGCCGTTTTGCGAATAATGACATCAACAATTTTTACGTTACTCATTTTCCTCTCCTTGCAGGTGTCCGGATTCCTGTGGATATGTCCACCAAATGGATGTAGCTATCCCTGGGAAAAAGCACCCATTATTTTCTTACTTATTTCGCACAAAAAGACGCGTGTTTTTTAACTCAAATCAGGTAATTTTGCGGCAGCGTTTTTCTCTATTCCGATCAGCGGCATCAAATTATCAACGGCAGATGCGTAATTAATCGCCGAGCTCCAGCCATCATATTCAGCCATTATTTTGGCTGAGGTGGCTTGCCAGACATCCTGTTCAACGCTGAGCAAATCGTTAATGCTCCGCTTGCTCAGGGTATATTCATTTCTGTAAACATCCCGGGCGCGTAACGCGCTTTCCAGCTGCAGCTTCCCCGCCTGCATTCTCCCCTGCGCGCCGGTCCAGTCAGCCTGCGCGACAGAGGCTTTTTGCAGGACATCGAACCGCGCCTGGTCAACCTGAGACGATGCCATGGCCCTTGCCCCTTCGGCCTGGCGAACGCGGGCTGAAACGGCGCCCCCCTGGTATAGCGGCGCGTCAATATTGAGCTGAATCTGGTCATCCCAGTAAGAACGGTTGTCGGACTCGTAGCGGGTGCGGCCTCCTTTCAGGCTTAACGTCGGCCAGTGCTGAGACTTTGCCGTTGCCACGCCATACTGAGCTGAACGCTCCATATTCTGTGCGGCCATGACCGTGGGAATGGCCGAGTAATCAATGCGATTAAGCGAGTCTTGCTCAACGGCAAGCTTCGCCGGTACAGGTGAATAGCGCTCGGCCTCCATGCCAGTCAACACCGCAAGCCGTGCGCGGGCGCTGTTTAACGCCGCGTTATACTGCTCGACCGTGGCCTGCATACCGGCAATGCGCGTGCGCGTCTGAAGCTCGTCAGAGGTTGAGCTGACGCCTGCGTCGGCGCGGAGTTTGGCCAGTTGTTCAACGTTTTTGAGCGCCTGAACGTTCTCTTTGGCGGCCTGCAACAGGTCGGAATAGCGTTTGACTTCTACGTAGCTGAGCGCCGTTTTTTCCGCCACCGCAGACAAGGTGCTCATCAACTGGTAACGATAGCTATCGCGCTGCGCCGTGGACTGGTCGATGCTGTTGTTGGTCTTGCCAAAATCGTATACCAGCTGCGTCAGACTCAATCCCCAGGCCGCAGAATTGCGCAGCGAGCCGCTGGAATCGGTGGTCTGGCTATGGCCGGTGCTACCGTTTAACGATATTTGTGGCATCCAGCCGCTGCGTGCTTCATCTATTTGTGCCTGACCTATTCCCAGTTGCGCGGCCTGCTGGCTAATCGACGGATCGCGATCGATGGCAAAAAGAATACTCTCTTTTAATGTTGTCGCAGCAATCGGAGCAATCCCCACCTGGCGGCTATTCGCAGAGGCCGTATTAAAGGCTAGTGAAATTAATGCCAGGGCGACTGGAAATCTCAGCAACATATTATTCCGCATGATAGTCATTTTTATCTCCCTGACTCTGAATGACGCTTAAATATTTACCCCTAAAGGGGTATAAATAATTCGACAAATATCTTACCTGGGTCCGAATAAATATTGGACAAACGCTCCCCAACCCCATTTCCATTGGAGATGAGAGCCGACCATATTCTTATGACAATAAGAATTTACTTATTTCTTTAACTGGTTTGCAGCATAACAAAATGCGCTATAGGCAACTACACCCACAATGTTAATGTGGTGTTACAGATAAGAAAAAAGATGGGGTTTCTGGACAAAACCTTAAAAAGGGGCTTTCAAATGAAACAAATAAAGTCTTTGTTATTTAAGTAAAATTTTAGAATCGCCGGATGCACATTTTTGCGTTAATTTCAGCATGCGTCAGACACAAAGATTTTCAAAGAAATGTCAATTTAAGTAACCATAATGCCATACGCAACATTAATATCTATTAATATAAAAATACACAGAATTTATTGCTATTTATTAATTTCATTAAAGCATTAATGGTTGCATATTGGTATCACAATGGTTATATCCGCCAGTATGTTTAATAAAACACAACAGTAACATTGCTGTTAACATTTGGAATGAATCACTCACACCGTATTAATAACATTTTAATAATAACCAATGTGAACAATACCGGACATTGATACTTACTGTCGATCAACACCCTTCCCTCTGCGGTAAAATGCTGTAATATGCAACTTATTGCGACATTTTGCGGGATTTACCCATGCACAAAACGGCCAGACAAAAATATGTGCTTGATATCATTAGTGAGCACGGGCAGGCCAGCATTACGGAACTGGCGGACAAACTGCAGGTCTCAGCGGACACCATCCGCCGGGATCTGACCGATCTCGAGAAACAGGGGCTGGCGCAAAAGAACCACGGCGGGGCAATTGCCCTGAATCTGTCGGCCATGAATCGTCAGGGGCGCAATACACTGCTGCCGGAAACCAAACAACGTCTTGGTAAACAGGTGGCGCAGGCTGTTCCGCCAGGTTCGACGCTGTTTCTGGATGCGGGGAGCACGATAATGGCTGTCGCCTCGTTCCTGAAGGGACCGCTGACAATCATCACCACCTCGCTGGATATCGCGTGGCACTTCAGCGACCGTGACGATATCGAACTGATCCTGCTCGGCGGAAAATGGGATCACAAGCAGCGACTGTTTGCCGGCAGCGCCACCCTTTCCCTGCTGTCACGCTACCGCGCGGATATCGCCATTCTGGGAGCCTGTGCTATCCATGCTGAACTCGGTCTGAGCGCCGGAAAAGAGGCCGATGCCGAGGTCAAACGGGCGATGCTCGCGGCCAGCCATGAGCGCTGGATTGTCGCCGACCATCTGAAACTAAACCGCTGTGAACCGTATCTGGTCAGCGGATTATCCAACATCCAGCACCTCTTTTTAGATCGTCCCTGGCCTGAGCTTGGGGACCCTGGCGCAATGCACATTACGGTTTGCGCGAAATAACGTGGAGAAGGTCATGAGTAAAGAGAAGACAATCAACATTGCGCTGATCGGGTATGGATTTGTAGGCAAGACCTTCCATGCCCCGCTGATCCAGTCCGTGGACGGCCTTAAGCTGGCGGTGGTTTCGTCTCGTGATGAAGAGAAGGTTAAACGCGATCTTCCTGATGTTCAGGTGGTGGCAACCCCGGAAGAGGCAATTCAGCATCCCGATGTCGATCTGGTGGTGATTGCCTCCCCTAACGCCACCCACGCGCCGCTGGCAACGCTTGCCCTGAATTCAGGCAAACATGTGGTCGTGGATAAACCGTTCACGCTCGACATGCAGGAAGCACGCGACCTGATTGCCCTGGCGCAAGAGAAGCAACGGCTGCTCTCCGTCTTCCATAACCGCCGCTGGGACAGCGACTTCCTCGGCATTAAGCAGATTATTGAGCAAGGAACCCTTGGCAAGGTCAAACACCTTGAGTCGCACATTGACCGTTTCCGCCCGGAAGTGCGCGTGCGCTGGAGAGAGCAAAACGTGCCCGGTAGCGGTCTGTGGTTTGATCTGGGGCCGCACCTGATTGACCAGACGCTGCAGCTCTTTGGACTGCCACAGTCGGTACAGGGCAATATCGCCACGCTGCGTGACGGCGCGGAAATTAACGACTGGGCACACGTGGTCTTAGATTATCCGCAACATAAAGTGATTTTGCACTGCAGCATGCTGGTGGCTGGCGGAACGGCACGTTTTACCGTTCACGGCGATAAAGGCAGCGTGGTGAAAGCCCGAATCGACCAACAGGAAGCGCAGCTGCTGGCGGGCGTGATCCCCGGCAGTGAGGCCTGGGGCGAGGACAGTGACAGCATGGTGTTCTTTGGTGCAAACGGTGAGCCGCAGACCGTTACCACGCCGAAAGGCGATCAGCGTCAGTACTACATCAACGTGCGTGATGCGCTACTCGGAAAAATCACCAATCCGGTTCATCCGGTCGAGGCGCTGGCGGTGATGGCGGTACTGGAAGCGGCCGTGAAATCCTCAGAGACGGGCACCACTCAGGCGCTGGAGTTAACCCTGGAAGAACGCGCTCAACTGCAATAAAACGCTAAATAAAAGCCCTGCAGACTGCTGCAGGGCTCGCGGTTATGGGTTACTGGCGTTTATTTGGCATCATGCGCAGGAGGGTGTTGTCTTTCCAGAAATAGTGATGCATCAGCGCCGCCATCGCGTGCAGACCAATCACAACGTACCCCACGTTGGCCAGCGTCTCGTGCCACTCTTTCAGAACGTCGACCAGATCAAAATTCGATTCTGCCGCGTGCGGCATCACCAGACCAAAGGCTAACCAGTCAGTACCGCGGTTATACATCATGACAATACCAATCAGCGGCAGCGCGATGAACAGCAGATACACCACCAGATGGCCAAGATGGGACAGTCCGGTCACCATCGGTTTTGGTTTCGGTTCAATCGGCGGTGCGCGGAATTTAAGGCGAACCACTAAACGCGTCACCATTAACACCAGCACAGAGATGCCGCACGAAACGTGGATCATGTTGATTACCGGCCGGGCGGTGCGTGGGAAGAAGCCTTTGAACTCCATCGCGCAGTAGGCGACGATGATTAACAAAAACACCAGCCAGTGGATAGCAATTTGCAGGCTTGTATATTTAGTACGCATGAGATTTCCTGATAAATAACCGATATCGCGCCAACATAATCCCCTTTCCTTAAAAATTCATTAATTTTTCTGTATGGTTTTTCAAATACTTCCCCTCGCATGAAGCTTCTTCAATTGCCGCCCTGTCCGTGATGGTCTAAGCCTGGATGAGTTCAAACTGTCGCAAAGACGCGTTCACAGGAGTACACCATGAGTAAAATTGGCATTAACGGATTTGGACGCATAGGACGCCTTGTCCTGCGTCGCCTTCTTGAAACCCAGGACAGCAACACCGTCGTCGCCATCAACGATCTCACCTCTCCCAAAGTGCTGGCCTACCTGCTCAGGCATGATTCCAACTACGGTGGCTTCCCGTGGAGCGTAGATTTCACCGAAGACGCCCTGATTGTTGACGGAAAAACTATCGCCGTGTACGCCGAAAAAGAGGCAAAACATATCCCGTGGAAAGCCGCGGGCGTGGATATCGTCGTGGAATGCACCGGCTTCTACACGTCGGCAGAAAAATCACAGGCACACCTTGAGGCCGGTGCCAAAAAAGTGCTGATCTCTGCCCCTGCCGGTGAGATGAAAACCATCGTGTATAACGTGAATGACGATACCATTGACGCCAGTGATACGATTATCTCCGTTGCTTCCTGTACCACCAACTGCCTCGCCCCACTGGCAAAAGCCCTGCACGATGCGTTTGAAATAAAAGTGGGCACCATGACAACCATTCACGCCTATACCGGCACGCAGGCGCTGGTGGATGGCCCGCGCGGGAAAGATCTTCGCGCCTCACGCGCCGCGGCGGAGAATATTATTCCGCACACCACCGGGGCGGCCAAAGCCATCGGTCTGGTGATTCCGGCCCTCAGCGGCAAGCTGAAAGGCCACGCCCAGCGCGTACCGGTGAAAACCGGTTCAGTGACCGAGCTGGTCTCGATTCTGGGTAAAAAGGTCACCGTTGAGGAGATCAACGCCGCGCTGAAAAAAGCGACGCAGGGGAATAAATCTTTTGGTTATACCGATGAAGAGATTGTTTCGTCTGATGTGATTGGCTCTCACTTTGGTTCTGTCTTTGACGCCACACAGACCGAAGTATCAGAGGCTGGCGATCTGCAACTGGTGAAAACCGTCGCCTGGTATGACAACGAATACGGTTTCGTCACCCAGCTGGTGCGCACGCTGGACAAATTCGCCTCGCTGTAATGCCTGTCCCCTCTCCGCGGAGAGGGGAATACCGCAAACGGCCTCTGCTCAGAGAAGCGACCGGTGGTTCAGGGCATCCGTAAGCACAGGATCCTGCTTTAACCGTGCCCACGCTGCAGTCACCTCGTCGGGGAATTCAACGTGTGCAATAAAATCACGCCCGGCCGGGCCATAGCCGTTCATGTCATCACAGAGTCGCGGAAGCTCGCCTAAAATGAGCGAGAGATAACGCTCTACCGGCCAGAGGCCAGCGCTCTCCCCGCTGAACACCAGCCCGTTTTCGCCATTTTTCAGCACCGGTGTATAGCCCGGGTGGCTGACCCACTGCGGCGAAGCAGACTCGTCACGGCACACGCGGGCAAAGGTTGCCATCGTGCGGCGTTGCATGGTCGGATCCTGCACGACCAGCACGCGCCCGGACGTCTGATGATGCTGTTTGAGCATGTTCCAGCTAAAACGCGCGTTTTCTCCGCAGTTGGTTGATTGATCGTCAACCCACACGTGCGCATCAGGGATCTGCCAGAACTGGCGGGCAATATCGGCCAGAATGCTTGCTTCCGCTCGCCCCGTTACCGGGACAGTGTGATAACGCGGATGCTGAGCGATGGCCGCATACAAAAACGCGGTCGAATGGCCAATCCCTCCGCTAATCAGTAACGGAACGTCGTGTTCAGCGGCAATACGGCAGGCAGCGTCGATGGTCGGCATCACCGCGTTTCCGGCCAGAATAACCCTGTCAACCGCCGCCACGTCGCGGGTATCGCCCAAATCATCCTGTGCCAGCCACTGGCCGACCGTGTTGATTGCCGCCAGGGTTGACTCCGGCAGAAGGGGAAAATGCGTCTGAACCATGGTGATGTCCTCAGTTGCTCAGGTTCAGATTAACGACTTCAGATCGACAAAACAACGGCCTTCCGGGCCGCTCTTTTTCCTTAACCTGTTCTTCAACATTTGATTAACCTGCGAAAATCATATTCACTTGAATTATCATTTGCGGCAAACGTAGAATCGTTAGCCCACTCATTATTCAATTTTTTCTAAGGTAAAAGACGTTATGCGCCTGCCCGAACGCGACCCTTATGCTCCTCGCGAGTGGCAGCCTCATGAGAAACCCGCCCTCTTGGGTTCGCCCTCCACGCCAGAACACAGCACGCCAAAACGGATTGCCTACGGGGTTGTCGGTCTGCTGGTGTGCCTGACGGGGGCGCTGGGTAATGCGGTGGTCACCGCCAATCTGCAAAATCTGCAGGGGACCTTCGGGGCCTGGTCGACAGAAATCGCCTGGCTCCCGGCGGTGTATGTAATGACCAACATCTCCATCAACCTGCTGCTGGTGAAATTCCGCCAGCAGTATGGTTTGCGCGCCTTCACGGAAGGTTTTCTGGTGCTGTATGTGCTGGTCACCTTTTTCCACCTGTTTGTAAACGATCTCAGCTCCGCGCTGATGGTGCGTGCCGCACACGGGATGGTGGCCGCCGCGCTCAGCTCCCTCGGTATTTACTACCAGATACAGGCCTGGCCCGCGAAACACCGTCTGAAGGCACTGACCATCGGGATTACCGGGTCATCGCTCGCCATCCCCCTCGCCCGCCTCTTTTCGACCGAGCTGCTGCAGCTTGACGAGTGGCGCGGGCTTTACTTCTTTGAGCTCGGGCTGGCGCTCATTTCACTGGCCTGCGTGATAGCGTTGAAATTGCCTCCTGGCGACCGGCGCAAGGTCTTCGAGAAAAAAGACTTCATCACCTTCTTTTTACTGGCCCCGGGGATGGCGCTGCTCTGCGCGGTGCTCTCCTTAGGCCGTCTTTACTGGTGGTTTGAAGCGCCGTGGATCGGCTGGTCGCTGGCATTAGCGCTGGTATTAATCGTGTCTGCGATCGTGTTTGAACATAACCGTTCTAACCCGTTGCTGAATACCCGCTGGTTGTCGAGCGGCAGCATCGTGCGTCTCGGGCTCATTATGCTGCTGATCCGCATCGTGCTGGCGGAGCAAAACACCGGCGTTATCGGCTGGCTGCAGTATGTCGGCTTGCAGAATGAGCAGATGACCCACCTGGCGTGGTCTATTTTTGCCGGTATTGTCTGCGGGATTGTGACCAGTTGTTTGACCATCAAGCCCACAAAACTGGCGTGGCCGATCATTACCTCGCTGGCGCTTATGATTGTTGCCTCCCTGCTGGACAGCCAGTCGAACAACCTGACCCGCCCGGACCAGCTGATGCTCAGCCAGTTCCTGCTGGGCTTCGGCAGCGCCTTCTTCCTCGCGCCCGCCATGCTGGCCGCCATTGGCGGGGTTATCGCCGATCCGCGCAACCTGGTGAGCTTCTCGGTGATGTTTGGCATGAGCCAGAACCTCGGCGGCCTGCTCGGCTCTGCCATCCTGGGGACCTTCCAGACCTGGCGCGAGAAATACCACTCCAGCATGCTGGCCGATCAGCTTACAACCCTGAACCCGCTGGTGAATGACCGTATTCAGGCTTACACCGGGCTGTACCGGAGCCTGATTGGCGACAGCTCGCTGCTGGGCACCCAGGCCATCACCCAGCTGCAAACGGTTTCATCGCTTGAAGCAAATATTCTGGCTTATAACGATACTTATTTACTGACGGCGAGCATTGCCGCCGCCACCCTGGTCTGGATTTTATGGCGCTTGCTGCGCCTGCGCCTGACTGCCCGTATGGCCCTGAAGAAGGCAACAGGCAACAAGTAATGAATATGAAGATGATTTCTCTGGAGATGTTATGAGTCAGCAGGATGCCGCTAAAGAGCAGGCCAACACCCGTAAAAATGTCCGTATCGTTTCGGTTTTCACCGCGGCAGCAATCGGTATTGTCGGCGTAATGGTGATCCTCTACGCCTGGCAGCTACCCCCGTTTACCCGCCACTCGCAGTTTACTGATAATGCCTACGTGCGCGGACAGACGACCTTTATCAGCCCGCAGGTTAACGGCTATATCACTGAGGTGAAGGTGCAGGATTTCGACCGGGTCAAAAAGGGCGAGCTGCTGCTGCAGATTGATGACCGTATCTACCGCCAGCGGGTGCATCAGGCCGAAGCGCAGCTGGCGATGAAGATTGCCGCCCTGAACAACAACCTGCAACAGCGCAAAAGCGCCGAAGCGGTGATCGCCAAAAACGAAGCGGCTCTGAAAAATGCCCGCGCCCAGAGTCTGAAATCCCAGGCGGATTTGAAACGCGTAAAGGACCTGACGGCGGATGGTTCACTGTCTATCCGTGAGCGCGACGCCGCGCTGGCAAGCGCAGCCCAGGGCAGCGCCGACATTGACCAGGCGAAAGCCACGCTGGAAATGTCGCGCCAGGATCTGCAAACGGTGATCGTCAATCGCGGCGCGCTGGAGGCGGATGTAGAAAACGCCAAAGCGGCGCTGGAGCTGGCGCAAATTGACCTGCAAAACACGCGCATTGTGGCGCCACGCGACGGCCAGCTTGGTCAGATCGCCGTTCGTCTGGGAGCTTACGTTACCGCCGGAACCCACCTCACCACCCTCGTGCCGCCTCAGCACTGGGTGATCGCCAATATTAAAGAGACGCAGCTGGCGGAGCTTCGGGTGGGTCAGCCGGTGAAATTCACCGTCGATGCGTTAAATGATAAGGCCTATCAGGGCCGCGTGGAGAGCATCTCTCCGGCAACCGGCGTTGAGTTCAGCGCCATCACGCCGGATAACGCCACGGGTAACTTTGTCAAAATTGCCCAGCGTATTCCGGTGCGAATTGAAGTATTGGGTGACCAGGAAGCCTATCAGCTTCTGCGTCCGGGCATGTCGGTGCAGGTGACCATTGATACGCGGGAGGCGAAGCAATGACCCTTCGCCCGATAGCCGTTCTGATGATGATGACCGTGCTGGCCGGTTGCCAGTCGGTCGACGTGAAACCGGCGCAGCCGTCGCTGCACATCCCCACACAATGGCGAGCAACAGCAGGCCCGGCAAGCCCTGCAGAACAGCTCTGGTGGCGTAATTTCCACGACAATAATCTGAACCGCTATGTGGACCTGGCGCTTAAGAACAACAGCGACGTGCTAATTGCCCGCGAACGGATTAACGAGTATCAGGCGCGGGTCTACGCGGCCGACGGCAGCCTGTTTCCGTCGCTGGATGCTGGCGTCACGGGCACCCGCGCCCGGACACAATCTGCTGCCACCGGTCTGCCGATCTACAGCAGCCTGTATAAAGGCAGCCTCACCGCCAGCTATGATGTCGATATCTGGGGCGTAAACCGCAGCACCGCGAATGCGGCTGAAGCCTCGCTGGACGCGCAGAAAGCCGCGGCGGCGGCAGCAGATCTTACCGTGGCGTCCTCGGTCGCCTCCGGCTATATCACTCTGCTGTCCCTCGATGAACAGCTTCGCGTTACCCGCTCCACGCTGAAGTCCCGGGAAGAGGCATTCACTCTCGCTAAACGCCAGTTTGAAACGGGCTACAGTTCACGCCTGGAGCTGATGCAGTCCGACTCCGAACTGCGCTCCACGCGGGCGCAGGTTCCCCTGCTGCAGCATCAGATTGCACAGCAGGAGAACGCCCTGAGCCTGCTGCTGGGGAGCAACCCGGGCGAGGTCGCGCGCAGTGAAAGCTTTGCGGCCCTGACGCCCCTGACATTGCCCTCGCAACTGCCCTCCTCGCTGCTTAATCGCCGTCCGGATATTGTGCAGGCTGAAAAGCAACTGGTTGCGGCTGATGCCTCGCTGGCTGCCTCACGCGCCAGCCTGCTGCCGTCGATCAACCTGACCGCAACCGGATCGATATAGGATCGCACGCTCTCCGGCTTACTCGACAACCCGCTGCAGCTCTGGAGCGTCGGCGGCAGCATTCTTGCTCCGCTGCTCAACCGCCAGGCGCTGAACGCACAGGTGGATATTTCGCAGTCCCAGCGCAACCAGGCGCTTTACAGTTATGAAAAAACCGTCCGTAACGCCTTTGCCGAGGTCAATAACAGTCTTGATGCCATCACGCGCTATCAGGAACAACTGACGGAGCTGCTTGCCCAACAAGATGTGGCGCAAGAGACGCTGCGCATAGCGCAAAACCGCTATCGCAACGGCTATTCGTCGTACCTGGATGTGCTGGATGCCCAGCGCACGCTGTTCTCGGTACAAACCAGCGTCGTGCAGGTCAAAAATAACCTGCTGCTGGCGCAGGTTGATTTGTACAGAGCACTGGGCGGAGGCTGGAGCAACGCGTGACCTGATACCCCACAGGCCCTCTCCGGCATGGAGGGGGCGAAAACCGGATCGCAGCGCAACCCGGTGTTTGCCACTCAGGAGTCAATCTATGCAACAACAGTGGTCTGCAGTCGATAATTACATGATCTCTTCACTCATTCCCGAGGATGATATCCTCCAGCGGGTGCTGGAAAACAACCAGCGTGCTGGTTTACCCGAACATGATGTCGCGGCCAATCAGGGGCAGCTGCTGGCGCTTTTTGTCCGCATGACGCAGGCACGGCGGATCCTTGAAATCGGCACGCTGGGCGCCTACAGCACTATCTGGATGGCGCGTGCGCTGCCACCTGACGGGAAGTTGATCACCCTCGAAGCGGACCCCATCCATGCCCGCGTTGCACGGCAGAATATCCAGCTGGCGGGGCTCAGCGATCGGATTGAGCTCATTGAAGGCCAGGCGCTGCACTCTCTTGAACACATCGGTGATATTCCGCCGTTCGACCTGATTTTTATCGATGCCGATAAGCCAAACAATCCAGGGTATCTGGAGTGGGCACTGTACTACTCACGCCCGGGAACGCTGATCGTCGGGGATAATGTGGTTCGGGACGGCGAAGTGATTAACGCGCAAAGCGACGATGCCCGCGTACAGGGCGTCAGACGATTTATTGAGATGATCGGGGATAACCCGCGCCTGACGGCGACCGCGCTACAAACGGTGGGCAGTAAAGGATGGGATGGCTTTACCCTGGCCGTGGTGAATCGCTAAACGCAGATGCCCTCTCTCACAGAGAGAGGGCGAACACCCGACGTTACGCCGAAATCTGCTCCATTGCCTGCAAAATACGCTTATCCGAAATGGGATACGGCGTACCGAGCTGCTGGGCAAAGAAGCTGACGCGCAGCTCTTCAATCATCCAGCGGATCGCCTGCACGTCTTCATCGTCACGGCGCGCTGGCGGCAATTTGTTGAGCCACTGCTGCCATGCCTTCTGCACGCTTTCCACTTTCAGCATCTGCGCGCGGTCACGATGCGGATCGATAGCCATTTTCTCCAGACGTTTTTCGATCGCCTGCAGATAACGCAACGTATCGCCAAGGCGTTTGAAGCCGTTGCCGGTAACGAATCCACGGTACACTAACCCGGCCATTTGCGCTTTCACGTCCGACAGCCCCAGCGCCATGGTCATATCCACGCGCCCTTTCAGGCGTTTGTTGATATTGAACACGGTGGTGAGGATCTGCTCGACCTGTTTCGCAATGTCGACCACGGTGTCGTTCAGTTCTGCCCTGACTTTCTCGTGCAGTACCGCAAACTCCGCTTCTGACCAGACCGGACCGCCCGCCTCGTGGATAAGCTTGTCTACGCCACAGGAGATGCAGTCGTCAATCAGATCCAGCACTTTACCGTACGGGTTAAAGTAGAGGCCAAGCTTGGCTTTGTTCGGTAACTTCTCGTGCAGATATTTAATCGGTGACGGAATATTAAGCAGCAGCAAACGACGCAGACCACGCCACATCATCTGCTGTTGTTCCTGTGGATTATCAAAGAGTTTGATGGCCACGCTGTCACGCTCATCCACCAGTGCAGGCCAGGCCTTCACCCTGTAGTTGCCGCGTTTTTGCTCATAGCTTTCCGGAAGCTCTCCAAAGCTCCAGATGTGCAATCCGCTCTGCTCGATACCGTCATCAGCCACCGCAGAAAGCGTCTCCTGGACTTTACCTTTCAGCGCCTCTTTCAGTTCGGTCAGCGATCGGCCTTCCTGCAGCTTTTTGTTTTTGTCGTCCACCACGCGGAAGCTGATTTTCAGGTGATCGGGCACCTGATCCCAGTGCCAGTCGTCGCGGTCGACGGTTACGCCCGTCATGCGCCTGAGCTCACGCTCCAGCGAATCCAGCAGCGGCAACTCCAGCGGCGTTACGCGGCCTAAAAACGCTTCGGCATAGTTTGGCGCAGGCACAAAGTTACGACGCACCGGTTTTGGCAGCGATTTGATCAGCGCAATCACCAGCTCGCGACGCAGCCCCGGAATTTGCCACTCGAATCCGCTCTCTTCGACCTGGTTTAACAGCGGCAGCGGAATGTGTACGGTGACGCCATCCGCATCCGCGCCAGGCTCAAACTGATAGGTCAGACGCAGCTTGAGAGAGCCCTGATGCCAGAAGTTCGGGTAATCGAGTTTGCTGACCGACTCCGCCCCCTCTTTGATCAACATGCTCTTTTCAAAGTTGAGCAGGTCCGGGGTCTCTTTGCTGGCCTTCTTCCACCAGCTGTCGAAGTGGCGGGCAGAAATCACATCGTGGCTGATACGCTGGTCGTAAAACTCAAACAGCGCCTCGTCGTCGACCAGAATGTCGCGGCGACGGGATTTATGCTCAAGCTCTTCCACTTCGGCACGCAGTTTGAGGTTTTCACGGAAGAACGCATGACGCGTCTGCCAGTCGCCCTCCACCAGCGCGTGACGAATAAACAACTCGCGACACAACGCGGGGTCTATCTGGCTGTAGTTAACCTTGCGCGCGCCAACCACCGGCAGACCGTAAACGGTCACTTTTTCGGTCGCCATCACCGCGCCCTGCGCGCGCTCCCAGTGCGGTTCACTGTATGAGCGCTTCAGCAGGTGCTGGGCAACAGGTTCAACCCACTCAGGATCAATGCGCGCCGCAATGCGGCCCCACAGGCGGCTGGTTTCCACCAGTTCGGCCACCATGGTCCATTTAGGCGGTTTCTTGAATAAACCGGACCCCGGGAAGATGGAGAAACGGGCGTTACGCGCCCCGGTATACTCCTGCTTGTCGGCATCCTTCATCCCGATATGGGAGAGCAGACCGGTCAGCAACGCAATGTGAATTTCGCGGTACTCCGCCGGTTCACTGTTAACCGGGATGCCCAGCTCTTTCACCACCTGACGCAGCTGCGTGTAGATATCCTGCCACTCGCGCACGCGCAGATAATTGAGGAAATCGACGCGGCACTGGCGGCGGAACTGGTTCGACGACAGCGCTTTCTGCTGCTCGCCGAGGTAGTTCCACAGGTTCACAAAGGCGAGGAAGTCGGACTCTTTATCGTGGAACCGACGGTGTTTTTCATCAGACGCCTGCTGCTTGTCCATCGGACGCTCGCGCGGATCCTGAATCGAGAGCGCGGAGGTAATGATCATTGCTTCACGCACACAGCCGTGTTTCTGTGCTTCCAGCACCATGCGCGCCAGACGCGGGTCCACCGGCAACTGGCTGAGCTGACGGCCCAGCGGCGTCAGTTTGTAGGCGCTAGCCTGCTCGTCGGTGGTGATGGCACCCAGCTCTTCCAGCAGGCGCACGCCGTCCTGAATGTTGCGCTTGTCCGGCGCTTCGACAAACGGGAACGCGGCGATGTCGCCAAGCCCTAGCGCAGTCATTTGCAGGATGACCGACGCCAGGTTGGTGCGCAGAATTTCCGGGTCAGTAAACTCCGGGCGCGACAGGAAATCGTCCTCGGAATAGAGGCGAATACAGATCCCTTCCGACACACGGCCGCAGCGGCCTTTACGCTGATTAGCGGAAGCCTGAGAAACCGGCTCAATTGGCAGGCGCTGAACTTTGGTGCGGTAGCTGTAGCGGCTGATACGCGCCGTACCCGGGTCAATCACATATTTGATGCCCGGCACGGTAAGCGAGGTTTCCGCCACGTTGGTGGCGAGCACAATACGACGTCCGCTGTGCGGCTGGAACACGCGGTTTTGTTCGCTGTTTGACAGGCGCGCATACAGCGGCAGAATTTCGGTATGGCGAAGATCGCGCTTGCTGAGGGCGTCAGCGGTATCGCGAATTTCCCGTTCGCCGCTCAGGAAAATCAGAATGTCGCCCGCGCTTTCATTTCCCAGCTCGTCGACGGCATCAAAGATGGCCTGCAGCTGGTCGCGCTCGGTATCGTCCGCGTCTTCCACTATCGGGCGATAGCGTACCTCCACCGGATACGTTCGGCCAGAGACCTCGATAATCGGCGCATTGTTGAAATGCTTTGAGAAACGCTCCGGATCGATGGTGGCGGAGGTGATGATAATTTTCAGGTCCGGGCGACGCGGTAACAGTTCTTTCAGATACCCGAGCAGGAAGTCGATATTCAGGCTGCGTTCGTGCGCTTCATCGATAATGATCGTGTCGTACTGCATCAGCAGACGATCCTGCTGGATTTCCGCCAGCAGAATACCGTCAGTCATCAGCTTGACCATAGTGTTATCGCTAACGTGGTCGCTGAATCGCACCTTATACCCAATGCAGCCGCCGGGCTGCGTTTGCAGCTCTTCGGCAATACGGTTCGCCACGGTACGCGCCGCCAGACGACGCGGCTGGGTGTGACCAATCAGCCCTTTCACCCCACGCCCCAGCTCCATACAAATTTTCGGCAGCTGAGTGGTTTTCCCTGAACCGGTTTCCCCTGCGACAATCACCACCTGGTGGTCGCGCACGGCGTCAAGAATGTCCTGTTTTTTCTGACTGACCGGCAGGTTTTCCGGGTAGGTAATCTCCGGACGTGCGGCTTCGCGCAGCACGACTTTCCCTGCCGCCTGTTCAATCTCTTTCGCCATCTCCTGATAAATGGCCTGTTGTGCATCAGGATTTTTAACCTTCTTCACCCCGTGCAGACGGCGGGCAAACCGCTGTTTATCACGCAGCATCAGTGAATCAAGCTGTTGCAGGAGCATCGGGAAGGTTAATTTTTGTTGTTCTGTCATAGCGTTAACGGGCAGTGCACTGCCGGGTAAAATCTCTTTTTAATGATTGCTATAGAGTATCACATTGGCGCTTTGAGTGCCTTATTCAAAAAATTCGAACATAGACTTCGATATATTGCGCTATCCCTGCGACAGGATTGTGAATAGAGTGTCAACAAGCAACGGGGCAACCCCCTTCAATCAAATGCAAAAACAGGAATCACCCATGAGCAAAGTATTAGTATTGAAATCCAGTATTCTGGCAGGGTACTCACAGTCTGGTCAGCTCTCTGACTACTTCGTTGAACAGTGGCGTGAACAGCATTCTGCTGATGAAATCACCGTGCGTGACCTGGCTGCAAACCCGATTCCTGTGCTGGATGGCGAACTGGTTGGCGCGCTGCGTCCAGGCGACGCTCCCCTGACGCCACGTCAGCAGGAAGCCCTGGCCCTCTCTGACGAGCTGATTGCTGAACTGCAGGCGCACGACGTTATCGTGATCAACGCGCCAATGTACAACTTCAACATCCCTACTCAGCTGAAGAACTACTTCGACCTGGTTGCCCGTGCCGGCGTAACCTTCCGTTACACTGAAAACGGCCCTGAAGGTCTGGTGAAAGGTAAGCGTGCGATTGTACTGACCAGCCGTGGCGGTATTCACAAAGACACCCCTACTGACCTGGTTGCACCGTACCTGACTCTGTTCCTGGGCTTCATCGGTATCACCGACGTGAATTTCGTGTTTGCTGAAGGTATTGCCTACGGCCCGGAAGTTGCGACCAAAGCGCAGACCGACGCGAAAGCCGCTATCGACAGCCTCGTAGCCGCTTAATCATCCCCCTCTCACCGCCTGGTGGGAGGGTTTCTTACTGTCCCCACCGCTAAAAATTCGCTATCATCCGCACCCACTCTTCTGTCGGGCCGTCTGATGTCTGCGATTATAGATTCTTTTATTGCCCCACCGTGTCACGACGAGATCGAGATCCTCTGGCAGGACGAACATCTGGTCCTGATTAATAAGCCTTCCGGTCTGCTCAGCCTTTCAGGCAAAAATCCGCAAAACCGCGATTCAGTGCATTATCGACTGGTACAGACGTTTCCCGGCTGCACGCTGGTGCATCGTCTGGATTTCGGTACATCCGGGCTGATGGTCATTGCGCGCAATAAAGCGATTAACGCCGCTCTCTGTCACCAGTTCAGCCAGCGCGCCGTGCGAAAGGTATACAGCGCCCTGCTTTGCGGGCATGTGGAACACGACGAGGGCGTGATTGATGCCCCGATTGCTAAAGATCCGGCGCTGTTTCCGCTGATGTCGATTTGTGCAATTACCGGCAAACCCGCACGCTCACGCTATCAGGTGATGGACCGGTTTTATGATGCGGCACTGCCGTTGACGCGGGTCAGACTGACCCCGGAGACCGGGCGAACCCACCAGCTGCGTATTCACTGCCAGCAGTTGGGCTACCCTATTTTAGGCTGCGATCTGTATGGTGGTCTTGCACTGCCGGGCACCGAACCGATACCGCGGCTGATGCTGCACGCCAGCGAGCTGGATTTTGTGCATCCGGTCAGCGCAGAGGCAATTAACGCCCGTCACGCCGCACCGTTTTAAGCGCTGCTTACCACATCAAATCGTCAGGAATTTTGAAATCTGCGTACGGATCGTCTTCATCCTGCTCTTCCTGACTCAGGGCGCTGTTTAACACGATACTCTCGGCATCGCGCTGGGCGATTTTATCGGCCACCACTGCCGGGATAATCGCATAGTCGCAGTCGCCATTGGCATTAATCACCAGACGCGCAATCGCCAGGCGGCCATTGATCAGCTGGGCCTGCGTCTGCTTGTCGACCTCGATTTTTTTGATGAGGTTGCCGTCGGTAAAGTTAAAGGCGATGGTGCCTCTGGTCACGGTGATGCGGTTCATTTCTATCAGCTGCTTGACCTGCGCTTTAAACTCTTTCGCCAGCGTCGCCTGCTTCTGCTGCTCGCTCAGCTGCTTGTCACGCTCGAGCTGCGCTTTTTTATTCTCTTCTACTGCTTCCCTTGCTTCACGGGCCTGAACGCGCGATTTCTTGGCCGTGCGCTGAACTTTAGCCATCTTCTTACTGCTGACTAAGCCTGCTTTCAGCATCTGCTCTTGTAGGGTGAGTTTTGTCATGATCGTTTCTAAACCGTATTGAAATTTTGGGGATTATACCTGGAAAGGCGCTGTTCATGAAGATAGCTCATGTTGCAGTGAAATTAAGTCACTTCCCCTCCGTCACGGGCTCAGGCATAAATTATGCATTGGTAACTTCTTAGCAACAAGAACTTAGGATGTATAACGACGATGAGTAATGCTTTTACATTTAGCCTTAAGCGTAGTTGCTTTGATGAAAATTATAACCCTTCAGAAAATACGCGTACCACCACCAACTTCGCCAACCTGGCCCGTGGCGAAAAACGCCAGCAAAACCTGCGTAATACGCTGGTGATGATGAATAACCGTTTTAACGCGTTAGCGCGCTGGGATAACCCAAAAGCCGATCGCTATGCGCTCGAACTGGACATTATTTCTGTGGATTTGCATATCGGCGCTGAGAAGCCCTTCCCGGCCATCGAAATATTGCAGACAACGATCGTTGATAAAAAGACCCATGAGCGCATCGAGGGTATCGTTGGAAATAATTTCTCGTCCTATGTCCGCGATTATGATTTCAGCGTCTTGCTGCCGGAGCACAATAAAAATCAGTCCCGCTTCGCGATCCCGGATAATTTTGGTGAGCTGCACGGCACTATTTTCCGGCATTTCGTTAACTCACCTGAATACAAAGAGAACTTCAAAAAGGCACCGGTGATCTGCCTGAGCGTCTCCAGCAAAGACACCTACCGCCGCACGGGCAACCAGCACCCGGTGCTGGGCATTGAGTATCGTCCGGACGGTACATCCTTAACCGAGCAGTACTTCGGGAAAATGGGTCTGCAGGTTCGTTACTTTATGCCTGAGAATAGCGCAGCGCCGTTTGCGTTTTATTTCACCGGCGATTTATTACGGGATTACACCAACCTGGAGTTGATTAGCACCATTAGCACCATGGAGACTTTCCAGAAAATTTATCGCCCTGAAATTTACAATGCGAACTCGACTGCCGGAGAATGCTACCAGCCCGATCTGAATCATGAGGATCATTCATTAACAAAAATTGTTTATGACCGCGAAGAACGCAGCCGGCTGGCAATTGAACAGGGCAAATTTACGGAAGCGTATTTCATCAAGCCCTATAAACCTCTTCTTGAGCAGTGGTCAGGTCACAACACGCTTTAATTAATCGATAATAAAGGTCTTCTACTATGAAAACATTGCTCCCGACTTCAACGGCTGGCAGTTTGCCTAAGCCAACCTGGCTTGCGCAACCCGAAACGCTCTGGTCGCCATGGAAATTGCAGGATCAGGAATTACTTGCCGGTAAACAGGATGCGCTGCGTTTATCTCTGGATGAGCAGATCCGTGCGGGCATTGATATTGTCAGCGACGGGGAACAGACTCGTCAGCACTTCGTCACCACCTTTATTGAACACCTCAGCGGCGTTGATTTTGAGAACCGCCAGACCGTGCGAATTCGTAACCGCTATGACGCGAGCGTGCCGACCGTGGTGGATGCCGTCGCGCGTCAAAAACCGGTGTTCGTTGATGATGCAAAGTATTTACGCCAGCTCACGGATAAACCGATCAAGTGGGCTCTGCCCGGCCCGATGACCATGATCGACACCCTCTATGACGCTCACTATAAAAGCCGCGAAAAGCTGGCCTGGGAATTTGCCAAAATTCTCAATCAGGAAGCGAGAGAGTTAGAAGCGGCGGGCGTTGATATCATCCAGTTTGATGAACCGGCCTTTAACGTGTTTTTTGATGAGGTGAACGACTGGGGTATTGCCGCGCTGGAACGCGCCATCGAAGGTTTGCGCTGCCAGACCGCGGTCCATATCTGCTACGGGTATGGCATCAAAGCCAATACTGACTGGAAAAAAACGCTCGGTTCAGAATGGCGGCAGTATGAAGAAGCCTTCCCTAAACTGCAGACGTCCAATATCGACATCATCTCGCTGGAGTGCCACAACTCCCGCGTACCGATGGACCTGCTGGAACTGATCCGCGGCAAAAAGGTGATGGTGGGTGCCATTGACGTGGCGACCAATACCATTGAGACGCCAGAGGAAGTGGCCGATACGCTGCGTAAAGCGCTGCAGTTTGTCGATGCCGACAAGCTGTGGCCATCAACAAACTGCGGGATGGCCCCGCTCTCACGTCAGGTTGCCAACGGAAAGCTCAACGCCCTGAGCGCCGGCGCCGACATTATCCGTAAAGAACTCGGCGCGTAATCGCTACGTCTGCCAGTAAGGTGGGGTGCCGAAAAGCGCCACGTAATGATCAATCACCGCCCTGACGTTCAGGGGCGGGTGACGGGCGTGAGGATAGATCGCCGCAATGTTCAGCGGCTCGGTATTTATGGCGCACTCCCGTTCCGCGAGGAGTGCGACCAGTTCCCCCTTCTGCAGTCTGTCGCCAATCAGCCAGTCCGGAAACAGCACGATCCCCATCCCGCCCAGCGCGGCAATGAGCAGCGACTCCGCATTATTGGAGGTCATCAGCGGCACCACGGGGTAATGCACCCAGGCGTCCCCCTGACCTCGCACCAGCCAGCGATTGGGACCTGACGACCCGCGGTAGACCAGGCACCGGTGACGACTGAGGTCATCCGGCCCGTCTGGCACACCGTGTTTTCGCAAATAGTCCGGCGACGCGGCCAGATGGTAACGCTGCTGGCCAAAAACCCGCGCGTGAAAGGTTGAATCCGTCAGCATGCCGATGCGAAAGATAACGTCGGCGGCATCTTTGTGCGGGTCGATAAAGTCATCGGTCAGCGTCAGCTCTATATTCAGCCGGGGATACCGCGCCGCCAGTGCAGGCAGGCCAGGGGCAACGTGCCGCTGCCCAAAGTACACCGGGCCATTTATGCGCAGCGTGCCGGAAGGCTCCGTCGAACGCTCATCCAGCTCCCGACGCGCCTCCTCCAGGCTTTCCACCATCGCTCTGGCGTAGCGGATAAAAAGGTGGCCGCTTTCTGTTGGGATCACCGCCCGGGTATTACGATAGAAAAGTTGCTGGCCGAGCGCGTCCTCAAGCTGATGGATAACGCGTGAAACCTGCGAGGCAGACATCCCCTCCCGCCGGGCGACCACAGAAAAGTTTTGCGCTTCGTAAACCGCAATAAAAACCCGCAGCGAGCGGATATTCATATTTCCGGCATCAACCATTAGTGCATTTCCTGCAAAGGTGTTTCCTGCATTATGGCATTTTTCTCATCGATGTTCAGGGCTAGTCTGTTTCGCCTTCAGAACGTAGAGATAATGAATATGCAATGGTTGTTAATTTTACTGGTTATTCTCGGCGGCATGGGCCTCTCCGTAGAGGCTGGCTTGCTGGGGCCACTGGGTGGGGAAGTCGGCGATTTATGGGCCACGTTCAGTATTTTCGGTACAGGTGCCGCACTGACGTTTCTGCTGATGCTGTTTTTCAGCCCGCGTAACAGCCCGTCGTTTTTCGCACAGCCCGCATGGCAACTGCTCGGCGGCGTACTCGGGCCCGTTTACGTCGTCATTTTGACCCTCGCCACGCCAGCCATCGGCATCGCCCTGACGATGATTGGCATTCTGGCAGGTCAGGTCTTTAAGAGTCTTATCATTGACCACTATGGGTTGCTGGGCACCACGCCCAGAAAGATTAACGGTAAACGCATCATCGCGCTGCTTTTCATCATTGCCGCGCTGGTTCTGGTTGCACAGGGGTAACAAAATGACACTGATTATGATTATGTTGGCAGTGTGTGGCGGCGCGACGCTGAGCGTCCAGGCCGCCATCAACGGACAGCTGGGAAGCAGCGTGGGCGTCTTTAAAAGCGCGTTTCTGACGTTTTCCGTTGGTGCGCTGGTCACCGCCCTGCTGATCTTCTTCTTTGAACCCAAACAGGCCATTACCCTGATGGATGTGCCCAAATGGCAGCTGCTCGGTGCCCTGTTCGGCGTGCCCTACATTGTGATAATGGTACTGGCGGTACAACGTATCGGTACCGCCGTTGCCACGGTCGCGGTGATTTTCGGCCAGCTCACCATGAGCATGTTGATTGACAGCTTTGGCTGGCTGGGTAACGCGGTCATTCCGTTTTCGCTGAGCCGTCTCGGGGCCATCGTCTGCCTGGCCATTGCGCTGATCTTCATCTACCTCAGCAGCAAAAACCCCGCCGAACCGGCGCCCGGGAGCGAGTAACGTTACGCCTTGCGGGTAAAGAACAGCGTCACCGTGGCGACGGTGACGCCCAGTTTCTTCAGATCTGTTTTATTGAACAGATGGGTTTCATCCTGCAGGTACATCCAGTCGTCAAAGTGCAGCAGCCAGGTGCTGCCATTGGCTTTCACCTGCATGCTGTAATGCCAGTTGAAGGCGTTTCCCGCCGCCTGCCCGGTCGCCACCCCTTCGATATCCCCTGCCGTGCCTTCGTAGCGATCGCCCCCTATCCGCCGGATATGCCATACCCGCTGCTGCTTTTCGCCGTCGTCATAGACGAAATGTTCATTGAGCGTCAGCGTATCGCCGATAACGTCACCTGCAATCTCAACGTGAAACCGGCGCAACTGTTTACCGCTGCGATCCTGCACCATGCCCCACGCTTCGGTTTTCCCCTGAAAATAGTGGAAGATATCCAGCTTCGGCTGCTGCTGACGGTATTCCGTCACCTCTGTACTGCAGCCGGCCAGCAGCATCGTTACCGCCAGCGCGATGACCAGAATACGTTTCATTGTTGCCCTCCTGTCAGCTGCTGACGCAGCGCGGGATATTGCGTGCGGGGACTGAGCCAGATTGCCAGAAAGCGCGTGCTGAACGCGGCGGACTGACGTGGTCCCAGTGGAATAAAGTTTTTCTGCGCCGCCGAAGCGCGGTACCAGAACTGCCCCTGCCTGTCGGTGACCACAAACGCCAGCTGGCTGCCCGGCCCAACATCGGGCCAGAGCGACTGGAGCATATGTAGCCAGGCTTCGCTTTGGGGCTCCTGCTCGAGGATCCCCTGCGCCTGCCACTGATCGCGCGTTGCCTCAACCAGGTCGTCACGGTCGATTTCACGCGCGTAAGTGATGATCAGCGCCCGATCCCCGTTCTCCCCGCTATAACGCCCCTCCGGCGTGCGAAGCTGTGAGGTATAGACGGTGAACGGCCCCCAGGTCAGCGTGGCGTCACCGACCTTGCGCCAGGTCAGCCAGTCGGCAGCCTGAGCCACGGGGGACAGGATTATCAGTAAGAGAAGCAGTGCCGCAGCTCTCATTTTTGTCTCCCCACCAGCAGATGGAAAAACAGCATCAAAACCAGCCAGCCCGGGGCCATCCAACTGATGACAATAAAAGTCGGCTCCAGAAAAGTAATGGCACCAAGCCGTTCGCCAATCAGATAGGCGACAGGCCCGCCCACGGTTGCCAGCAGGGTCAGCAGCCAGCCGGGTAATGTTGTTGTGCGCGTCAGCTGAGTCCAGACGGTGGCGAACATCAGCCACAGTGCCACCATCCACAGCGGCATCAGTGACTCTCCCGTAAACGCAATCAGGCCCGTCAACGCCCAGAGCGCATCCAGCAGGCTCCCTGCCGCGGCCAGCGCAATGGCGTAAAGTCGGTACGCGGACGGCAACAGCAGGCAGGCCACAACCGCCAGCACGATCCAGATAATCAGGCCCTGCTCGCGAAAGAGCACCACCAGCGCCCAGTAAAAATCGAACGCGATAGCCAGCAGAAAGACCTGCAAATAATGTTTCATACGCGCTCGGCGGTCAGTTGCACCACGCTGATGGTGCGGGCGTTAAACCCGGCTTCACAGTAGCCGAGGTAGTACAGCCACATCCGACGAAACCGCTCATCGAACCCGAGCTTTTCAATCTCCTGCCATGCATGCACGAAGCGCTGGCGCCAGAGAGCCAGCGTGCGGGCATAGTCGGGCCCCATATCAAAGAGATTGCGCATCACGAAATCGGTGTGGCGCGTCATAAGCTCATTCATGGCGGTGATGCTTGGTAAAAAACCGCCGGGAAAAATGTAGCGCTGGATAAAATCGACGTTTTTGCTGTAGTCGCGATAGCGCTGGTCCTGAATGGTGATGGCCTGTATTGCCATACGACCGCCCGGTCGCAGCCTGGCCTGACAGGTGCGGAAGAAGGTTGGCAGATAGCGCTGCCCCACGGCCTCAATCATCTCTATCGAGACCAGCTTGTCGTACTCTCCGGTGAGGTCGCGGTAATCGCACAGCAGTACCTCAACGCGATCCTGCAACCCGGCGCGGACAATCCGTTCTTTCGCCCAGAGATACTGCTCCTGCGACAGCGTCGTGGTGGTCACCCGACAGCCATAATGACGGGCGGCATATTCCGCCATCGCTCCCCAGCCGGTGCCAATTTCCAGCAGGTGATCATTGGCGTTCAGCGCCAGCTGATCGCACAGGCGAGCCATTTTGGCCTGTTGAGCCGCTGTGAGATCCTGCTCATCTGCGGTGAACAGCGCACTGGAGTAAAGCAACTCGTTGTCCAGAAAATGGGCATAGAAGGTGTTACCCAGATCGTAATGCGCGGCAATATTTTCGCGGGCCTGGGCGCGTGAGTTTCGCCGCGTCCAGTGACGAAGCCGTTCAAGCGGCCTGCTGAACAGGCGAAATCCCTTTTCCAGCCGGCCAAGCACCTGCCCGTTAAGCGCCAGGATCTCAAGCAATGGCGTGAGCTGTGTGGTTTCCCATTCGCCATCCATCCAGGCCTCAGCGGCGGCGAGGCTACCCCCCATTAAGACACGCCAGTACACGCCCGGGCTCAGGATCTGAACGTCAGCATGCAGCGCAGCGGATGTCTCGCCGAAATGGAACGTCTGCGCACCCTCACGCAGGGTCAGCGAGCCGCCGCGGATACCGCTTAACAGACGAAACAGCAGCCAGCGCGCGATGCGGACGTTGCGCGGGATATCGGGTTCAAGCGCAAAGACGGGATCGGTCATGAGCGTTCACTCCTGCTGACGGGATGGTTATACAGCGGCACGCGCTTGAGCCACAGCCGCAGCGCCTGCCAGTAAATAGCGAAAACGGTTTTGAGGGTCATCAGTGGAATGCGCAGCAGCAGCGACCGCAGTGCCGCCCGGGTAAGCGGCTTCCGTCGTAGCGCCAGCGTGGCGTCAAACACCTTCGCTTCCTGATGGTTTTCAATGTGCATATGCAACGAGTCGTCAGGCGGGTTAAAGCGCCAGTGGTAAACCATGTCCATCGGGTTAAAAGGGGAAACATGAAACGCTTTTTCTGTGGGACGCGCATCCTGCCCATTCACCGCGTAGTAATGACGCTCATTCCAAGGGGTATTGCGAACTTCCGCCAGCACCCAGCGCAGCGTCTCCGCCCGGTCATAGCAGTAGTAAAAGTTGACCGGATTAAAATGGAATCCGAAGTAGCGCAGCTGCGTCAGGAGCATAACCCGCCCCTGCGGCCGTTCTCCGGTCAGGCTTTCAAGCCTGGTGAGGACGTTCTCTTTAAGCGGCGTGCCCAGCGGATAATCCGCATCATGGAACGAAGCGGCGGCAACACGATTGCGACGGACCCCGACCGCGGGCAACGTCTCCAGCTCATCGAGATCGAGCCAGGCCATAAAGACGCTGTAGCGGAACTGGTGCGCTTTCGGCCGGAAGCGACGATGGCGTAAGACACCGTGATAGAGGCAGCTGTTCATTTCAGTTCCCCTCCCCGGCGGCTATCGCATTCACCACGTCCAGCGCACTGCGCACGCCATCTTCATGAAAGCCGTTGTACCAGTAAGCGCCGCAGAACCAGCTACGCTGGTGGCCGTTAATCTCACCGCGACGCGCCTGTGCACGCCAGCTTTTGGGGTTAAACAGCGGGTGTTCATAGACAAAGCGTTTCAGAACGAAGCGTTCATCCACGGGGATGTCCGGATTAAGGGTGACGCAGAACAGCGGGCTACCCGCAGGCAACCCCTGCAAAATATTCATGTTGTAGGTGACGCAGGCGCTGGCCTGATCCTGCTGGCTCAGACGGTAGTTCCAGCTCGCCCAGGCACGCTGACGTACCGGTAGCCAGCGCGGATCGCTGTGAAGCACCACCTCATTACGCTGCCAGCCGATATCGCCCAGCACGTCCTGCTCAGCCGCGCTCGGCGCGTCAAGCATCGCCAGCGCCTGCCCGGAGTGACAGGCAAAAATCACCTGATCAACGCTGTGGCTCGCGTTGTCGAGCTGGATCGTTACCCCATTCTGCTGACGAATCACCCGCTGCACCGGGGCGTTGAGGTGTAGCGTCAGGCGGTCACCGAGTTTATCCAGCATGGCGCGGATGTATTCCCGCGAACCTCCGGGTACGACGTACCACTGCGGACGATGCGTCACATCCAGCAGGCCGTGATTGTCAAAGAAACGCAAAAAGAGCGGCAACGGAAAACGTTTCATCTCCTGCAACGACGATGACCAGATGGCCGCCCCCATCGGCAGAATGTAGTGACGCGCGAAAAACGGCGTAAAGCGGTGCCTGTCCAGAAACGTCTGCAGCGTCGCGTGCGGATCTGGCTCGCTCTCCAGCGCCTGTTTCGCCAGGCGATTAAAGCGGACAATCTCCCCGAGCAGCCGCCAGAACGACGGGTTCACCAGGTTTCGACGCTGGGCAAATAACGAGGTCAGGGTGTGTCCGTTGTACTCCAGCCCGGTTTGCGGGTTATGCACCGAAAAGCTCATCTGCGTCTTTTGCCCACTGATACCCAGCTCGCTCAGCAGGCCCATAAATCGTGGGTAGGTACGGTCGTTGTAGACGATAAAACCGGTATCGATGGCGAAAGTGCCCTGTGGCGTCGGCACGTCAACCGTCGCGGTATGACCGCCGGGAGTGGCCCCCGCTTCGAACAGCGTCACCTCATGATGACCGGCAAGACGCCAGGCACAGGTCAACCCGGCGATGCCGCTGCCGATAATGGCAATCTTCATGAACGCACCATCCTGCGCAGCAGTGTGCGCTGAAGAAATGCGGGAAGCCCTGAAAGCAACCGCAAGATAAGGCCAAACCCCACCGGAAACGCAATTTGCATTTTCCCTTTCGCCAGCCCGGTCCGAATGGCCTGAACGGCCTCCTCAACGCTCACCCTGCCCGGCATGGCAAAGTCATTTTTTCGCGTCAGCGGCGTATCAACGAAGCCCGGGAATACCACCGTCACGGCGACCCCTTTCGGCTCCCAGTCGAGCCGCAGACTGTCGGCAAACCAGCTCAACGCCGCTTTGGACGCGCCGTAAGCCTCTGCGCGCGGGAACGTCAGCCAGTGCGCCATGGAGCTGACCAGCACCACGCGGTTGCCTGAAACCAGCTGCGGCTGTAACGCGGCCAGACAGTTCACTGGCCCGAGGAAATTGGTGGTCATCACCCGCTCTACCAGCGCTGCATCCACCACGCCCTGCTCAAGGTATTCGCAGGTACCGGCGCAGAGAATAACCAGGTCGGCATAGCAGCCCGTCAGCGCCTGGCGACAGGCGTCCCTGTCTGTCATATCGAACAGGCGAACCGTGATAGTGGGGCTGTGCTGATGCAGGGCGTCCAGACGCGCCGGATCGCGCCCGCAGGCGATAACCGTGTGGCCGTCAGCAGCGAAGGATTTCGCCAGCCCGGCGCCGATGCCCGAACTTGCTCCGGTAATCAGAACCGTGCTCATGCGTTCACCCTCCGCTTCACGCCGCGCACTGCCCAACCGAGCAGCGGAAGGTGCTCGTAGATCATCTCTCCGGCGTCGTAATAGTCACGCTGCCGAGTAATCAACCCATGTTCGGTCTCCACCACCGAACATCCCGGCAGGTCGAGCGGCTCGCCTCCGGCAATGCGCGGATGCGACCAGTGCATAATCCACGTGACAACGAAACGGCGGTCACCAAACAGCGGAGGATCAATGGTAAAACGGCAATTTTCAACATTGGCCAGCAGATGGGTGAAATAGCGCTGGAGCGCGAAAATCCCGTCATGCTCGCCGAACGGATCGATAAGCGTGGCATCCGAATGATAAAGCCCGACCAGCGCTGAGGGCGGCTGGCTATCCAGTGCGGTGTAGTACTCAACAAACCGACTCACGACAGAGGGCAAAGTGCTCATGGGTCACATCCTGGCGGTAAACAACGTGGCGTAATCGCATAATTAAAACTTACACAATTAACGTTACTTGTCCAAGTTTGTGTAAAACTATTTTTTATTTATATTAATTTTCAAAAAGTTACACATTTTTTGCCGATGCTTTTTTCAGAACATTTTCTGACACACCTGTTACCCGTTTTGCTTTTCAGTTTTACCTTAAGGCGAATTTCCCCTTCTTCTTCCAGACTTATCCTTTTTAATCATAAGGATGAGGAAACCCGCGATGAAACGTTTCTTTCTGTCACTTTTCTCCAGTCCGGAATCATTGCTCCAGGTGATGAGCCAGCAGGAAATTATCGAAGCCGTGGAGGATGGCGATCGCATCATCATCGACCAGGACGGGAACGCCTCGGTGAACTACAAGAGCAACGAGGTGCGACAGGATTTCCTGCGTCATGTTAACGCGCTGAAGAGGGCCTGATATGGGAACGGCTATCTTTATGGTGCTGATGGTCTGTGGGTACTGGTACACCAGCCGTGACCTGTCGACCCGTTTTAAAATCAAGCGATCTTTCGGCTGGGATGTCTATTTTCTCGTTGCCCTGTATGGCTGTATCTTCGTTCTGCAAGGGGTGATCGCCACGGGGCTGCTCTGGCTGTTGCTCTATGCACTTTCTGCCGCCGACAACACCTTCCACTTCACGGCGCAGACCTATGCCGACTGGCAAATAGATTTTATGAACTGGAGCTTTTTAGGTATTCAGGCGCCGGTTGTCGTCATGCTGGCCTTCGCCATCCTGTTTTGCCTTTATCGTTCTAACTGGGCAGGCAGCGCCAGGCTGGACGGTGAAGGCAGGAAGAAGCTCTACAAACGTCTCGCGCAGTCGAGCGGTATCGAACAACTGCTGTATCAGTGTATGGAGCAAGGGGAGCTGGCGCAGGTGACGCTGCGCTCGAGACGGATTTATGTCGGCATGATCCACACCGCAACGCTCGAGTATGAAAAAACCGCCAATATCGTGCTGATCCCCATGCTAAGCGGCTACCGCGATGAAAAGACAATGCGGATTTGCATCGAAAATAATTACAGCAAATGGTATGCCCGCCACGACATTACTCTGGATTCAGAACCCGGAAGCGCAATGGACTTCAGAAAGGTGATCATGCTGAATCAGATCGAGAGTATTTCCCTGTTTGATCCGGCCAGTGCCAGCTCGCTGGCGCTGGCGGAACGGGCAGAAGATGATGACTAAAGGCAGGAGCCTGGCATTCACTGCCAGGCTCAGCGCCAGCCCTTCCATGCTAAGCGTATTTCGTCGACGGCCGATCGTGCCCCGGTTCAGGCGGCGTTTTCTGTTAGCCGTTCTACTCCCTTTTTCAATGAGCTTATGACCTCATCCGCTGCGATCCCCATTTGCGCATGAATAATCGCACCGTCGATCAGCATCATGATTTCATTAACGGTTTTCTCATCGGTTATGCCGGTCAGGGACGCTATTTTTGCCTTTGTTTCGGTTTTATGATTGCGGCAAATATCTTTTATTTCGCCTTCATTTTCTTCAGATTTTGCTTCTGCGCTGGCATTAATAAAGGCGCACCCATGGAATAACGCCGAAATAAACCATTCATACAGCGTGTCAGATAATGCACTGGCCGGGGTTTTACCCGCAGCAAGATGTCGACGCAGCGTGCTTTCAAACCAGTCAATCCATATTTCGTGTCGATAGTGGAGATAGGCAACAATCAGTAAACTTTTTCCCGGAAAATGGCGATAAAACGTCACTTTCGTGACTTTAGCCTGCTTGATAATGGTATCCACGCCCGTTGCTTTAAATCCGCTGGAATAAAACAGATCGTGCGCGGTCAGCAAGATTTTTTCCCTCACACTGATTGTTTTATCGTTATTCAAGTTGACTCTGTTCACAGATCGACGGCCTCAATTGACAGGTTGACAGCGTTATTTTTCAGGCTTAGATTAACACCAGTAGACAGACCTGTCTACCTGATACCAACCAGAGGTAGCCGAAATGAACACACGCCCCCCTTTACCGCCTTTTACGCGTGAAAGTGCCATCGAAAAAGTCAGACTGGCAGAAGATGGCTGGAACAGTCGCGACCCGGCCAAAATCGCACTTGCCTATTCGCTCGATACCCAGTGGCGAAACCGCGCGGAGTTTGCCACTAACCGTCAGGAAGCGCAGGCATTCCTGGAGCGCAAATGGAAAAAAGAGCTGGATTATCGTCTGATCAAAGAGCTGTGGGCATTTACGGAAAACCGTATCGCCGTGCGCTATGCCTATGAATGGCATGATGATTCGGGCAACTGGTATCGTTCTTACGGTAATGAAAACTGGGAATTCGAGCCGGATGGTCTGATGAAGCGCCGCTTCGCCTGCATCAACGATGTGCCGATAAAAGCGTCTGAGCGCCTGTTTCACTGGCCGCTGGGCAGACGTCCTGATGACCACCCTTCACTGAGCGACCTGGGGCTGTAGGTTTCGTCAGGATCATGCTTCGCCATTACGGGGGGTCATACGCTCCGGGTAACCTTTCGGTTACCCGGGCGGGCTTATCTTTTACACCATGAAAAAGAGGCAGACTATTATTTAAATCACACCCAACTGTTTCATCAGCGTCAGGTTATCTTCAATATGCCAGTTGGACACTATTTTACCGTTGCCGATCTCATAGATATCCGTCGCGATAAAATCCACGGTCTGACCCTGCCCTTTTATTTTGCCAAATGTCCCGCTGAAATGACCGTGGAAATGCAAATGGGACACGACACGATTACCCGTAACGATCATTTGTTCCACCTCGCAGCGTAAATCCGGCACCGCGGTGCGAAATGCCCTCGAGGCCATAATGGCGCCCTCTGGCCCCTGTTTACGGCCTTCCGGTGGGGTTTTATCCACAAAATTAACCGCCAGCGCTTCCCGTGCCAGAGACTCTTTGCCGGTATCCCAGAACGTGGCATACGTAACGGCCGCATGTTCGCTCGCCGTTAATTGCGTTTGCGACAGCGTGTTATCCACGATAAGAAGATTCGGTTTCACCCGGTCGCTCTGGGCCGAATAAGCCACACCGGATACGCCAGCCAGAATTAACGCCAGCACAGCTGGACGTGCATATGTTGAATATTGCATAAACGCTTACAACCTGAGATTACGTTTTCCGCCAGCATGTTCACTGCCGGAATCAATTCGGATCAACACGGGGTCAGTTAAGTAATGCCCCGCCCTCAATATCAAGCACCGAGCCCGTAACAAAGGCATTATCGATGGCAAAGAGATAGCCCTGAGCAACGTCTTCCGCTCGTCCCCACGCTTTAGCGGGCAGCGTTTGCGCTGCAACAGTCAGCATTTTTTCCCGCGCAGCCGCATCCATCCCGGCGTGGGCTTCGGTATCGGTCAGACCCGGGCTGATGACGTTTACGCGACGCGGTGAAAGCTCTTTTGCCAGCACTTTTGTTGCCGCCTCGATGGCGGCGTTCATGGTGGTTTTGACTATGGCACCGGCTACCACGCGGCGTGCAACAAATCCGCTGGTCAGCGTCAGCGTACCGCGGGGCGAAATATTCCCGCTCAGATACCTGGCGACATGCATGCTACCCCAAAATTTGGTATCAAAAGCCAGTCTCGCCGCGCCAGGGTCGAGGGTGGAAAGCGGCCCTCCCGGTGCCTGAGAGCCGGCCGTGACAATAATATTGTCGACCTCACCCAGCGTTTCGCTTAACGCGATCACCTCTGCTTCATTGCTAATATCGAGGACGAGGGTCTCAACAGAGGCGGGAGATGGACTGAGCCGCGCGCGGGCAGCGTTCAGTTTCTCTTTATTGCGTCCCGCGAGAATAATGTCGTCGCCGCGTGCTGCCAGGGCACGGGCTACAGCAAAACCAATACCGGACGCGCCGCCAATAATTAACGTTTTACGGGTCATCATTTTTCCTCACACAGGTTGTAGGTGGGGTAATCGGTATACCCCACCGCCGCACCACCAAAGAGCGTGGCGGGATCGCTGATGTCATTCAGCGGCCAGTGATGCGCCAGCCGCTGTGGTAAATCGGGGTTGGCAATAAACGGGCGTCCAAACGCAATCAAATCGGCATACCCTGCTGCGAGGATTTTTTCCGCCTTTTCAGGGGTATAATTTCCCGCCACGATCAGGGTGCCACGGAATGTTTCGCGCAGTTTTTTGCGGAAACTTTCCGGAACCTGTGGCGCATCATCCCAGTCGGCTTCCGCCAGGTGAATAAACGCAATGCCTCGTTGCTGGCACCAGGCCGCGAGGGCGAGAATGGCTTCGATCACCTGCGGATCGTTCATTCCCCGCTGTGTAATAAACGGCGAAAGCCGGATACCGGTGCGCTCAGCGCCAATGGCCTCTGCAATGGCATCGAGCACCTCCTGCGCGAAGCGGATCCGGTTCACGAGACTGCCGCCATACTCATCCGTGCGGATGTTTGACGTGGATCTCAGGAACTGATCAATCAGATAGCCGTTTCCGCCGTGCACCTCCACGCCATCAAACCCGGCCTGAACGGCATTGAGCGCCGCCTGTCGGTACTGATCGACGACGAGCGCGATCTCTTTTCGCGACAGCACGCGTGGCGTCGGGCAGTCAACCATTTGACCTTCGCCATGTTCATTCACCACCCATACTTTCGCATCGGGTGCCAGCGCGGAGGGCGCGACGGGCAGTCCGTCTTCGTGAAAACGGGCATGAGACATCCGCCCCACGTGCCAGAGCTGGGAAAAAATCACCCCTCCCGCCTGGTGGACCGCGCCGGTAGTGAGTTGCCACCCCGCAACCTGCTCTGGCGTATGGATCCCCGGAGTCCATGAATAGCCCTGGCCCTGAGGCGAAATCTGCGTGGCTTCGGTGATGATTAAGCCCGCACTGGCCCGCTGTCGGTAATATTCAGCCATCAGCGTCGAGGGAATATTTCCCGGCTGAAGAGCGCGGGCACGGGTCATTGGTGCCATGACGATGCGATTTTTCAGGTTGAGATCCCCTAACCTGTAGCGTTCAAAAAGTGAGGTCTGGTTCATCTGGACGTCCCTTGTGGTTACGATGAAATCACTTTACAGGCGGCATCTGATTTTGATAATTACACTAAAATCAGATGCACTTTTCGGAAAATATGAATAATGGGTAAACTCGAAGATATGGCGCTGCTGGTTGAAGTGGCCGAGGCTGGCGGGCTTTCCGCCGCTGGCCGCCGCCTGTCACTTTCCCCGGCTACCATGACCGCCCGCCTCAAAGCGATTGAAGAACGCTACCAGACGCGCCTGTTTCACCGTTCCACGCGGGCTATCTCCCTCACCCGGGCGGGCGAAGAGTTTTACCATGCTGCACTGCGCGTGCTGGAAGAGATGCATCATGCCGAGTCGTTACTGGCACAAAAAGAGGGTGTGCTCAGCGGCAACATTCGTCTTTCCGCCCCCTCTGACTTTGGCAGGCAGTATCTCAGCCCCGCCGTCATGGCATTTTCCCGCCTGCATCCGGAAATCAAATTTTTCATTTACTTAAGAGAACACGTAGAGGATCTGGTCGCTAACCGGCTGGATATGAGCATTCGCTTCGGCAACCTGCCGGACAGCAGCCTGGTGGTCAGAAATATCCGTCCCAATCACCGGGTGCTGGTCGCGTCAGCAGCGTATCTTAGCGACCAGGGTATCCCTGCCTCCTGTGACGCGCTGACGGACCACCGCTGTCTGGCGCTGGAGTCGCAAGGGGTGGTGATGAATGAATGGCGGTTTGAGGTTGAGGGTAAAGAGCGCGTCGTTCGCGTAGAGCCTGCCATGGTCTGTGATGACGGAGCGCTGCTTCGTCAGTGGGCCCTCGACGGGGCTGGCATTGCGGGCAAATCGTGGTGGGACGTGAAGGACGATGTCGAGAAAGGTAGGCTGAAAGTGTTGCTTGCCGGGAGCTTCACCGGCTTTAGCCGGTTTGATCGCAAAGATGTCGGGCTACAGTTTGTCTACCCGCAACGGAAACTCCAGCCGCTTCAGGTCACCGCATTTAGCCAGTTTTTTATCGACTGGCTTAAAAAGACTGAACGCGGTGAGCTGATGACGTCGTGAAGCCACCGGTTGCGTTAAACGGCCCCCGTCGGCCGGTTAAAATACATCAACACACGGCTGACCGACTTTATGAAGGGCATCGGTCAAGCGGGTCCGAAGTTCATTCAGCGCCGCTTCTTTCTCCGCCAGTTGCGCCAGTTTGCGCCGCAAAGCGGCCTGTTTTTCCTCCGCGGTAAAGCGGTCATCAACCCAGACCGCCAGAACATCGGCGATTTCAGCAAGGGTAAACCCCAGCATTTTGGCATGCCCGATCAGCTTCAGCCGTTGTAAATCCACAGCCGAGTAGACTTTGTAGTTATTACTGCCGTTTGGCTGCGGAATTTTTTCCAGCAGGCCCGCCCTTTCATAATAACGCACCGTCTCTTTCGATAACCCAGTTCTGGCACACAGCTCGCCGATCCTCATCGCGTCGTTCTCACCTTGTAAAAATCACGCTTGACCGTGTACCTGAGTACACGGTTTATCCTGTGCCGCACAGACAGGGAAAACGGGATTTATGTTATGAATTCTTTTGATTATACAGGAAAAACAGCACTGGTTACCGGTGCATCCTCGGGCATCGGACGGGAGTTCGCCCGCCAGCTCGCGGCCCGTGGCGTGGGGTTGATCCTGGTTGCCCGCTCCGAGGCAACGCTGCAGGCGCTTGCGGCTGAGCTACACAAAACGCACGGCGTATCACTCACCGTTATCGTGCAGGACTTAACGCTGCCTGAGGCCATTACCCACATTGTGGAACGGCTGGAAGCGTTACGGCTTTATCCCGATATTTTGATTAATAGCGCGGGGTTTGCCACCTACGGGCGATTTGAAAAACTATCTCTGGCGCGCCAGCGTGAAGAGATCAACGTCAACTGCGTTGCCCCCGTGGCGCTCGCGCACGCCCTGCTGCCCGCGATGCTGCGTAAAGGTTCAGGCGTGATGATTAACGTGGCCTCAACCGCTGCCATGCAACCGGATCCGTATATGGCAATTTATGGGGCAACAAAGGCATTTTTACTCTCCTTTTCGAACGCGCTGTGGGGAGAATACCGCGCTCACGGCATCCGCGTGCTGGCGCTTTGCCCCGGCGCAACGGATACCGCCTTTTTTGAGGTGGTGAACGCCGAGGAAGCGTCAGTGGGCAAAAGAATGCCAGCGCAGAACGTGGTCGCGCTGGCGTTACGGGCCGTGGATACGCAACGCAATACGCTGATCCCCGGCTGCGGCAACTGGCTGCTGGGCCAGTTACACCGGTTTGTCACCCGCCGACGTCTGGCGATCATTGCTGAAAAAGTATTACGACCTAAGCCCGCCGGTCAGGGGACGCGCTCAGACGCATAATCCCGTTCAGGTCAAAGCGTGACGTTTCAGTGCCGCGCAATTGCACTGAAACGCGCGCAACCTCTCGCAAAGACTGACAATATCCCGCGAAAAACAGTGATACACTTAGCCGACCTGGTTGATGATGCAGTCTTAACGGCTCAGGGCTAACGAGTATTATCCCTCGGGTTCCACAGACGACTGTGCATGTGCCATCTGCCCACTCAAACATGTGACCTAATAACCAAATGGTCACACGTTGTCAATCGGAGCCTGTCACGCTAAGCTGAAATAATGACTAAAGACATGAACACCCCATCCACACGTGGTCCACTCGATCACACGGTCCGAGAGCAAATCGTCGAAGCTGCGTATGAGCATTTCGGCCATTACGGCTATGAAAAAACCACCGTCGCTGAACTTGCCAAAGCCATCGGTTTTTCAAAAGCCTATATCTATAAGTTTTTTGATTCCAAGCAGGCAATCGGCGAGGTCATCTGCGCGAACCGTCTTGATATGATCATGGCGGCGGTCAATGCAGCCATCGCTGATGCGCCATCCGCAAGCGAAAAGCTGCGTCGTCTGTTCAGGGCGCTCACCGAGGCGGGAAGTGAACTGTTTTTCCATGAGCGTAAACTCTACGACATCGCCGCCGTTGCCGCGCGGGACAAGTGGCCTTCAACCGAAAGGTATTCCGAACGTCTGCTGAAACTGATTGAGAGCATTGTTGTCGAGGGCAGAAAAGCCGGTGAGTTCGAGAGAAAAACCCCTCTGGACGAAGCTACACTGGCGATCTATATGGTGATGTGCCCTTTCATTAACCCTGTTCAGCTGCAGTACAACCTCGAAGCCGCCCCGACCGCGGCGGTTGTCCTCTCCTCTCTGATTTTGCGAAGCCTCGCCCCCTGATTAGTGACCATTGACTTTATTGGTCACTAGAATGAGAATGCGGATACCGTCCTGTTAATGTAATAAGGGTTCCCATGCTCAGGCTTCATTCAGCCCGCCTTGCCGTATGCCTCCTGCCGTTTGCCCTGGTGGCATGCGGCGATAACCACGCCAGTGACGATCCGCGCACGCAGCCACCGCTTGTCAGGTCTGCGTCCGTGATCCCTGCGAACGAGACGTCACGCGCCTTTACCGGCGTGGTGGTGGCAAGAACGCAAAGTGATTTAGGCTTCAGGGTGCAGGGCAAAATTCTCGAACGTCTTGTCGATACGGGTCAAACCGTTAAGCAGGGCCAGCCTTTAATGCGTCTGGATCCTGTTGATCTGAAATTACAGGCGCAGGCCCAGCAGCGAGCGGTGGATGCTGCCCAGGCGCGCGCACGTAAAGCGTCCAGCGATGAGGCGCGTTATCGCGGCCTTGTGGCATCCGGTGCAGTGTCGGCGTCAGAGTACGACCAGATTAAAGCCGCAGCCGACAGCGCCAGAGCGGAGCTCAGCGCTGCCCGGGCACAGGCAGGCGTGGCGCAAAACGCTACCGGTTATGCCGTGCTACTTGCCGATTCAGACGGCGTGGTGATGGAGACGCTTGCCGAGCCCGGACAGGTGGTCAGCGCCGGGCAGGCGGTGATCCGTCTGGCCCGCGCGGGGCAGCGCGAGGCGCTGGTCCAGTTGCCGGAAACCCTGCGCCCTGCCGTAGGAAGTACAGCCCTGGCAACGCTCTACGGTAACGAAAAGCAGCCCGTTAGCGCGAAGCTGCGCCTGCTGTCTGATTCAGCCGATGCGACCACCCGTACCTTTGAGGCCCGATACGTGCTGGATGGCGCGCTGGCGAACGCGCCGCTGGGGGCGACCGTGACGCTGAGCATCGAACACGGCAAAGGCGACAGCCGGGTGATGCAGGTTCCTCTGGCGTCTCTCTACGATGCGGGGAAAGGGCCTGGCGTCTGGCGTATTTCCGCTCAGCCGACAAAAGTCGTCTGGCAGCCTGTCAGGGTGCTTAGCGTAGGGGATGATATCGCCAGAGTAACCGGCGGCGTGCAGCCCGGAGAAAAGATTGTTGCGTTAGGTGTCCATCTTCTGCACGAAGGCGAAGCGGTCCGGCTGGCGGAACAGCGCGATGCCACTCAGGCGGGGATGGCACCATGAGTGGAGGTCGTTTCAACCTGTCAGCGCTTGCGGTACGCGAGCGCTCGGTCACGCTGTTCTTGATTATTCTGGTTACCCTTGCCGGTATTTTCTCGTTTTTTGGCCTTGGCCGCGCGGAAGATCCGCCCTTCACGGTTAAGCAAATGACGGTTATCACCGTCTGGCCCGGGGCAAGCGCACAGGAAATTCAGGATCAGGTCGCCGAGCCGCTGGAAAAACGTCTGCAGGAGCTCAAATGGTATGACCGTACGGAAACGTATACCCGCCCCGGTATGGCGTTTATCACGTTGTCATTGCAGGACAAAACCCCGCCTTCTCAGGTTCAGGAAGAGTTTTACCAGGCGCGAAAGAAACTGGGGGATGAAACCAAAAACCTTCCGGCAGGCGTTATGGGGCCGATGATCAATGATGAGTTTTCCGATGTCACCTTTGCCCTTTTTGCACTGAAAGCGAAAGGCGAACCACAGCGTCTGTTAGTGCGTGACGCCGAAGCCCTGCGCCAGCAGCTTTTGCACGTTCCGGGCGTAAAGAAAGTGAACATCATCGGGGAACAGGCCGAGCGGATTTACATCTCCTTCTCGCATGACCGTCTGGCAACACTGGGACTCTCGCCGCAGGATATTTTCACCACGCTCAACAGCCAGAACGCATTAACCGCGGCGGGCTCGATTGAAACGCGCGGGGCGCAAATCTTTATCCGCCTCGACGGCGCTTTCGATAAATTGCAGAAGATCCGCGATACGCCCCTTATCGCGCAGGGCAAAACGCTCCGGCTGTCCGACGTGGCAACGGTTGAACGGGGCTATGAAGATCCACCGACCCTGCAGATCCGTAACCAGCAAGAACCCACCCTCCTGCTCGGTATTGTCATGCGTGAAGGCTGGAACGGCCTGGCGCTGGGTAAAGCCCTGGATGCTGAAACGGCAAACATCAATGCCCATATGCCTCTGGGGATGACCCTGACGAAAGTCACCGATCAGTCGGTGAATATCCGCTCGTCGGTCGATGAGTTCATGATCAAGTTCTTCGTCGCCCTGCTGGTGGTGATGGTGGTGTGTTTTGTCAGTATGGGGTGGCGCGTGGGCATCGTTGTCGCGGCGGCAGTGCCGCTGACGCTGGCGGTCGTTTTTGTCGTGATGGAAGCCTCCGGTATAAACTTCGACCGCGTTACCCTGGGCTCCCTTATTCTCGCCCTCGGCTTACTGGTTGATGATGCGATTATCGCCATCGAAATGATGGTGGTAAAAATGGAGGAAGGCTACGACAGAATCAAAGCCTCCGCCTACGCCTGGAGCCATACCGCCGCGCCAATGCTGGCCGGAACCCTGGTGACAGCCATCGGGTTTATGCCGAATGGTTTTGCGCAGTCAACCGCCGGGGAGTACACCAGCAATATGTTCTGGGTAGTCGGCCTCGCCCTGATAGCTTCGTGGTTTGTGGCGGTGGTGTTCACCCCTTATCTGGGCGTCAAAATTCTGCCGGACATCGCAAAAGTCGAAGGCGGTCATGCCGCCATCTATGACACCCCGCGCTATAACCGTTTTCGTCATACCCTGAGCCGCGTGATCGCCCGAAAATGGATCGTCGCCGCGTCCGTCGTGGCCATCTTCACCCTCGCAGTACTGGGGATGGGGCTGGTTAAGAAACAGTTTTTCCCGACGTCCGACCGCCCCGAGGTGCTGGTGGAAGTGCAGATGCCGTATGGCACATCGATTGAGCAAACCAGCGCCGCCACCGCGAAAATCGAAGCGTGGCTGCGCAAACAGCCTGAAGCCAGCATCGTCACCGCCTACATTGGCCAGGGTTCGCCGCGTTTTTATCTGGCGATGGCCCCTGAGTTGCCCGATCCCTCTTTCGCGAAGGTTGTCGTCATGACGGACAGCGAGAAGTCACGCGAGGCGCTTAAGTTCCGCCTTCGCGAAGCGGTAGCCCGCGGGCTGGCTCCGGAGGCACGCGTGCGGGTCACGCAGCTGGTGTTCGGGCCTTATTCTCCCTTCCCGGTCGCCTGGCGTGTAATGGGACCGGATGTCAATAAACTGCGTGACATTGCAGAGAACGTTAAAGGTGTGCTGCAGGCCAGTCCGATGATGAGGACCGTCAATACCGACTGGGGTTCACGCGTACCGACCCTGCATTTCACCCTCGATCAGAACCGCCTGCAGGCTACCGGTTTAACGTCGAACGCCGTTGCCCAGCAGCTTCAGTTCCTGCTGTCGGGCGTTCCCATCACCTCCGTGCGGGAAGATATTCGTTCGGTACAGGTTACGGGCCGCGCCGCGGGTGATATCCGCCTTGATCCGGCGAAGATAGAGGGCTTTACCCTGGTGGGTAACGCCGGGCAACGCGTTCCGCTGTCACAAATCGGGGAGATTGAGATCCGAATGGAAGATCCGCTGTTGCGCCGTCGCGATCGTACGCCCACGATTACCGTGCGGGGAGACATTGCCGAAAACCTTCAGCCCCCGGATGTGTCAACCGCCATCATGAAACAGCTGCAACCCATTGTTGATTCGCTTCCACCTGGCTATCGCATCGAAATGGCGGGATCGATTGAGGAATCCGGCAAAGCCACCCAGGCCATGGCCCCGCTGTTCCCCATCATGATTGCCCTGACGCTGCTGATAATCATTCTGCAGGTGCGTTCACTCTCGGCCATGGTCATGGTATTCCTGACCGCACCGCTGGGGCTTATTGGTGTGGTTCCTACGCTGCTGCTTTTCAATCAGCCGTTTGGCATCAATGCCCTCGTCGGCCTGATCGCGCTTTCGGGGATCCTGATGCGAAATACGCTGATACTCATTGGTCAAATCGATCACAACCAGAAGGACGGTCTCGAACCGTTCCACGCCGTGGTTGAGGCGACCGTACAGCGCGCGAGGCCGGTCTTACTGACGGCCATGGCCGCCGTGCTGGCGTTCATTCCCCTGACGCACTCCGTGTTCTGGGGAACGCTGGCCTACACGCTGATTGGCGGAACGCTAGGGGGAACCATTATTACCCTCGTCTTCCTGCCTGCGATGTATGCGATCTGGTTTCGGATCAAGCCCGCCGCCTGACGGTGCCGGGCTGGCGTTCGGGATAAGCCCGGCAATCCAGTCTGCAAAAGCACGCACTGCGGGAGAGAGAAAACGCTGATGGGGATAAAGCAACGTAACGGGCACCGAAGGCGGTTGCCAGTCAGCCAGAACCTCAACCAGCCTTCCCTCCCGCAGATGCGCTGAGACAATACTCTCAGCCAGCTGCGCCAGCCCGAAACCTTCAAGGCACATGTTGATATAAAGCCCGGTGGCATTTACGGCCGCTTCGCCGCGGACAGGGATGGAGACGGTCTCTGTCCCGCGGACAAAGCGTAACGCATCCGCCCGTCGGGTCTGATCGGAAAAATAGTGTATCGCCCGATGCTGTGATAAGTCGTCTGGCGAGCGGGGAATACCGAACTTCCTGAGATAGTCCGGTGAGGCACAGGTCACCCAGCGAAACCGGCCCAGAGGACGGGCAACAAGAGTCGAGCTATTCAGATCCCCCGTTCGGATCACACAGTCCACCCCCTCCTGCACCAGATCAACCTGCCGATCGTTGACGCCCAACATCAGGTAGATATCCGGATAAAGCCGGTAAAAATCTTTCAGGTGGGGCATCACGATGAAATCCGCGATCCCGCCCGGCATATCCACCCGCAAGCGTCCCTGCGGGCGCCGGACTGACGCCGTCAGGCTCGTTTCCGCATGATCGATTAACGCCAGTATTTCCTGGCATTGCGCCAGATACTGCACACCTTCAGCGGTGAGGCTCACCCGCCTTGTCGTTCTGTTAAGCAGGCGCACCTGGAGGTAATTCTCCAGATTTTTTATGCTGCTGGTGACCGTTGACGAAGGCAGAGAAAGCGTTTCGGCTGCGCGGACAAAGCTTCCGGCCTGCGCTACCCGCATGAAGATCTGCATTGCCTGAATACGATCCATTTTTTCTCCCCCGACCGTCGCTCACATTATTCTTCGTAGATTATGAATAATGAAAACACGTTAAGCATCTTTTTCGCCGTAATCGGGTGGCGTAATTTCTCACCCATGAAGAGACAAAGGACAAGAAGATGAGCGATTACCTGAGAAATATGATTAACAATCAGAGCATAACCCCACCCGCCACGTTGATTAAGGGCGCAACCCTGCTCAGCATGGATGACAGGGTGGGTAATTTTGAGCGCGGCGATATCCTTATCGAAGGCGCAAAGATCGTCGCCATTGGTGAAAATCTGGCAGCAGAAGGCGCCCGCTTAATAGATGCCACACATATGATTGCCATGCCGGGCCTGGTAGATACCCATCGCCATGCCTGGGAGGGACAACTGCGCCGCATTAACCCCGACGCCAAAACGCTTGAAGATTACTGCAACGCCACGCACTTCTCATTCGCCAGGTATTATCGCCCTGCCGATATTTATATCGGCAACCTGCTCACCGCCCTGGGGTGTATTGATGCCGGTATCACCACGGTGATTGATAATTCCCATAACAGCCGCACCGCTGCGCATTCGGACGCGGCCGTTGAGGCCCTGCTGGATGCGGGGATCCGCGCCGTACACGCTTCCGGTGCACCGGTGTCCGGAGAATGGGATCGCGCGCACTGGCCCGGTAACTGGCAGCGCCTGCAAGAAAAGTATTTCCAGAATAACCCTGAAAGTCTTGTTTCGCTGGCGGTCATGGCCCAGCTGGAACCGGAGAGATGGCTGGAGGCCCGCAGGCTGGGGTTGCCAATCGTGACCGAATTCTTTGGGGGTGAAATGGCGTCGCAGCTTGAGGCGCTGCATCAGCAGGGGCTTCTGGGACCGGACAATATTTTTAATCACTGCACCGCACTGCCGGACGACGGATGGAAAATTCTGCGGGACGCGGGCGTACGCGTGAACGTCTGCCCCCGTTCCGATGCGCACTATGGGATTGAAGACGGCATGTTTGCCCTTCAGTCCGCGCTGCGCCACGGCATCAGCCCCGGCCTCAGCGTTGACAATGAAACGTCGTACAGCGGCGACATGTTTATGGAAATGCGCGTGGCTTTTTACCTCCAGCGCGTCATGGGCATGCATCAGCAGCACTGCTGTGGTTCAGCGCACATCGTAAATACGCTTCATACCCAACAGCTCCTGAAAGCAGCCATCGTCGATGGTGCGGCCTGTGCAGGGTTACAGGAGAGCATCGGCAGCCTGACGCCGGGCAAACAGGCCGACCTGGTGCTTATTAACGCCGGCGATCTCAACCTCTATCCGTCCGGCAATGCATTTGGCACGGTGGTCCATGCGGCAGAGCGCAGCAACATCCATACCGTCATGATTGCCGGACGAATCGTGAAGCAAGACGGCAACGTGCTGGGGGTCGACATCACCCGCCTTCGCGAGGCCATTGATGAATCACGTCATCATCTCTTTACCTCAGCCGGGTATGAGCCGGACATATTTGCTGACACCTTCCTGCCGCTGGCGCAGGATTAAGCCCCTTCAACCACAACAAATGTCCCGGTTGCCGCCCCCGCGCGCAGCTTTCTGGCGGCCACGTACCCGGGACTGTTATAAAAACGTTTGGCCTCAGCATACGAATCAAACTCTAAAACGACATGGCGTTCATGCGCCTCCCCTTCGAGATTTTCATATTCCCCTGACCAGACGATGACCCGGGGGTTGAACCCCTGCAGCGCTTCCCCGGCAGCGTTCGCATATTCTGCATAGGCAGCAGGATCTGTGACGGTCACGTGGGCGATTAAATAACCTTTATTCATCTTCTTTATCCTTCCTGAGGACTGTTGCCGGTGGTGTAAAGCGCATCAACCTGTTTGACAGCGTTACGCGGTATGAAGACACTCTATTAGTCATCAATAAGGGGATAAACCACCCAAAAAATAACGCACTGTTACCCGGAAGGTGAACAATGAAAAACCTGCATGCACTGACTATTTTTGCGCGCGTCGCAGAAATGCAGAGCTTTACTCAGGCGGCGGAAAGCCTGGGCATTAAGAAAGGCCGCGTTTCAACGGTCGTACGTGAGCTTGAGCATGACCTCGGGACGACGCTGTTGCACCGGACTACCCGCGCGGTACAGCTGACCGAAGACGGTCGGGCTTTTTATTCCCGCGCCCGGGATTTGTTATCAGATGCTGAAGATCTGCAGTCCATGTTTGCGCCTGGCGGCATGTCACTGCGGGGACGTTTACGCGTCGATATGCCAGCAGTGTTGGCCCAAAGCGTAGTGATTCCCGCCCTGCCACAACTGCTGGACGCGCATCCTGAACTTGAAATAGAACTTTCAAGCACAGACCGGCGAGTCGATCTGGTTCAGGAAGGCTTTGACTGCGTCATTCGTTTTGGGCCCATTGTTGATGAGACCCTCATTGCCCGACCGCTGGGTCAGTTACGGATGATTAACGCCGCCAGCCCACGCTATCTGGAGCGCGTCGGGGTGCCCGAGACGATCGACGACCTGCTTCGTCAGGGGCACCGAATGGTGCATTACATGCGAAATTTTGGTGCCAGGCCTGATGGCTGGCAGTACCCGGACGGTGATGGCTACCGGTCCGTGATGTTACCCGGCGCCGCGCGGGTCAACAGCGTACCGGCCTATCATGAAGCCGGGCTGGCGGGTCTGGGCTTAATTCAGGGCGGGTATTCCGCGCTGGCGCCCCATATCCAGCGCGGCGCGCTGGTTGAAGTGCTTCCCCATTTGCCTCCTGAACCGCTTAATGCCGCTTTCGTGGTCGCCCATCGGCGTAATTTATCGCAGCGTGTCAGAGCTTTTATGCACTGGACGGAAGTCATTTTAAAACCGTACTTTGATTAATATCCTGCTAAAGATATTCACGCTAATTGTCGGAGGCCGGACGGCAATATTATCTCGTTCAGGGACGTTTCTTGTGAAAGGAATATACAGCACAAATGCGAATAATGACTAAAACTGGCAGTTGATTGTTATTTGCGTGGCTTTTAAAATTTAATTGCAAGGTATTTATTAAATTTTAATTAGGGACATAAAAATGACAAGAAATACGCTTTTACTGACAATGATGGCCGCCTTTTCAGGCGCAGTATACGCAGGGGAAACGCAATTTACGCCGAATTTCTCACCTGACAGCGTCACCGTTTCAGCCTCGGGCGGGATGCTCAGCGGGAAATCCCATGAAATGGTGTATGACGACGTCACAGGCAGAAAAATCAGCCAGCTGGACTGGAAAATTAAAAACGTCGCTATCCTGAAAGGCGATATTTCCTGGGATGCGTACCCTTTCCTGACCCTGAACGCACGCGGCTGGACCTCGCTGGCATCCGGGTCGGGTCATATGGATGACTATGACTGGATGAACGAAAGACAATCCAGCTGGACAGATCATTCGACGCATCCGGCAACTAACGTCAATTATGCCAATGAATACGATCTCAATGTAAAAGGCTGGATATTGCAGGGCGAAAGCTATAAAGCGGGCGTGACTGCCGGTTATCAGGAAACCCGTTTTAGCTGGACGGCCACCGGTGGCTCTTATAATTATGATAACGGTACCAACACGGGGAATTTCCCGGCGGGCGAACGCGGCATTGGTTATAGCCAGCGCTTCTCAATGCCTTATATTGGGCTTGTGGGGCAGTATCGTATTAATAATTTCGAATTTAATGGCCTGTTTAAATTCAGTGACTGGGTGCGCGCTCATGATAACGACGAGCACTATATGCGCGAGCTGACCTTCCGCGAGAAAACTTCAGACTCTCGCTATTATGGTGCGTCAGTGGATGCAGGATATTACGTCACGCCACACGCCAAAGTCTTTGCCGAGTTCGCGTATAGCCGTTACAAAGAGGGCAAAGGCGGCACGCAGATTATTGATACTAACACGGGCGAATCCGGGTCAATTGGCGGTGATGCGGCGGGCATTTCCAACAAAAACTATACCGTTACCGCCGGTCTGCAATACCGGTTCTGATTTCGTGCAACGCATCAGGCCAGCGTAAACATGCACAGGCCCCTGACGGGGCCTTTTTCGATGTGCTGCTTTACTTCCGCAGGTGCGCGCCCCTTCATGACGCCGATTTTGGTCGCAGATCCTCGTCAAACTCCAGACGTTTTCGACCGGGCTCCACTTCGCGCAGGGGTTCGACCTGATGCAGGGTCAGCTTGCAGCGATCCACCAGCACCTGATACTCACGCGTGCCCTGCTTCTTCCAGGCAATTTCCTGCTCGCTCAGCACACGTATCGCTTTTGCCGGACTGCCAATGATCAAATGGTTGGCGGGCATCTCGGCTTTCGCTTTCACAAAGGCCGCCGCGCCGACAATGCTGTTTTCGCCAATCACCGCGCCGTCCATGACCACTGCGTTCATCCCTACCAGAGCGTTACGGCGGATAATACAGCCGTGCAGAATCGCGCTGTGGCCGATATGTCCGTCCTCTTCCACCACCGTGTCCTGCTCCGGGAAACCGTGCATGACGCAGTTATCCTGAATGTTCGCGCCGTCTTTCACCACAATCCGGCCAAAATCGCCGCGCAGGCTGGCATTCGGGCCAACATACACGCCTTTGCCCAGGATCACGTCGCCGATGAGCACTGCCGTCGGGTGAACGTAGCTCTCATCAGGCACCACCGGCGTCAGACCGTCAATTTGATAAACGGGCATCTCCACTCCTTATACGATAGTAAGACCACCAAAGCGTTGATAGTAGAGCGTGCCGGGCACAGGCAGTTCGCCGACGGAGGTTTCACCTTTCTCGCTGACAAACGCCAGCGCCCCCGGTGCCACACGCTGATAAATATTAATGCACAGCTGTCGCGCACTTTGTCCGGCCCAGTGTGCAGGCAATAACTCCTCCGGCAACAGCGGGTCTTTCAGCACCACGCGACGGTAAAAATGGATCAGCAACAGCTGGATCTGGAAGCAGCGTTCCGGCGTTAATTCGTCCGGCGCGGCCTCTTTCAGCAGCGGCAGAAGAGGACGGAACGAGTGGATAAACGTCTCGTACATCGCGTTCTGTTCGGTCAACTGCCAGCACTCCTCGACCCGGGCACGCAGCGCCGCGCGGGACAGCGCCAGCGGCGAATGGGCCTCGAAGAAGATGACGTTTTCCGCCACGCCTGCGTCGTGTAAAAGCGACTGCACATCCGCCAGATGCTGCGACGGGGAGGCCATCAGGCTGGGAGCCAGGGTGCCAAAACCCTGCCAGATCAGCTGTTTTTTGACGTCAGCAAGGGTGGTTTTATCCAGGCCTTCCGAGAGAAGCAACAGCCACTTGCCGTCCCATGCGGGGAGTTCAGACCGGTAGATTTTACTCTCCGCGCGGCGGGTCAAACGCAGCCCTTTGTCGCTCAGCCGGTAAAAGCTGCGTCGTCCGATGCGCGACACATCCAGCCAGCCCTCTTTGTTAAGACGAAACAGCGCAGTGCGCACAAAGCGCTCGCCAAATCCCATCCCTTCCAGTAAGGCGGCGAGGCTGCCAAGCCAAATCTCGCCGCCGCGATGTGAAAGCGCGTCACCGTATAATGAGGAGATAAGCGACGTTCCGCTAACGGGAACCGAGCTAACCGCGTGCTGGATAAAGGCATCGAGTTTATTCATGTGATTCATTCTGTTGTTATTTTTGGTCTGGATGAATCATAGCATATTCCCCTCACCCCGGCCCTCTCCCAAAGGGAGAGGGAGACAACGTCCCTTCTCCCCTCCGGGGAGAAGGTTAGGTTGAGGGGGTGAGGGAAACTCAACCGTTAGCCGCAACTTTACGCAAATCAAACACCCGACAGGCTTTGCCCTCTGAGCGCGGGATACTGCCGCAGTTGACAATCATCACGTCGGTGGAGATCCCGACCATCGATTTAATCCGATGGCGCAGCTGATGGCACACCTGGCAGCGCTGCTCGTGGGTCAGGGTCAGACTGCTCTCTTTGAGCTCCACCTTCACGGAAAGTGAATCAAGATGACCGCGGCGGTTGACCTCCAGCTGGTAGTGCGGGGAGAGGTGTTCGAACTTCACGATCTCCTCTTCCAGCTGGGACGGGAAGACGTTGACGCCGCGGATGATGAGCATATCGTCACTGCGACCGCTGATCCTGTCCATACGACGCATGGTACGGGCTGTGCCGGGCAGCAGGCGCGTCAGGTCGCGGGTGCGATAACGAATAACCGGCAGCGCCTCCTTGGTCAGCGTGGTGAACAGCAGTTCGCCCTGCTCGCCATCATTAAGCGGCGTGCCGTCGTTCGGGTTGACGATCTCCGGATAGAAATGGTCTTCCCAGATGGTCGGACCGTCGGCGGTTTCGATACACTCCATCGCCACGCCTGGCCCCATGACCTCAGAAAGCCCATAGATATCCAGCGCGGTGATCCCCAGACGTTTCTCGATTTCGCGGCGCATGGCCTGCGTCCACGGCTCTGCGCCAAACACCCCCACACGCAGGGAGCAGGCGCTGGCATCGCCTCCCATCTGACGCTCCAGCTCTTCGATCAGATTAAGGCAGTAGGATGGCGTCACCATGATCATATCCGGCTTGAAATCGCGGATCAGCTGCGCCTGTTTCTCCGTCTGGCCGCCGGACATCGGGATAACGGTCGCCCCTAAACGCTCTGCGCCATAGTGCGCGCCCAGCCCACCGGTAAACAGGCCATACCCATAGGCCACATGAATTTTGTCTTTCGCACTGCCGCCCGCGGCGCGCAGAGAACGGGCCACCAGGTTGGCCCAGTTGTCGATGTCATGCTGGGTATAACCGACGACGGTTGGCTTTCCGGTGGTGCCGGAAGAGGCGTGAATACGCACCACCTGCTCCATCGGTACGGCAAAGGTATCGAACGGATAGTTATCACGCAGGTCCTGCTTGGTGGTACACGGAAACTTACGGATGTCTTCCAGCGTTTTAAAATCGTCAGGGTGAACGCCCGCGGCGTCAAACTTGCGTTTGTACATCGGAACGTTGTTATAGGCGTGATGCAGCGTCCATTTCAGACGCTCGGTTTGCAGCGCCTGTAATTCGTCAATGGAGGCCGTTTCGATCGGATCAAGCTTTGTTGTATTTGTCATTGTAGGGTACTCACACTGTTATTCGCTCAAACACGCTCAAGGATCATGGCAATGCCCTGACCCACACCGATGCACATCGTACACAGCGCATAGCGCCCGTTGCGTCGATGCAATTCATTGCTCGCGGCCAGCGCCAGCCTGGCACCGCTCATGCCCAGCGGGTGGCCCAACGCAATGGCCCCTCCGTTCGGGTTGACGTGTTCAGCGTCATCCGGCAATCCCAGCTGACGTAACACGCCCAGCGCCTGAGAAGCGAAAGCTTCGTTAAGCTCAATCACGTCCATATCGTTGATGCTGAGCCCGGCACGCTCCAGCACTTTGCGGGTGGCTGGCACTGGTCCTAAGCCCATCAGACGTGGTTCCACGCCAGCGGTAGCCATCGCCACGATCCGCGTGCGCGGGACAAGCCCTTGCGCGTGCGCCATCGACTCGCTGGCGATAATCAGCGCCGCAGCGCCATCGTTTACACCGGAGGCGTTACCCGCCGTCACGACACCGTTCTTGCGAAACGGTGTTTTCAGCGCGGCAAGTTGTTCAAGCGTGGTATCAGCACGGGGATGCTCATCTACCGAAACTTCCGTAATCGTTCCTTTTTTGCCGGGCACCTGCACCGGCACAATCTCCTGCGCCAGAATGCCGTTCTGCTGTGCCTGAGCAGTACGCTGCTGGCTGCGCAGCGCGAAAGCATCCTGATCGGCCCGGCTGATATTTAACAATTCAGCTACATTCTCTGCCGTTTCCGGCATGCTGTCAGTTCCGAATTGCTGATGCATGAGCGGATTCACAAATCGCCAGCCGAGGGTGGTGTCGAAAATCTCCGCCTGACGCTGGAACGCCGCCGTGGCTTTACCCATCACAAACGGCGCCCGGGACATTGACTCGACGCCGCCTGCAAGCAGCATGTCGCCATCGCCCGCCCTGATTGCCCGTGCGGCAAAGCCAATCGCGTCCAGACCCGAACCGCACAGGCGGTTCAGCGTGGTGCCGGAGACCGTCTGAGGCAGTCCGGCCAGCAGCAGCGACATACGCGCCACGTTGCGGTTATCTTCCCCCGCCTGGTTGGCGCAGCCGAAGATCACATCATCAATCCGCTCGAGGTCGAGCTGCGGATAACGGGCCAGCAGCGCACGCAGCGGCACCGCGCCGAGATCGTCGGCGCGAACGCTGGCCAGCGCCCCGCCATAGCGCCCCACCGGGGTTCGAACGCCATCACAAATAAAAGCGTCACGCATCAGGCTTCTCCTGTCACACTGCCGCCGATGCGGTGAGATTTTCCGCGAAACAGGGCAACGGTTTTCTGTTGTTGGTTCTGAATTTCAATGTCATACACGCCGGTCAGTTTGCCCTGATGCTTAACCCGCGCGGTGGCGGTCAGCGTGTCGCCGGCAAACCCCGGGCGCAGAAAATCGATTGAACAGCCTGACGCCACTGCCGCCAGCCCCTGGCTGTTGCAGGCGTAGGCAAAGGCGGTATCGGCCAGTGAAAACAGCTGTCCTCCGTGGCAGGTTTTGTGGCCGTTGAGCATCTGCGGGGTGATGGTCATCGTCACTACCGCGTAGCCATCGTCCATGTCGATGATGTCGATCCCCAGCGCCTGGGCACAGGCGTCCTGTTCATACATGGTGCGGGCGTTATGCCAGGCGTTATGACTCATAGCTACTCTCCAGAAGCGCACGCTGGCGCAGCAGTGAACAAGGGCGATAGCGTTCTTCGCCGTAATGGCGTTGCAAATTTTCAAGCAGCGTTAACAGCCGTTGCCAGCCCAGACGCTCCCCCCAGGCAATGGGCCCGTTCGGGTAATTCACGCCGAGGCGCATGGCGGTGTCGATATCCTTCTCGCTGGCCACCCCTTTTTGCAGCGCATCCAGCGCTTCGTTGGCAATCATCGCCACCGTCCGCCAGACCAGCAGGCCGGGGTAATCGGCAATGCGCAGTACCCGGTGTCCCTGCTGCTGCAGGTACCAGACGGCTTTTTGCGTGGCGGTATGCGGGTTATCCGATGCGGCTGCGATCACCGCCACGTCGCGTTCGATGCGGTCAATCACCACGACCGGACAGTTAAAACGCCGGGCCAGCGCCTGAGCGGTCTCCCCCTGGGTTTCAATCAACAGGAGCTCATCTATTTCCGTGACACCGTCACCTCTTCGCTGCACACGCATGGGGGTAAAGCTGTCGTTTACTGCGTCAAGCCACGGCACAGCCGGTTTCTCACCGTGCCAGTCGTAAACGCCCTTCCCGCTTTTTTTGCCCAGTCGCCCCGCCAGCACCAGTTCCTGCTGCACCAGCGACGGCAGGAAACGACGTTCCTGCCAGAAGGCATTGAACACGGAACAGGTCACCGCAAAGTTGACGTCCTGACCAATCATGTCGGTCAACTCCAGCGGTCCCATCGGGAAACCGCCGCCGTCGCGCAGGGCGGCATCAATCACTTCTGGCGCGGCGACCTGCTCTTCCAGGGCGCGCCAGGCTTCAGAATAGAACGGACGCGCAACGCGGTTGACGATGAACCCTGGCGTTGACTGACAGCGAACGGGCTGTTTCCCCCAGTTCAGCGCCAGCTCGCACAGCGCATCGGCCACTTCGGGCGATGTCGCCAGCCCGCTCACCACCTCAACCAGCTTCATGACCGGTGCGGGATTAAAGAAATGCAGCCCCGCGACGCGCTCCGGATGGTGAACATCCGCCGCAATCGCCGTAACAGAAATGGAGGAGGTATTGCTGGTCAGCAAGGTCTGCGGCGGGCAAATCTGAGCCAGTTGCGCAAACAGCGCTTTTTTGACGTCGATACGCTCAGACGCGGCTTCAATCACCAGATCTGCCGCGGCGAGCGCTTCGATATCCGTTACCGGCAACAGCCTGGCAAGAATCTGGCTGCCAGCATCGGCGGAAAGTTTTCCGCGAGTCACCCGGGAGGCGAGACGCTGGCGGATCCCGTCAATCGCGCGTGAAATCGCGTCTGAAGCAATGTCATACATCAGAACCTGATGCCCATGACTCGCCGCGACCTCCGCAATTCCTGCGCCCATCGTGCCGCTTCCAATGACGGCGACAGTACGAACCGTGATCGCCATCTTATTTCCCCGTGAATGTCGGTGCGCGTTTGGCAAGGAAGGCGCTGACCCCTTCCCGGTAGTCGTCGCTGCGACCGGCCAGACGTTGAAAATCGCGCTCCAGGTCAAGCTGGGCGTCGAGGGTGTTGGTCTCTGCCGCGTTAATCGCCTGCTTAATCAGCCCCAGACCAAAGGTGGGCTGAGAAGCAAAGTGCAGCGCCATCTGCTGGGCCGTGGCGGAGAGGTGTTCGTCATCCACCACCTGCCAGATCATCCCCCAGGCGTGTGCCTGTTCGGCGCTGAGTTTGTCTCCGAGCAACGCCAGCCCCATTGCGCGGGCGCGCCCGGCGACGCGCGGCAGGAACCATGTTCCCCCGCAGTCCGGCACTAATCCGAGCTTGCTGAAGGCCATCACAAAGGTGGCAGAACGGGCGGCAATGACCATGTCACACCCCAGTGCCAGCGTGGCCCCGGCCCCGGCGGCCACGCCGTTGACCGCGCAAATCACCGGTTTCGGCAACGTCGCAAGACGGCGAACCAGCGGGTTGTAGAACGTCTCCACGGACATTCCCAGATCCGGCGCCGGACCGTTAGGGTCGACGTTGCGGTCATTAAGATCCTGACCCGCGCAGAAGCCGCGCCCCGCCCCGGTAATAAGCAGACAGCGGATGGTGTCATCGCGCTCGGCCTGCTTCAGGCACTCAGCGAGTTGCTGATGCATCACGTCGTTAAAGCTGTTCAGACGCTCCGGACGGTTCAGCGTCAGGGTCATCACGCCTTGTTCTACATGACTGAGAATAAATTCCACGATTAGCGTCCTTTAAAGTCGGGGGTACGTTTCTGTAAGAATGCGTCGATGCCTTCTCGCCGGTCTTCGGTCGCTGAAAGCAGCGTAAACAGCTGTCGCTCCTGGACCAGTCCGGCCTGCAGGGAAACCTCCTGAGACTGGCGCAGCGCCTGCTTCGCCGCCTGGAGCGCCAGCGGTGAGTGTCGAGCCATCAGCGCCGCCTGTTTCAGGGCATATTCCAGCGTCAATGAAGCCGGGAACACATCGCTGACCAGCCCGGCGCGCTGCGCCTGCTGTGCGGTAATGCTCTCCCCGGTCAGCACCATTTTGCTGGCCAGCGATTTGCCCACGCTACGAATCAGGCGCTGCGTACCGCCCGCCCCGGGCATGATCCCGAGCGTAATTTCCGGCAGACCAAAACGGGCGTTATCCCCGGCAATCACCACGTCGCACAGCAGCGCAAGCTCGCAGCCCGCGCCCAGCGCGAAGCCGTTGACGGCGGCAATCAGGGGTTTGTTGAAGGCGTTGATCCGGGCCCACAGCTGGGGACGGATATCGTTCAGGGTGGCAGGCAGGTCTTTCTCCGCCATTTCGTTGAGATCTGCGCCGGCAGCAAAGCAGCGTGCGTTGCCGTAAATCACGCAAACGGAGAGATCGCGATCGGCCGCAGCGGCGTCGAGCGCGTCAGCAATCTGCTCTAACAGGGCGTTATTCAGCGCGTTGCGTGCCGCCGGACGGTTAAGCGTCAGCTGCAGGACACGACCATGACGGGTGACCATCAGTTCGCTCATGCCATCCCCCTGGAGTCGAAATCGACGATCACGTCAGCGGTTAACGGCAGCGACTGACAGCTCAGCACATACCCGGCCGCCAGTTCGTCCGGCTCAAGGCTGTAGTTCGTCGCCATATCAACTTTGCCACGCAGCACTTTGCATTTGCAGGTCGCGCATACGCCGCCCTTGCAGGCATACGGCAGGTCGGCGCCTTGACGCAGGGCGGCATCAAGAATGCTTTCATCGTTTGCCGTGAGGGTAATTTCCCGGTCGCGACCGTCCTGACGCACGGTGACTTTCTGCCCTTCAGCCTGCACGCTGACCGTGCGTTTGCCGGTCGAGCCTGGCGTATTAAAACGCTCAAGGTGAATCGATTTCTCTGGCATCCCCAGCGCTTTCAGCGCCGCTTCCGCGTCGTCCATCATGGCCGACGGGCCACAAATAAAGGCTTCGTCGTACTGGCGGAAGTTGATCAGGGTTTTTGCCAGCGCCTGCAGCTTCTCACCGTCGATACGTCCATGCAGCAGATCGCTGTCGAGCACCTCCTGGCTGAAGATGGCGACCAGCTGCAGACGCTGCGGGTATTTGTCTTTCAGATCGGCAAGCGCCTCGCGAAACATCATGCTCTGGCTGCTGCGGTTGCCGTAGATCAGGGTGAAATGACTGTTCGGCTCGGTGGCGAGCGTGGCGGATAAGATGGCCAGCATTGGGGTAATGCCTGAACCCGCGGCAATGGCCAGATAGTGCCCTTCCCGGTCGGCGCGCGGCTGGTAACCAAACTGGCCCTGCGGCACCATGACCTCCAGCACCATGCCCTGTTTGATCTCATCCCGGGCATAGCGGGAAAAACGTCCGCCCTCGATGGCTTTCACCGCTACGCTGATCTCACCCGGCGCGGTACTGCGGCAGATAGAGTAGCAGCGACGCAGCTCATCCTCACCCAGCTTCGCTTTCAGGGTCAGGTGTTGTCCGGGACGAAAGCGATAGGCGTCCTGCAACGCCTGCGGTACCGCGAAAGTGATGGTCACCGCGTCGCGGGTTTCGGGTTCCACTTTTGCCACTGTTAATGAATGAAACGTTGTCATGGCAACCTCAAATACATTTGAAATAGTCGAAAGGCTCACGGCAGTCGTTGCAGCGATAAAGCGCTTTGCAGGCCGTCGAACCAAATTCACTGATAAGCGAGGTATGTGTGCTGGCACAGCGTGGGCAACTCACCTCGGCCGGGGCATGCGCGTGGCAGCTGTGGCCCACCGGTGGGCTGATGCCATATGCGCGCAGGCGTTCACGCGCATCCGCCGCCATCCAGTCGGTGGTCCAGGCCGGTTCGAGCTGAAGCACAATATGCACTGGCGTAAAGCCGTGTGCGGTCATCGCCTCGCGAATCGCGCCAAGCAAATGTTCCGTCGCCGGGCAGCCTGAATAGGTTGGCGTAAAGCCAATGACCCAGCCTTCGCCCTGCGCCGATACGCTACGCACCATGCCTAAATCGGTGATGGTTAACACCGGCACTTCCGGGTCCGGGATCTGGCTTAACAACGACCAGATTTGAGGGATCTCCGCGGGTGCAATTCCGGCAAAACGCTGCATCTTCACCTCCGTACTTACCACTGCTGACCCGGATGGGCGCGCTGGAGATACTGCATTTCTGCCAGCATTGGGCCGAGATGTTCGGTATGCAGCCCGCGCTTGCCCCCCGTGCGATACGCCACTTCCGACGGCACGCTCAGGGTGGCCTCCTGCAAACCGGAAAACACTTCCTGCTCCCACGGCTGACGAAGCTCGCGCGGATCAACCGCGACGCCGGAGGCAATCAACGCCAGCTCGACGTCATCGGCTTCAAACAGCTCGGCCGTAAACCGCCACAGGGTGTCGACCGCCTGCTGCATACGCTGTGAAGATGTTTCCGTTCCGTCACCCAGACGCACCAGCCAGCCACGACTGAAGCGCAGGTGGTAGCGCGCCTCTTTAATGGCTTTCGCGGCGATGGCGGCAAGCTGGCTGTCGCTGCTGTGAGTCAGGCGTTCATACAGGGCTACGTTCCAGGCATCCATAAAGTACTGGCGCGCGAGCGTGTCGGCGAAACTGCCGTTAGGCTGTTCCACCAGCAACACGTTGTGAAACTGGCGTTCATCACGCCCAAACGCCAGGGTGTCTTCATCGCCCTGATCTTCCAGCTCTGCGGCATAGGTCAGGAAATTGCGCGCCTGCCCCAGCAAGTCGAGACCGATGTTGGCGAGCGCGAGATCGATTTCCAGCTCCGGCGCGTGACCACACCAGGCGCCCAGACGCTGGGAGAGCACCAGACCGTTGTCGCCCAGACGCAGGGCATATGCGGATAATGTTTTCATCCCTGACCTCACATGTGCTCGATGCCATCAGGGATGGTGTAAAACGTAGGATGGCGGTAAACCTTACTTTCCGCCGGGTCGAAGAACTCGCCGCTCTCTTCCGGCTGAGAGGCGACAATCTCGCTCGCCTTCACCACCCAGATAGAGCAGCCTTCACTGCGACGGGTATAGGCATCACGCGCATTTTCCAGCGCCATGCGATCGTCGGCGGCATGCAGACTTCCCACATGACGGTGGGACAACCCTTGTTTGCTGCGTACGAACACTTCGTACAGCGGCCAGTAGACATTGCTCATCGTGTTTCCTCTTAAGCCACTTTGCGGGCGTGTTGTTTTTCCGCGTGCGCCAGTGCGGCTTCACGCACCCACGCCCCGTCTTCCCAGGCTTTACGTTTGGCAGCCAGACGTTCGTGGTTACAGATACCGCGCCCGTTAATGACCTCATCAAACTCGTGCCAGTCGATCTCGCCAAAGCGGTAGTGACCGCTCTCTTCGTCAAAACGCAGGTCAGGATCCGGAACCGTCATACCCAGCATTTCTACCTGCGGAACCGTGTTGTCGACAAAGCGCTGGCGAAGTTCGTCATTGCCGAAGCGTTTGATTTTCCAGGCGAGGCTGCGAGCGCTGTTCGGCGAGTTGTCATCGTTTGGGCCGAACATCATCAGAGCGGGCCACCAGAAGCGGTTAATGGCGTCCTGCAGCATCTGGCGTTGGGCGTCACTCCCCTGCGCAAGCGCCATACAGGCTTCAAAGCCCTGACGCTGGTGGAAACTCTCTTCTTTACAGATTTTCACCATCGCGCGGGCATAGGGGCCATATGAGGTACGGCAGAGCGCCACCTGGTTGACGATCGCCGCACCGTCCACCAGCCAGCCGATCACCCCGATATCCGCCCAGCTCAGGGTCGGGTAGTTGAAGATGGAGGAGTATTTCATCTTGCCGTCGAGCATCTTCTGGTAGATGTCTTCCCGCGCGCAGCCCAGCGTCTCGGCCGCGCTGTAGAGGTACAAACCGTGCCCGGCTTCGTCCTGCACTTTCGCCAGCAGGATCGCTTTGCGGCGCAGCGTCGGCGCGCGGGTGATCCAGTTTCCTTCCGGCAGCATGCCGACAATTTCGGAGTGCGCGTGCTGACCAATCTGGCGGATCAACGTCTTACGATAGGCATCAGGCATCCAGTCCTGAGGCTCAATCGCCGTCTCCTGCGCTATGCGCTGCTCAAAGCGTTGTTCTTGCGTCACGTCATCACCTTTATGATTCTATTATTTGCCACCTAAAGTGAAATACTGAATCACTTCATTTTTTAAAAGTTACACAAAGGTTAAATATAACCCCAAGAAATGTTTCCCTATTTTGTGATGGTGCTCGCAAGGCTTTTTGCACAAGGCCTGCACAACGGGGCTTCCGGCCTTCCACTTCATTACGCTGGATCACAATGTTAACAATTCATTAAAACTCAGCTTGCTTTTTATGATTCATGATTAAACTATTGATAGTGAAATTACGTAACACTTGGAGATAAGCGATGCAGCAGTTAGCCAGCTTCTTGTCCGGCACCTGGCAGTCTGGCCGGGGCCGCGAACGTACTATCCATCACGCCATCAGTGGCGAAGCGCTGTGGTCCGTGACCAGCGAAGGGCTGGACATGGCGGATGCACGTCGCTATGCGATCGCGCGTGGCGGCGAAGCCCTGCGCGCCATGACCTTTATCGACCGGGCCGCCATGCTGAAGGCGGTGGCGAAACATCTGCTTAGTGAGAAAGAGACGTTCTATGCCCTGTCTGCCCAGACCGGGGCGACCCGAGCGGATAGCTGGGTGGATATTGAGGGTGGGATCGGGACGCTGTTCACCTATGCCAGCCTGGGGAGTCGCGAGCTGCCTGATGACACACTCTGGCCGGAAGATGAGCTGATCCCGTTGTCGAAGGAAGGCGGCTTTGCTGCGCGTCACGTACTGACGTCAAAATCGGGCGTGGCGGTCCATATCAACGCCTTTAATTTCCCGTGCTGGGGAATGCTGGAAAAACTGGCGCCCACCTGGCTTGCGGGGATGCCTGCCATTATCAAACCCGCCACCGCCACCGCGCAGGTCGCGCAGGCGATGGTGAAAGCGATTGTGGAGAGCGGTCTGGTGCCGGACGGTGCTATCAGCCTTGTCTGCGGCGGCGCGGGCGATCTGCTGAATCATCTCGACAGCCAGGATGTGGTGACCTTTACCGGCTCCGCCAGCACCGGCCAGAGCCTGCGCATTCACCCGAATATCGTGGCGAACTCCATTCCCTTTACCATGGAAGCCGACTCCCTCAACTGCTGCGTTCTGGGTGAGGATGTGACGCCGGAACAGCCAGAATTCGCGCTGTTTATTCGCGAAGTGGTACGCGAAATGACCGCCAAGGCAGGGCAAAAATGTACCGCCATCCGCCGCATAATTGTGCCTCAGGATCAGATGGATGCCGTCAGCCAGGCGCTGATCGCGCGGCTGCAAAACGTGGTCGTCGGCGACCCGGCAGAGGACGGGGTGAAGATGGGCGCGCTGGTGAACGGCGAGCAACGCGCGGACGTGCAGGAGAAAGTCGATCTGTTGATTGCGGCGGGTTGCCAGGTCAGACTCGGCGGAAAAGCCGATCTGCAGGCTGCGGGGGCATTCTTCCCGCCGACGCTGCTTTTCTGCCCACAGCCAGATGAAACCCCCGCCGTGCATTGCACCGAAGCCTTCGGGCCGGTCGCCACGCTGATGCCCTCCCGCAATTCAGACCACGCGATGCAGCTGGCCCGGGCGGGTGGCGGGAGTCTGGCCGGTACGCTGGTCACCGCCGACCCGGCTATCGCCCGCCAGTTTATTGCCGGCGCGGCGCGGGCGCACGGACGAATTCAGATCCTTAACGCCGAATCCGCCAGGGAGTCCACCGGACACGGCTCTCCGCTGCCGCAGCTGGTGCACGGCGGTCCTGGCCGCGCAGGTGGCGGTGAAGAGCTGGGAGGACTGCGTGCGGTGAAGCACTATCTGCAGCGCACCGCCATTCAGGGCAGCCCGACCATGCTTGCCACCATCGGCAAACAGTGGGTACGGGGTGCTGCGGTTCATGAAGATCGCGTTCATCCGTTCCGGAAATACTTTGAAGAACTGCAGCCGGGCGACAGCCTGCTGACCCCGCGCCGCACCCTGACGGAAGCCGATATCGTTAACTTTGCCTGCCTGAGCGGCGATCACTTCTACGCCCATATGGACAAAATCGGCGCAGCAGAATCCATCTTTGGCGAACGGGTGGTACACGGTTACTTCCTGATCTCTGCCGCGGCGGGTCTGTTTGTTGATGCCGGCGTTGGGCCGGTGATTGCCAACTACGGCATGGAAAACCTGCGCTTTATCGAACCGGTTAAGCCGGGCGATACCATTCAGGTGCGCCTCACCTGTAAACGTAAAACGCTCAAGAAACAACGGACCGCCGATGAGAAGCCAACCGGCGTGGTCGAATGGGCCGTTGAGATCTTTAACCAGCACCAGCAGGCGGTCGCGCTCTACTCCATCCTGACGCTGGTGGCGCGCCAGCACGGCGACTTCTGACACGTTCCTCTCTCGCACGTTGACCGGGGTGTGATATCGCCCCGGTCTTTTTTTAACCTGGCAAGACTAACAAATAACCTGGCAGATGCAGGCAAACGCTTTTCTCGGGCGCCTGTCAGGATAAGGCTGTCACAACACAATAAACACAACAAGATGAGGTCTACGATGGGAAGCAATTCTTCTTTTTCTGCCCGTAGAACGGCACTGGCTATGGCCGTTGCGCTGTGTTGCGCCTGGCAATCACCTGTTTTCGCACACGGCAGTGAGGCGCATATGGTCCCGATGGACAAAACGCTGCAGGCGTTTGGCGCCGATGTACAGTGGGATGATTACGCACAGATGTTCACTATTGCAAAGGACGGGGCATATGTGAAGGTCAAGCCCGGCGCGAAAACCGCTATTGTGAACGGCAAAACCCTCACGCTGCAGGTGCCGGTAGTCATGAAAGGCAAAAAAGCGTTCATCTCCGAGACCTTCATCAACGACGTTTTCCAGTCTGGTCTCGACCAGACCTTCCAGGTTGAAAAACGCCCTCACCCGTTAAACGCGCTAACGGCTGACGAAATTAAGCAAGCCGTGGAGATTGTGAAAGGCTCTGCGGATTTTAAACCGAACACCCGCTTCACCCAGATAGCCCTGGCCGAACCCGAGAAAGCCAAAGTGTGGGACTTTGTGCTCAACGGCACGGCGGTGGACTCTCCCCGCCAGGCGAACATCACCATGCTGGACGGGAAACACGTTATTGAAAGTCTGGTGGACCTGAAGGATAAAAAGATCCTGCGCTGGGACGCCGTTAAAGATGCCCACGGCATGGTGCTGCTGGATGATTTTGCGACCGTTCAGCAGATCATCAACGAGAGTGCAGAGTTTGCCGAGGTTCTGAAAAAGCGCGGTATTACCGATACGAAGAAAGTGATCACCACGCCACTGACCGTCGGCTATTTCGACGGCAAAGATGGCCTGAAACAGGAAGACCGACTGCTGAAAGTGGTGAGCTATCTGGACGTGGGCGACGGCAACTACTGGGCGCACCCGATTGAGAACCTGGTGGCAGTGGTCGACCTTGAGCAGAAGAAGATCCAGAAGATTGAAGAAGGTGCCGTTGTGCCGGTGCCGATGACGCCGCGTCCGTATGATGGACGTGACCGCATTAACACGCCGAAAAAGCCGCTCGACATCATTGAGCCGGAAGGCAAAAACTACACCATTACCGGCGATATGATTCACTGGCAGAACTGGGATTTCCATCTGAGTCTGGATTCCCGCGTGGGCCCAATGATTTCGACCGTCACTTACAATGACAACGGCAAAAAACGCCAGATTATGTATCAGGGCTCCCTGGGCGGGATGATCGTCCCTTACGGTGACCCTGACGTGGGCTGGTACTTCAAAGCCTATCTGGATTCCGGCGATTACGGCATGGGCACCCTGACCTCTCCGCTGGTGCGCGGCAAAGACGTGCCGTCCAACGCCGTGATGCTCAATGAAACCATTGCCGATTATACCGGTGCGCCGATGGAGATCCCCCGCGCCATCGCCATTTTTGAACGCTACGCAGGACCGGAATATAAACACCAGGAGATGGGTCAGCCTAACGTCAGTACCGAGCGGCGCGAGCTGGTGGTTCGCTGGGTGAGCACCGTTGGCAACTACGACTACATTTTCGACTGGGTATTCCACGAAAATGGCACCATCGGGATTGATGCCGGTGCAACGGGGATTGAGGCGGTGAAAGGCGTACAGGCGAAAACGATGCATGACCCTACTGCCAAAGACGATACCCGATACGGCACATTAATTGATCACAACATCGTCGGGACCACCCACCAGCACATCTATAACTTCCGTCTCGATATGGATGTGGATGGCATCAACAACACGCTGGTGGCAATGGATCCACAGGTGAAACCGAACACCGCCGGCGGCCCGCGAACCAGTACCATGCAGATCAATCAGTACGCTATTGATACCGAGCAGCAGGCGGCGCAGAAATTTGACCCGGGCACCATTCGTTTGCTGAGCAACACCAGCAAAGAGAACCGCATGGGGAACCCAATTTCGTATCAGATAATCCCTTACGCGGGGGGGACGCACCCGGTGGCGACCGGCGCGAAGTTCGCCCCGGACGAGTGGATCTATCACCGCCTGAGCTTTATGGATAAACAGCTGTGGGTCACGCGTTACCATCCGGATGAGATGTACCCGGAGGGCAAATTCCCAAACCGCTCAACCCACGATACGGGGCTTGGCAAATACAGCAAAGATAACGAGTCGCTAAACGATCAGGATGACGTCGTCTGGATGACCACCGGCACAACCCACGTCGCGCGCGCCGAAGAGTGGCCAATCATGCCAACGGAATGGGTGCATACCCTGCTCAAACCGTGGAACTTCTTCGACGAAACGCCGACACTCGGCAGGAAAAAAGACGCGCAGAAATAAAAACAGACCGGGCGTAATGCCCGGTTTTTTATTCGTTTATTTGCTGAATATCTCATCCTGATTATAGTTATTTTACTCCACTCATTCCGATTGCATCTTTTGAAACATTTTCAGCCAGGACGCGAAGTTTTCACAAACGACGTAGTACTTTCTCTGAGAGGTTTTAAATGAAATTGAATCTGATTGTCAGAAGTTTCGTGCTGGCTGGAATGATCATGTCCAACTGTCCCTCTTATGCGGCGGAAGCACCAAAGGACGCGTCTGCCGCAACACAACAAGCCAACAATGCCCTTTTTAACCAGCTTCCTTTCTCCGATAACACTGATTTTACCAATGCCCATAAAGGATTTATCGCTCCACTTCCTCAGGACGTTATCAAAGGCGAACAAGGCAATGTCATCTGGGATCCCCAACAGTATTCATTTATTAAAGAAGGTGATAAATCGCCGGATTCGGTAAACCCCAGTTTATGGCGTCAATCCCAGCTGATTAATATCAGCGGTCTGTTTGAAGTTACTGAAGGGGTATATCAGATCCGCAATCTCGATCTGTCAAATATGACCATCATCGAAGGCAAAGAAGGGATTACCGTCGTTGACCCGCTGGTCTCGGCAGAAACCGCCAAAGTCGGCATGGATCTTTATTACAAAAATCGCGGCCAAAAACCGGTCGTGGCGGTGATTTATACCCACAGTCATGTTGACCACTATGGCGGTGTGCGGGGTGTGGTTGATGAAGCCGACGTGAAGGCTGGCAAGGTAAAAGTTTATGCCCCTTCCGGATTTATGGAGGCGGCGGTTGCGGAAAATATCATGGCGGGCAACGTTATGAGTCGTCGCGCCAGTTATATGTATGGCAACCTGCTGAAGCCTGATGCAAAAGGACAAGTGGGTGCGGGTCTGGGGACGACCACGTCCGCCGGTACCGTCACCCTTATCGCGCCGACTAACATCATTGAAAAAGACGGACAAAAAGAGGTCATTGACGGGCTGACCTACGATTTTATGCTGGCCCCCGGCTCTGAAGCGCCTTCAGAAATGCTCTGGTTTATCGAAGAGAAAAAAATCATTGAATCCGCAGAGGATGTGACCCATACGCTGCATAACACCTACTCGCTGCGCGGCGCAAAAATTCGTGAACCGCTGCCCTGGTCAAAATATATTAATCAGGCGATTGTGCGCTGGGGCGATAAAGCCGACATCATCATGGCACAGCATCACTGGCCAACCTGGGGCAATGATAATGTCGTCGCACTGCTGAAGAGCCAGCGCGACCTCTACCGTTACATCAATGACCAGACGTTACGCATGGCGAATGAAGGCCTGACGCGTGATGAAATCGCTGCTAATTTCAAACTCCCGGATTCCCTCGCCCATACCTGGGCTAACCGCGGTTACTACGGTTCTGTCAGCCATGACGTTAAAGCCACCTATGTGCTCTATCTGGGCTGGTTCGACGGTAATCCCGCCACGCTGGATGAACTGCCTCCTGAAGAGGCTGCGAAGAAATTCGTTGAGTATATGGGCGGCGCGGAGGCCATTCTGAACAAAGCGAAAACTGACTTTGATCAGGGCAACTATCGCTGGGTGGCGCAGGTCGTGAGTAAAGTGGTGTTTGCCGACCCGAACAATCAGGCCGCGCGTAATCTGGAAGCAGATGCGCTGGAACAGCTGGGTTATCAGGCGGAATCCGGCCCGTGGCGTAACTTCTACCTGACCGGCGCGCAAGAGCTGCGTAACGGCGTGGTGAAAGGCCCGACCCCGAACACCGCCAGCCCGGATACCGTGCGGGCGATGACGCCAGAGATGTTCTTCGACTACCTTGCCGTTCATATCAATGGCCAGAAAGCCGGCGATGCCAAATCGGTGTTTAACATCGATCTGGGCAGCGATGGCGGCAAATACAAACTTGAACTGGAAAACGGCGTGCTGAACCACACGGCAAATGCCGAAGCGAAAGACGCTGACGCTACGCTTACCCTGAACCGTGATACCCTGAATAAAATTATCCTGAAAGAAGTCACGCTGAAACAGGCGCAGGACAGTGGCGATATCAAGATCAGCGGCGACAGTGCCAAACTGGACGCTATGCTTGGCTATATGGATAAGTTCGATTTCTGGTTTAATATTGTGACACCGTAACGGTGCAAAACAGACGGGCGGTCCTTCCGCCCGTTCCTGCTTCACTTGCTCCCAGGAAAGGGTAAAGAGCATTTATGGAAAAAAGAAAAAAAACGACGCCAGAGCGGGCTGCCTGGCCGACGCGTCAGGCGATGGTCATGCACGGGCTGGCGATGAACCTGCCGTGGCTGGCATTCGTCAACATCAGCTTCGCCGTGATGATCCTGCTGCGCCACGTCTCGCTTAAGCCCGACGACCCCCTCTACCTCCGGTCGCTTCCTCTGCTGAAGTTTATCGATGCCTCGATGTTCGGCATTATTATTCTGTCAGCTGCGTTAATCATCATGGCCTGGCGACGTATTGCCGGCATCAGCGTGGTGCTCTTTTTCTGTAGCGTCATCTGGTCGATATCCTGTTTCTGGTTTATCACCGATCTGTTGCTGCCTCACGTCTGGCCCCTGTGCGCGATTCTGTTACTCGCCGGGTTGACGGCGCTCTACTTTTACCCCCGTGGGTTACTCGCCTTCGTGATCCCGCTCTGGGTCACGCTACCGGTCGCAAGCTGGGTACTCAATGATGGTGTCAATCTTCACTTTGCCGCCGTCTGGACCGTCTTTACGCTGATTTTGCTCTGCGGGCGTTTCATCCTGATAAGCTGGTTTGATGAAGCCTGGCGACGTAACCAGCAAAACCAGCTGTTGATTTCGCGGCTGGAAGCGCTGGCGCATCAGGATCCGTTAACCCAGACCGCCAACCGTCGCAAGATGGAAGTGGTGCTGGAGAATGCCGTTGAGCAGAAAAAAGCCTTCTCGCTAATTATGCTGGATATAGATTATTTCAAACTTTACAACGACACCTATGGTCATCAGGCCGGTGACGAATGCTTGACCCGCGTGGCGCAGGTGCTCCGGCAGTCGGTGCGAACACCTGACGATGTCGTGTCTCGCTACGGCGGTGAAGAGTTTGTGGTGATCCTCTTTGATTGCCCGGAAAACACAGCCGAAAAAGTTGCCATGCGTATTCAGGACGGCCTGCGCGCGGAAGCGATAGCGCACGATGCCTCAAAAGTCAGCGATCACGTCACCGTAAGCATGGGCATTGCAGGAATGGCAGAGGGACTGGCGGGGACGGAGATTATCGCCCGCGCCGATGAGGCGCTGTACCGGGCGAAAGCGGCCGGACGGGACCGCTGGTCACGATAGCCGTGTCGGGTGGACGTTGCGCCAGCCCGACACGCTTTGTTTTAATATCGCACACATACCGATTTGGTTTCACACCAGCCATCCAGCCAGTCCGGGCCGAAATCGCGCCCGGTGCCGGACTGCTTCATGCCACCAAACGGCAGGTTGGCGTCGATCAGCGTATGGCTGTTCACCCAGACGGTTCCCGCCTGCAGCCGGTCGGTGTATTCCAGCGCCTTGCTGATATTTTGCGTCCAGACGCTGGCCGTTAACCCGTATTCGGTGTCGTTGGCCAGCGCCAGCGCTTCTTCGCCATCCGCGACGCGCACCAGGTTGACCACCGGGCCGAACACTTCTTCGCGGGTGAGTCGCAGCGCGGCATCCGGGTTCACCACCAGCGTCGGCGACACGTAATAACCTTTGCCATCCGGCCCCCTGTTACCGGTAATCAACTCCGCATTGCGCGATTTTGCCTCGTCGAGGAAAGTCTGCACTTTATCGCAGTGCGCGCGGGAGACCAGCGGGTTGATGAACGCCTCCGGCGACATGCCCGGCCCGACGCTCAGGGATTTCACCGCCTGTTCAAACCCGCTGACCAGCGTGTCAAACAGCGGCGCTTCAATATAGATACGGGAGCTCGCCGCACAAACCTGCCCCTGGTTCAGGAAGCTGCCGGTCATCAGGCCTTCAATTACCCAGGCCGGGTCAGCATCTTTCAGCACGATAGCCGGGTTTTTACCCCCCAGCTCCAGCGTCACCCCCGTGAGCGTATCCGCCGCCGCGCGGGCAATTTGCTTGCCTGTCGCCGTTGAGCCAGTAAAGCTCACTTTGGCAATATGCGGATGTGAGGTCAGCGCGGCACCGCACACCGCACCGCTTCCCGTGACCACGTTAAACACCCCGTCGGGGATGCCCGCTTCACTTGCCAGTTCCGCCACGCGCAGCATGGTGAGCGGCGTGGTTTCTGAAGGCTTAATGACAATGGAACACCCCGCCGCCAGCGCAGGCATGACTTTCCACATCCCGATCATCAGCGGGAAGTTCCACGGCACAATCCCGGCCACCACGCCAACCGGCTCTTTGCGCGTCCACGCCTGATAGCGGGCCCCCTGCGGTAAGGGAATGGAGAGGTCGAGGGTTTTACCGGCAATTTTCGTGGTAAGCCCTGCGGTATAGCGCATCCAGTTCAGGGTGCAGCCCACTTCAAAGGCGCGGGAGATATGAATGGATTTCCCCTGCTCCAGCGTCTCAAGCTGGGCCAGCTCTTCGCTGTGCTGTTCAACCAGATCGGCGAAATGCAGCAGGATACGCTCACGCTCCGCCGGTAATTTTCCGGCCCAGCTACGGGCAACAAACGCACGCCAGCCGGACATCACGGCGCGGTCGACATCATCAACGCTGGCATCGGCGGTGGAAGCGATGACGTCGCCCGTTGCCGGGTTATAGACATTGAGCCGCTTTTCACTGTCCGACGCGGCCTGACGCCCTTCAATCCACAGGCCATGATGTCGGTCTAAAAACTGCTGTACGGCAGGCTGAACGGCTACCTGAGATTCAGACATAGGGTACTCCTTCGTTTTTATTCGCAGGGTGTTAATGCAGTCTAAGAGGGGTTTTGGATTCTCGCTTTTGTCTCTGTGACATTCGCTTTGCCACCTGTGACAGGCTCCGCAAATCGTGATAATTCCGTCTTATAACGCTGTTACCGGTGAGTGTTCTTTCCTATAGTCAGCCTCATAGCTCTGACAAAATGCAACACAAATGCAACAATGCAAAAACATTGACGGTGCAGCGAGATAAGCGATGGCGTGTGCAAGCGAAGAGGAACAGTATCAACAGTGGCTGGCACAAATTAACCAGGTCTGCGGGCGTTTTAATGCGCGTCCGCTGGAGGGGGAATTCTTCGGCGAGCTGGAAACCAGCTATGCCCGTAGCCTGAAGTTAAGCACCGTAACCGCAGGTGGCGTTAACCTGTTCCGCTCCCGCCATGAGATTAACGACAGTAACGATGCCTGGTTCTACACCGTATTTCAGCTGGAAGGCAGCGCGGAGATTGAACAGGACGACCGCCGCGCGGTGCTGAAGACCGGCGATATCACGCTGCTTGATGCTTCCCGCCCGTGCTCCATTGCCTGGCACGAAAAATCCCGCCAGATTTCGCTGCTGGTTCCGCGCCAGATTATTGAGCAACAGTGTCGTTTTCAGGAGGTAAGCTGCGCGCTCACCCTTTCGCGCACGCTGCCCACCGTTCAGTTAAGCCACCACCTGCTGATGGAAAGTATGGGGAATGCCGATCTGAGTGACCGGGAGAGTGAAGCGGCGCTGGAAGCGATGATCTGTCTGCTTCGCCCCGCGTTCCAGCAGCGCGACGTGGCTCAGCCGCGTAAAGAACGCCTGTTCCGCAATGTGCTGTCATTGATTGACGATCATATTCAGTCTGAATCACTGCGACCGGAATGGATTGCCGCACAGAGCGGGATGTCGGTGCGAAGCCTCTACCGCATGTTTGCTGATAAGGGGCTGGTGGTCGCCCAGTACATTAAAAACCGCCGTCTCGACCTGTGCGCACAAGTGTTGCGCTCCGCCAGCGATGATGAAAAGCTGGCGGGCATTGGCTACAGCTGGGGCTTTTCCGACCACAGCCATTTTTCAACCGCTTTTAAGCAACGTTTTGGCGTCTCGCCTGGCGAATATCGTAAGCGCTTTCGCTAACTACTTCTTCAGCCATTTCCCGTTGATGCCTTTCACGTACTCGCCCGGCTGGGCGCGGGCAACCAGCTTTTGCCCTGCCATTTTCGCTACTTCGTCCACCGGCAGATTGTTGCTGTCAGCCAGCTTCTGATAGCTTTCCGTGCGCGCGGCGTTAATGCGATTGACCAGCGCCAGGGTTTCCGCATCCTGTTTGATTGGTGCAAGATAACCGCTCAGGGTTTCCCCCACGCGCCCCTGCGTCCGGGCGTCATTTAAGGTCAGCGTTGCCGCCTGCACGTTCATGCCGAGCGCCAGTAACATCAGAGCTAATCGTTTCATGGCATCCTCAGAACAGATCGCTGCGTGATTTCAGCAGGGTTTCAACGTCTTTATCGACCTTAATGTGGATCTCATGTTCGATTTTGACATTCATATTGATGGTAATCGGCTCCTTCGGCGCGGCGACTTCAATGCGCGGCGTACAGCCGGTCAGTAGCGCGGCAACGGCAACGGTGAGCACACCAGCCATCTTTTTCATTGTTGTTCCTCACTTTCCTTGCCAGTCGAACTGCGGATACCAGGTATTGCCGCGTGTTGCTCAAACCAGGTTTGCAGGTTGTCTCCAAAACGCAGGCTGCGCCAGAGGGTAAAGACATTCTCTTCATGGGTATAGTTCAGATTAACGTAGCTGCTTTTACCCTCTACCCGGCTGGTTCCCTTAAGGGTCGCCTGCATGGTTAATTCACCCAGATTATCTAAATTGATTCTTGTCCACGAGCGAGAAATTTCCATATAGCGCAGCCAGTTAATTGCGGCGCCCGCCACCATATTATCTTTTACGATGGCGTCCGCCGTGTCTTTATCGATACGCAGCGTCATCGGGCCGGGGTTGGTCAGCCAGCCATCTTTGATGATCCATTTTTCATTGTCCAGCCAGAACGGCAGCGCCCCGCTCACCGGGCCAGACATCGCAAACTGCTTCGGATTAACAGCGCTGATCAGCTCGCTGGAGGAGATATTGTCTACCCGCAACAGCGCCGGATCGTGTTGCGGCATCCTCAACTGCTGCATGGTGATTTTTCCGCCGAGGGTTTCCACCTTCACATTGGTGAGCAGAAGCGGGTTCGCCTCACTCCAGGGGTAGTCACCCTGCAGATCCGCCGTAATATTCCGCGCGGTCACCAGGTTTACCACCTCGCCAATCCGCAAGGTTACTGGGCCGCGCGTTCCCAGCGACCAGGTGCCCTCACTAAACCGGAACGGCAGGACAAAGTCGACGCCGTTGATCTGGTTGTCTGGCATCCATGCGCTACCGGCTTTCAGTACGCCGTGACCGCCCGCCTCAAAGCCCTGACCCGCGGCGGCCGAGAAGGCCACCTGCGCATACAGTTCGCCGTCACGCAGCGTCATTTTCCAGTCTGGCGGGATCAACGGCTGGAACACGGTGAGCGATTGTTTCGGCCACCAGGCCTGCCCGCGAAGGCGTTCCCCGTCCCAGCGTCCGTTAACCTGTACCGGTCCGATAGCATCAGCATGCAGATCGCCCTTGAACTGGAACAGTGTCGGGTCTGTTCCGTCTACGCTGAAGGTCAGCACCGACGGCGGCAATACGCTGCCGCCGCTGAAACGGGTTTGCCCGGCATTCAGCGACAGCGCTCCGCTGAACGTCGGCTTGTCAGGATCGCGGTACCAGCGCACCGGGTTATCCAGCACCAGACGGGGTTTACTGACCTCCATGGCACCGTACTTGAGCTGGTCAAAACCGGTTGAAAGCGCGGTCAGCTCAATAAGTTTGTCGCGCCATTCGCCTTTTCCGGCAACATCCCAGCGCGCATTCATTGGGGTGAAGCCCCCTTTGCCCCAGTAGCGCCACTGCCACAAGCCGTTGTCGGGTAAAAAGTCACTGGCCTGGCCATCCAGATGCAGTTCAAAATCACCCATCTCGTTCTCGTGCGCCCGCAAAATGGCCTGCAGGCGTCCATCGACCCCCTTTTGGGTCAGCTTAACGCCCGCCAGCGGCCAGCGAATTTCATCAATATCCAGTGAATCGATAATGCGACCACGTGAGCGCAGCAGCGCGCCCGGCTCAAAGGAGAGCTGCGGTTCATACAGGCTTCCGGTCAGTTTTGCCGGCAGTCTGGCATAGAGCACCAGGTCGTTATGTTTCGCCTCGCCGCTCAGATGAAGCGGCATGTCGCTTTGTTCCATACTGAGCCTGCCCGGTCCGATATTCAGCACCGCGTTACCCTTCCCCGCATCCCCTTGAGTGAGCACATTCAGACGCCCGGTCAGGGTCGCTTTCTCAAGCCCCGCCTGCCAGTTATCGACACGAAGGCCAACGCGCCCGCTCAGCGGCATGCCGGAAAGGTTCCAGTTCCAGCGTCCGTCACTGATATTCAGCTGTTCCGCGGTTATTTGCCACGGCAGATCGAGCAGCGGATCGGGGTTATCCCGCGCCATGACCACCAGTTGCCCCTGATTGGCTTCCCAGTCGAGATCGGCATCGACCAGCGAGGTTAACTGTGGCACGTTAAAGGTCGCAACCGCATGGCCTTTAACCGGCACGCCGTCCGGCACCAGCGGCAGGGTGAATTGTCCCACCAGTTTTATCGGCTGTGGCTGGTCGGGAAGTTGTACATCGAACTGGGTGACAGAGAGGGTCTGACCGCGGAGCATCCCTTTAATACTGACCTGCTCACCTTTGTAGGCAATCTCCTGGCGCGCGGGCGTCAGCGACGCCTGAAGTTCTCCCTGCCACTGCTGCCAGGGCGAGAGCGTCAGACGATGGACAGTAAGCCAGGTATTCGGTAACACCGCCTGCCACTGCGCCAGCGTTTTGGGCGCGACCGTGGACGGTGCGGACTGGGGAATTTTATTGAGGCAAACGGAGTTCAGTTCGAGCGCGCCGACATCCAGTTTCCAGCGGCTGGGGTGCGACAGGGTCGCGTTATCGACTCGGGCAATTTCGCAGTCATCCACAAGATAGCGAAGATCGGGGATGATCAGGGCATGACGCGTGAGTCTGGGACTTTGTTCAAAGGCGATGCGTGTCCCGACAGGAAGCCAGATCCCGGCAAGGGTTGGTACCCACTGGGCAAGGGTCATCAGCAGCGTCAGCGGCACCAGAATGAACAGCAGTAAGAGCGCGATTGCGGCTTTGTATGTACCCCTCATGGGCAGTTAATATCCTGATTTAGCGAAAGAATTAAGCCGACAGTGCCGATCATTGTCGCATGTTTAGCCAGTCAGTTGAAGAGAATGCCAAATTTAAGGATAGATGCTCTGACCGTATGCGCTAAAAATTTTATTATACTTAACGTCAATAAGTCATCTTAAATTCAATGGGTTAGGCTGTATTTCAAGACGACCTTCAGCGTTGTAGCGTCAAAAGTTAGAATTTGTTGCGCGGCATTGCCAGCAGGTAAACCATCGCAAAAACCAGGGAACCCCAGTACACGGAGTCATACCGATAAGGATCAAAATCTATGTGCAAAAATCCATTCACAAACTCATGACCATTCGCAAAAATGTTTATCTGTACGGCAGCGACTGCAATCACGAGCAATGTATAAGCAATGAAGAGAGGGTATTTGCGGAGTCGGTTGATTTTTATCTTCCCCAGATACAGGAGGACAAAAATTGCAATAGATACAATAAAATAGCAAAAAGCGGGCCACATAGGTGGGTTTAGGGATAACTCAAGTTGTGGTGACATAATCAATTCTCTTTAGCAATCTGGTACATCTGCCATCCTGTAACGCTTCCACTTCGCCCACCTTCTGACACCTCCGCCCCAGGGTGCATCAAATCTATACTTAAGCAGGGGTGTAGATTGAATATCATAGAGTTAACGGGTAAAGATGCTCTAAAATAATTGATAGAACTTATTGAATTCAATAATATTTCAGAAATTGTAAGATAATTTTAATCATGCTAACGTGAATGCAAAATCACTGGAGAAAGTCTTATGAAACTCGCGGTATATAGCACAAAGCAGTACGACAAAAAGTATCTGCAACATGTTAACGAGGCTTACGGGTTTGAGCTTGAATTTTTCGACTTTCTGCTGTCCGAAAAAACCGCCAAAACGGCGCACGGCTGTGAAGGCGTTTGCATTTTTGTGAATGATGATGGCAGCCGTCCGGTGCTGGAAGAGTTGAAAAAACAGGGCGTGAAATATATCGCCCTGCGCTGCGCTGGTTTCAACAACGTAGATCTTGATGCCGCAAAAGAGCTGGGGCTGAAGGTGGTCCGCGTCCCGGCATATTCTCCGGAAGCGGTCGCGGAACATGCCATCGGTATGATGATGTCACTGAACCGTCGTATTCACCGTGCTTATCAACGTACCCGTGACGCCAACTTCTCTCTGGAAGGGCTGACCGGCTTTACCATGTACGGTAAAACCGCGGGCGTTATCGGTACCGGTAAGATTGGCGTTGCCGCCCTGCGCATTCTGAAAGGGTTTGGTATGCGTCTGCTGGCGTTTGATCCGTACCCAAGCGCTGCCGCGCTGGATCTGGGCGTGGAATATGTCGACCTGCCGACGCTGTTTTCACAGTCTGACGTTATCTCCCTGCACTGCCCGCTGACGCCGGAAAACTACCACCTGCTCAACCAGGCGGCGTTTGACCAGATGAAAGATGGCGTGATGATCATCAACACCAGCCGCGGCGGGTTGATTGATTCCCAGGCCGCTATTGAAGCGCTGAAGACCCAGAAGATTGGCGCGCTGGGGATGGACGTGTATGAGAATGAGCGCGATCTGTTCTTTGAAGACAAATCTAATGACGTGATCCAGGACGACGTATTCCGCCGTCTGTCTGCCTGCCATAACGTCCTGTTCACCGGACACCAGGCGTTTCTGACTGCCGAAGCGCTGATCAGCATTTCAGAAACCACGCTGGGGAACTTGCAGCAGCTGGAAAAGGGTGAAGAGTGCCCTAACGCTATCGTGTAAACCCGTGTGCCGGGTGCGGCTCTGCCCTGCCCGGCCAGCTACGCCCGGTCTGGTGTCCAGCTCCGGTGAGCAAAGCGCCACCAGAGCAGGACAGCCAGCAGCGCAATGGCGCTGAGCACACTAAAGGCCGTCGCAAAAGAGTAATGACCGGCAATGGTGCCGGTTAACGCCGGGCTCATTGCTGCCCCGACACCCTGCATCAGCATTACCACACTCTGCCCGGCATTCACGTGCCCACTCCCGCGCAACAGCACCACGATAAACGACGGCACGACAACGCCCAGGATCCCCGCGGCCAGACCATCAAGAATTTGTACCGGGATCATCATCAACGGGGCGTCTGTGGAGGCTGCCAGTGCCGCCCGAACGGGCATAATAAGCAGGGCCAGCATGATGAAACGCCAGTAACCGTAGCGCTCAATTCGGCCTGCCACCCCAATGGCGACGGGGATCATCACCGCCTGAGAAATGATGACGGTGGCCGCCGCAAATAATCCGGGATTGATGGTTGCCGGTGCCGCAGCAACCCTCATGCTCAGCATCGGCAGCAGTGCGGCATTGGCCAGATGGAACAGCAGCAGCGTCAGCCCGGTTATCAACAGCGCCCGGTTTTTAATCAGCACCGCGACGCCGGGGACTGGTTGACGGGCTGAAGAGGTCAGCCCCCGCGCCGCATCGTTATCGATATCTGTATGACGAATGGCAAGCAGCGCGCACAACGTCAGAAGCGTCGTACAGGTCATTAGCAGGAAAATGCCCCCGACGCCCCAGAACCAGGCAATGCCGCCTGCAATCACCGCCGTCAGGAAATTGCCGGCGTGGTTGAACGCCTCGTTCTTCCCCATCTGCGCGCTAAACCCGCTCGGGCCCGTCAGACCCAGCGTAATACCCGCAATCAGTGGCCCCACAAACGCCGCGCAGATACCGGTGATAATTTGCGAGACGGCGACGACGCCGCTCTGCTGACTAAACCAGAGCAGCAGCGTACTCAGCGTAATGGCGATACAAAGCAGTGCCAGAACCGAACGCTTATTGCGGGAGGTATCCGTAATAAATCCCGCCGGCAGCGTTGCCAGTAATCCCGCCAGCCCCCCGGCGGTCATCAGGATGCCGATATCATCCGGGGTCCAGTGACGTTCCGTCAGGAAGATGCCGAGAAAGGGCCCGAGGCCATCGCGAACATCAGCAATGAAAAAACTTGTCAGGCACAACGCCCGCAGTGAACGAAGAGACATAATTCCTGCCTTTTGCATATTGGCTGGCTCTGTTAGCGACGGCCTGTACGTTCGACGCCCTGTTAAAATCACGATGCAGTATACCGGAGCGTGTTGAAGCTAAAATGACCTCTCCACTCTTCTGCCGCGGCAAACTCTTTTTATAGAACTTCACGCTTTCCAGATACGCCCATTTATGGGAGTATTTAGGAATCGATTGTTTCCTAAATGATGAGCACAATGTCTGAGAAGCTACAGAACGCACGCGAGCGCGGACGTCCGCGGCAATTTGATCTCGATGCGGCCCTGGATCTGGCGATGCCGGTATTCAGAGAAAAGGGTTACCACAGCGCGTCGATAAGTGACCTGAGCGACGCGATGCAGCTCACTGCGGGCAGTATTTATAAAGCCTTTCACGATAAACGTGGCCTGTTTCTGCAGGTATTCTCACGTTATACCTCCCTGCGCAATCAATCGTTGCGCGAGCGTCTGGCGCGACAACCTGATGGCCGGGCCAAAATAGCCGAGCTGCTGAACTTTTATCTTGAATCGGCCAGCGCTGTCGAAGGGCGCCGCGGCTGCCTGGTGGTCGGCAGCACCCTTGAACTCAGCCAGTTTGACGGCGAAATTGCCGGGCTGGTGCAGAGCGCGCTTGCGCGAAATCAGCACGCGATCCTCCAGCTGATCGAACAGGGTATGCAGGACGGTTCAGTTAATTCTCGACACGACTCGCAGGCGTTGAGCGGCGTTTTGCTGTGCCTGGTCCTGGGCATGCGTGTGGCGGGCAAAGCCGGAGAATTACCGGCACGCGAACGGCTGGTAGAGACGGTGATGGCGCTACTCGCCTAAAAAATTTACTCATAAAGGAAATGATCATTTCCTAAATAGCTGGAGGTAGTCATGTCTGAGAATTCAATCCCCCTTCCGTGGTCGCAGCCTGTCGCGGACTTGCCCGGTTTTGCGCACTATTACTCAACGGTCGATGGGGTTCGTCTGCACTATGTCAGAGGCGGACAGACGCAAGGTGAAACAATCGTGCTGCTTGCAGGCTTCCCGCAAAGCGGGTTTGCCTGGCATAAGGTGATGGCTCTTTTAGCCGATCGTTACGATATCATCGCACTCGACCTCCCGGGCCAGGGCGACTCCGATAAGCCACAGTCTGGCTACGATACCCTTACGCTTGCCAGTTCGGTTTTTGGGCTGGTGCAGGCACTTGGGATCACAAGACATTACCTGGCCGCCCACGATGTAGGTGCATGGGTTGCCTGGCCGTATGCCCTGCGTTATGAACAGCAGGTAATCAAGCTGGCTCTGCTTGATGCCGGTATCCCGGGTATTACTTTGCCGGACGCCCTGCCCGCGACGCCAGAAAAAGCCTGGAAAACCTGGCACTTCGCGTTTCATCTTCTCCCCGACCTGCCGGAAGCCTTAATTAGCGGGCGTGAAGAGATTTACCTCGAATGGTTCCTGCGGCGAAAAACTGCCAGTCCGATGGCCTTTAGCGATGCGGATATCGCCCGGTATGTCCGCCTGATGCAGCAAAACGGGGCGCTGCGTGCCGGGCTGGCCCCTTACAGAGAAGCGGCGGTCTCCGCTGTTCAGAACCGGACGCTGGCTGAAACGCAAAAACTTCGGGTGCCGCTGCTGGCCGTCAGTGCCGATCAGGGTTCGATTGCCGATATGGCTGCCCCGCTTCGCCAGTTTGCAGAGACGGTGAGTGGCATTACGCTTGCTCATTGCGGTCATTTCATTCCCGATGAACAACCTCAGGCCCTGAGTGAGGCCCTGGCAGACTTCTTCCGTTAACAGGAAGCGCACGGTGTTGATCACTGCTGGCACCGTGCCCTGCTTCATCAACAAAGACAATTGCTGTCGCCATAAAATAAACCTCGCTCAAAATTTATTAAGGAGTTAATCTCGCAAAGAAAATAAGGGGGCATTATGAAAAACTTGATACTCAGTGTTATCGCAAAAATTTCCAAAATGGACGCTGAAGCTAAAGAGCTGGCGGCCAAAGTAGAAGCGCAGTCTTTGTTGATAGGCGCGTTGTTACTGACCATTGGTAAAAATGGCGGTATGAACGAAATGCTCGAGAATGTCAGAAAAGCGATCAACGCAGCGCTTGAAGCAGCAGATACGCCGCTCAAATCCGACGCTGAAATGTTACTGAACGAATTCAATAACCTGATTTTATTAACCCAGCTACTCGAAACTAATGACTCAGAGATAAGTATCGAATCATTAAAGGAAGCCCCAGGCGAAACGGCCTCAGATTGAAACCATTCCTTGAGGCTGGAGTTAAGTCTCCAGCTTCTCGTTAAACCCACGCCTTACGCGCAGCGCGCCACGGCCGTGTGAGCGTGATTAGACTTTGCCAGACAGAATATTCAACATCCGTCGCAAGGGTTCCGCAGCGCCCCACAACAGCTGATCGCCGACCGTCAGAACCGAGTAAATAGGGTCATTGTTAAGCGACATTTTCTTGTAACGGCCAATACCCACCTGCAGCGAACCGCTAATGTTAGCGGGAGTCAATTTACTGACACTGTCATCCTTATTATTGGGCACATAGTTAACCCATGGATGGGAATGCGTCACAAGCTCTGCAAATTCTTCTTCGCTGACTTCACGCTTGAGCTTCAAGGTTATTGCAGCACTATGGCAACGGATCACACCGACCCGAATACACAAGCCATTTACTGCAATCGTCCCCGGAGAAAGACCAAGGATTTTGTTCGTTTCTGCCTCACCCTTCCATTCTTCTCTGCTATTACCATCCCCTAAATCGCTGTCAATCCATGGAATAATACTGCCCATTAAAGGCGCGCCGAAATTCTGGATGGGCATGTTAGCACTGTTAATTAATTCACTCACTTTATTGACTAAAGGAAGCACTGAACCTGAGGATTCCAGCTCATCAGAAGATAAATGTTTACTGATATAAGCGCTTTGAGCAATTAATTCCCGGACATATTTAGCACCCGCTCCGGATGCAGACTGATAGGTCATCACACTCATCCATTCTATCAGGTCAGCTTTAATTAACCCTGACAGTCCCATAAGACTCAGCGTAATGGAACAGTTGCCCCCAACAAAAAGTTTAATTCCCTCTTTGATGGCACGATCGATATTTGTGCGGTTGACCGGGTCGAGAATAATGCAGGCTTTTTCATCCATCCGGAGCGCTGAGGCCGCGTCAATCCAGTAGCCTTGCCAGCCATGGCTAATCAACGCAGGATAAATTGCTTTGGTATAATTCCCGCCCTGACAGGTTATGATGATATCCATTTCGGCCAGGGCGCTAATAGAATTAGCATCTTTGAGTGTGTGGTTGACGCCACCAATGACGGGACCAGCGGCCCCTGCACTGGAAGTACTGTAAAAATGCGCGGAAATATTGTCGAAGTCGTTCTCTTCGACCATTCTTTGTAACAAAACAGAACCCACCATTCCTCGCCAACCAACAATACCAACCTGCTTCATTTGCTTAACCTTAATGACGTTATGAGAATGTTAATTTTTCAAAACATGTTATATCTCATCCCACATTAATGGTCATTACGAATTGCATCACATTCGGCCATTATTAAAATGTTTCATACGGCATCAGCAATTTTTATACCTTTTACACGGCATAATTAATAAAAATTGTGGGGAAGACATAATCAAACAAAAACCGGGCCTCACGCCCGGTTTTGTGGCTGATCTGAATCAGCGCTACGCACTCAACCCGCGATTCTCCAGCGTCGGTTCAATCCTCGGATCGCGGCCGCGCCAGTTCCGGTAAAGTTCAGCTCAATCACTACTATTGCCGCGCGACAGAATCGCCTCGCGGAATTTCTGCCCGTTATCGCGGGTTAAGTCGCCCTGCTCAACAAACCACTGATAGCCATCGTCTGCCAGCATTTGCGTCTATAGGTAATCCAGATTCAGTGTTTGATAATACAGGTCAACCTTTTTTATCTGTGGTAAACGTTACTATTACTTTTTTTTCATCTGCAATTTTACCAAGATTTTCTGGCGCTATTATTCTGCCAACGGGTGTGTATCCGTAGTTTGTCTGAAAGGTCTCATAAAAAAGTACCAGGGTACGATGGCCATATAACATGAGATCGCCCTGATTAATGGTTCCAGGTTTGACCTGGCGGGTCGGTAAGGGACGGGGCAGATCAGCAAATTTCTCGTTCCCGTTAAGTTCCTCCATCGTTAGAGTCAGGGGAAGCTGTTCAATAAATGCCTGTGCGGCTGGATTATTCTTAAGTTCAATGTAAAAAGTTTGCTGATTGATAGTCATTTTAATGGTCACGGCTTCTTCCTTGTCTGTCTGTAAAGAATTACTGGCACGAACCGGGAATAAAAAGCTCGTGATGATAATAAATAACAGGAATAATATTTTTTTCATCCAGATTCTCTCCCGAAAATGTGCTGCACATTTCAGGTGCAGCATCAATGATTATTTTAGATAAGCTTTTACAAAGAGGTCAATTTATCAAATGGGTTCAGATCCGTATGCTTATCTCCGGACTCTTCTCTTACTGGAAATTCTACACGATAGATGTATGCTGACTAGCTAATGATTGCTTAATGGGCTTATAAGCTATAGTTATGTTTTGTGAGTATTTCACCGATGAAACGTAATCTGAATGGCCTCCTTTATTCCATTACCGTCGCCCGCGAAGGGAGTTTAACCCGTGCGGAGGCTAAACCAGGGGGCGCAACCTGCTCTCAGCCAGGCAATATCGGCGCGGGAATAACGGCTGCAGCTCCTCCTGCTCATACGAACTACCCGTAACGTATCTCCAATTAATGAGCTGTACTCATAATCAATATAAATTTATACGCATTATCGAATTAATGCTCTACTGCTAAGATTATCCCTGTTCAGGAATGTGTCACTGAAGTCTGAAGAGATTGAACCTGATCTCAGTCTGATAGTGGTGACAACAGCCCATCTCCTATTCAGGAAGAGTAAAAATGACAGATAACATCATAGGCAAAGTAATTGTAATCACGGGCGCATCAAGCGGTATGGGTGAAGCGGCTGCACGTTATCTTGCTGAAAAAGGAGCAAAGGTTGTGATGGCAGCGCGGAGAATAGACCGCATTGAGGCCATTGCGAATGAGCTCCAAAAGCAGAATAAAGAAGCCATCGCCGTCGCAACCGATGTGACGAAACTTGATGACGTAAACAACCTCATTGAGACTGCGGTCAACAAATTCGGTCGTGTAGATGTTCTTATCAATAATGCCGGCCTGATGCCTCTTTCCCGACTTGAGCAGGGAAATGTAGATGAATGGAATCAGATGATTGATGTCAATCTGCGCGGGGTTCTACACGGTATTGCTGCGGTGCTGCCTTATATGAAATCACAAAAAACAGGTCATATCATTAACACCGCATCTGTTGCTGCACACCTTGTCTTCCAGAGTTCTGCTGTCTATTCGGCGACAAAATTTGCTGTTCGAGCATTAACCGACGGTTTGCGCCAGGAAATGGCGGCACATAACATTCGCGTCACGTTAGTCTCCCCCGGTGCTGTTAAAACAGAACTGCTGGAGCATATAACGGATAAAGATGTTAAGGCTGCAAACCAGGATTACGTTGAAAATATTGGCGTGCCAGCAGAAACCTTTGCACGCATGGTAGCCTTCGCAATTAATGAACCAGAAGATGTTGGTGTGAGTGAAATTATTTTCAGACCAACGGCTCAGGAATTGTAATTAGTTTAGTGGCGGCAACTGGAGAAAAACTAACAGGATTTAGGCTTTCAGATTCGGCATACCCCTATGCCTTTTCCTAAGCCTAAAAACACGATTTTTCCTGCACCTAACAGCGAGAAATGTCCGCTTCTGGCACAGAGCGGACATTTGAGCTTTGCCCTGCCCCGGACCTCTTGACTTAGCTTTGACATATGCTGTAACAGTAATATGGCTACGATTTTTGACCTCCACCAGTTAATCATTACTGGTGAAGGTGTAGTTAATGGTAATATGAGGTAGGGCATCGTAAATTTTAAAATTTCGCGCCCCTAAAGGCGTAAATAGATTTAGACAGCACTTTATAAATTTATTTTACTTGAAAGAGTGTTTGTAACGAAGTCATTACAGTGTTTTTGTATCTGCCATGCTTCTAGACTAATTATCGATTCATTAGCAGCGCTCGTTGGCAAGGACGATATATAGGCATCAATTTTATTTGCTTCAATAGGCATGTCGTTCCGCCATAAATTCCTTGCGCATAGAATAAAGTACAAACTCATAACATTTGTAGGCTCTATAATTCGATATATTTCACTTAGCCACTTTGCAGCATAACCAATATTATGTACGTCTTGATAACTCAACGAACCTAACGTAAATGCCTCATAAGATTTGCATACAAGCTTCAAAGCCATTTGATAATTTTCAAGAAGTAAATAGCACTTTCCTATATTCCCATAATGTGTGGCAAACGTAGTATCTTTCACGCCAGCGTCACCACCACCCAGCAGTACGATCGCCGTGGCGAAGCACGCCTGCGCACGGCCCGCGATCGTCTGAACCTGACCGGAATTCAGAATCTTAGTAAGCGCCTCGTTGAGGACGTAGAGTAAAATTTAATTTACAGGCAGGCTGACGTTCCAGGGCAACAGCTCTTTCACGCGGTTGGCAGGCCAGGTATTGATGACGCTGATCACGTGGCGCAGCCAGGCTTCCGGCTCTATGCCGTTGAGTTTGCAGCTTCCGATCAGGCTGTACATCACTGCTGCACTGTCGCCACCACTATCAGAGCCGAAGAACATGTAGTTACGGCGACCCAGCGCTACCACCCGGAGCGCGTTCTCGCACAGATTGTTGTCGATCTCCACCCAGCCATTGCGGCAGTATTCGTTCAGGGCATCCCACTGTTTCAGCAGGTACGCGAACGCCTTCGCCATATCTGAGTGACGCGACAGCATGCTCATCTGTTGCTGTACCCAGTCGTACAGCGACTGCATCAGTGGTACCGTTCTGGCTTTTCTGACCGCCAGCCGTTCTTCTGCCGGACTGCCGCGGATCTCCGATTCGATGGCGTACAGCGCCCCGATACGGTTCAGCGCCTCTGCTGTTACCGCCGTTGGATGGCGAACGTGAACATCGTGGATCTTACGGCGGGCATGTGCCATGCAGGCGGCTTCAGTTACCCGCCCACTTTCGTAGACAGGATTGTAACCTGCGTACGCATCGGCCTGCAGGATGCCGCTGTAGCCCGCCAGATGTCGCTGCGGGTGGATACCTTTGCGATCGGGGGAGTATGAGAACCACACTGCCGCTGGCATGCTTGAACCTGCGTTGCGATCATCCCGAACATAGACCCACAGCCGCCCGGTACGGGTTTTGCCGCTTCCCGGCTCCAGTACATTCACCGGCGTATCGTCGGCGTGCACTTTGCCCGGCATCAGCACATAGTGGTTCAGCTCGTCATACAGCGGACGAAGCTGCTCTCCCATGATGTCGACCCAGCGTCCCATCGTATTGCGGCTCAACTCCACGCCCTGCCGGGCATAGATTTCAGCCTGACGATACAGGGGAAGATGTTCCGCGAACTTTGCCATGATGATGCGGGCCAACAGACCCGGGCTGGCGTAACTACGCTCGATGGGTTTCGGTGGCAGTGGCGCCTGCACGATACAGTCACACCGACTGCAGGCCAGTTTTGGCCGGATCGTTTCGATGACTTTGAAGGCTGTGTTGATGATATCCAGTTGTTCGGAGAGACTTTCGCCCAGTGGTTTCAGCCTGCCGCTGCAGGCCGGGCACTCGGTTTCCTGTGGCTGGATAATCCTGCGTTCGCGGGGAAGTGTTGCCGGTAGGGGGTTACGACCCGGAGTGACCACGTTCTCCTGTCCCGTATCACCGGCCATTGAGGTCAGTTGCGACTGCACGGTACCGAGTTTATCCTGAAGCTCGGTTATCCGTTTTTCTGCCTGTTCGATCTTCTTTTCGATTTTCTCGCGGTTTTTCTCACTGCTTCGCCCGAACAACATTCTCTGCAGTTTAGCGACCAGCCCCCGAAGCGCATCGATCTCCCGGCCATATCCGGTTATCTCTCCAGACAGGCGCTGTATAAGCGCCCGCTGTGCAATCAGCAGGGCCTTAAGCTGTTCGATATCGTCGGGAAGCGAGTTATCCATTTCTCAACGTTATGAACGGGTTATATCCGAAGTCCAGGACGTTCTGTTCTTTGCGGATGTTTCCAGT
>NZ_JBDKEE010000030.1:0-46802 GCF_051130085.1 Enterobacter sp. PTB
GTAAGTACGTCCCAAGATTGATTGATATGCGAGCCACGGTGGCTGACCAAAGGCTTATGGAGAGGCACTCCACACCGCAACACCACATACGTTTTTCATAAGGGCAAATAATGTGCAGTAAATTATGCATTTTATTCGGCGGGATGTTGATAACGGTTTCCGCCCTGGCCGCACCAGAACTCGCACAAACGGGAAACGAGGGCGTCCATCTGGTAACCATCAATGGCAGGCCGGGCCATTCGGAATCATTTCGTCAGGGTACGCAACACTCCCGAATGGTTAAATCTTTACAACCGGGTGTAAATCTACCCCCAGTTGCTACTGACAAAAACAATAAACCCGACAACTCCCGGAAAGTGTCTGAATAAAAACTATGTGAAGTCAGAAGTGAATATCAGGCCCATGCTAACGCGTGGGCTTTTTGCTATCTGCACAACAGGTAAGAGCATTGAAGTGTCCAGTCAGACGCTGGCAATTAGTAAGGGCGGTGCCGCCTGTCAGTGCTCTTTCCGTTGTGGTGAAAACAGGGTCTGTAATGGGTACTCAGCCAAAGAACGTTCCTGGACGGCGCTGAGCTAAGTTGCACGTAGTAGCCAACCTCAATCCCATTGGGCCATAGCCTCTGTTCATCTCATCTGATGGTGATTCATGCTATGGACATCTAAAAGAAAGTTGACGCGAACGTTACCGTTGCCAACCCCCGCCTCCCTGCGATAAATAAGCATCGTTGCGGTGAATCTCGCCAGTGCGGGGCGTAGTGGTTATCGGATATTGATGTAGGGGCGCGGATCGTTGCTAACCACTCGACGATTCACCGGAGATCTTCCGGCACCGCAACGCCTGCTGTTTAACTTGTAATGTCTCCATCCCGTTTTGATAGTCACTCTGAGTATTTCCAATAAAATATCAGGAGAATCAAATGACTAAAACATATACAACATGGCGTGAAGATATAACTCAAGTATACGACCAGTCCTGTGGAAACAGGGTAGAGAGTGTAGAGGATGCCAATAAAATGGTTGGCGCTGGATTTGTCATGGATGCAACGGGTTATTCACTGGAGTTGAATCATTCCAAAGAAACCGTCTGGCCGGCACAACCTGATGATCCTGACGAGTTGGCGGACACGCTGACGGAGTTCGCTGTTCTTTCAGGAGCGTTCATTCTGAACTTATCAACACCTCTCTTCATGGGGTTTGAACGTCCTTACACACTGACGCTACAGCGTGATGGTGTGATGAACGTAAACTCTAATAGCATGGTAAGCACTGAGTCAAAAGCAGGAACAAATGGCTCCGTTCGGGTTGATATGTATGATAATTCGAGATTGCAACTCGATTGCACTATCTTCAGTTGGGATGGTGATTTTTCTATTAACGACAATGCTGTAATGGCGGTTTCTGCCAGGAGTGTTGATCCTTACGACCACCTGACTGAGTTGCACGGCACATCTACATTAAATTTGGCAGCGGACCAAATCTCTGCAGGGGCTGAACCATGGAGAGTTTCTCTCTTTGAAGGGGCACCAAAGTTAAATATTATGGCTCGTTCTGCTGGTGGTGATCCATTGCAGAGCACGGACGCAGAAGCAGCATACCCTAAAGCGATTATTGATTTCGCTTCCTCCACCAGGGGAACTGTTGTTCTGGATACACCAGAAGCCCACGCATTCACTATGGGGCTTCTGAATGAGAGAGGGACCTTCTCTGTGGATGGTAGGGTAATAAACATTCAGGGTAACGGCGCATTTAACGTTACATACAACTCAAGCGTACAGCGGGATGGTTTTACGACAGGAACCATCACGATAACTAAAGTGCGATAACGTCAGATAACTGAACTGACGCTTCATTATCAGGCCCATGCTTACGCGTGGGCTTTTTTTTAAGGAGAAATGACAGAAATTGTCCGCCATCACTGATTGAGTAATTTTTCCTGGTCAGAGCGGATGTTGTACTCTTCTCTCATTTTCAGAATTGACATTACCTTGAGTTTGTAAAGTCTGCAAAAGACTCCCTCTGCATCATCCAGCATCTGGAAAATTTCCTCGTAACTTTTTCCTGCTGTTTCAAAGTGGCCTGATGTGACCAGGGCAATAACCAGGTCATGGGCTGCTTCTGCGGGGCTTCTGTTGTCAGGTAAAACATGCAAAGCCATGCAGACCTCCTTTTATCTCGATTAATTCGCATATAGAGGTGGCTTAAGACCCAAATCGATGCATAGCAAACTGCAGGGTTGCTCAGGGGCCAGTCACCACCAACGACAGGTTAAAGGCTGCATCCTTCAGTCTTTGATTTTCTGCATCAGCAGGTGAACGGCAATCCCAAGCCCGTAGAAAAATGCAGTCATGAGTATTATCTCCGGCAGGTTTATCATGAGCCATCACCTCTGTTGGTTTGATATGTAAATTATCAACATCCGACACAGTAACTACGGGTGATAATGCAAGTACAGAGTCTTTACATAAAATCAGTTCCAGCGGCTGCGCTTATGCGCGGCCTTTTTCTTATCTGGTAGGGATCCACATGAAAAAGAAGTTCCTGGCTGCCGCTGCGCTGGTGGCTATTGCTGCATTAATGGCGGCCTGTTCTGCAGTCTCTTTCACTCGGGCTACGGGTAAAAGCGGTCAGAGCCTCACCAACGCAGAGGTTCAGCCAAACAACACCGTCGTGCTGACGTATCCGAACGGCTCGGCCTGCATCGACACCAACCCGGGCGAAAGCCAGGTCTGTAAAGGAAAGTGATATGCATCAGTTTAGTTTCATTGATTGGGAGATTATGGGGCTGATGGTGCTCAGTTACCTATTCATCATCGTAAAGTCCATCGAGTGGCTGCTCGGTATCTTGCTTCGCAAGTGGCTACGACGACGCAGGCAACCGGTACAGGACAAGGTAATGAGCGAGTTCTGTGATGCCTTCGATATTGATGAGATGACTCCCGGCACCCAGAAGCTGCTCATCACTAAAGGCGATATCGTCGTCTATGTCATCAAAAGGGAAAGCTGATATGCGAACGCTGACGTTATGCCTGGCGTTGTCGTGTTTGCTGACCGGCTGCGTCTCACAGCGTTACGTCGGCATGCAGATCACCTCAACATCACCGATGGAATTTACCCGCATAGTGGTAGATGGCCGCGCGGTAGTCATTTGTAAAGTAGATAACCAGAAATAAAAGGAACGGACTATGAATCAAGATAAAGACAATAAGCAGTATGCATCAGGCTTTAATATGGAAGTACTTTTTGAAGCTACTATGTCCAGTATAAAAGAAGCCGCAAAAGAAAATGACAGGATTAACAAGCTTGAAAAACAAGTGCAAGAGCTAACTGATAAACTTCATAGTTATAGCACAGTCAGCATAAAGTCAGATCACTTTAAAATAGAGAGTGGTGCTGTATCAATCACCGATAGTTACATTACAGAAGGTTCAATTACAAACAAAAAACCTTACCCAAAACTAACTAATAAACCCTTCAGTTCAGAGGTTATTGGCATTGAGTGCAGCTTTCCGGTAATAGATTGTCGATATCAACCAGTAGATAAGCATGGTAATAAAGCAAGTTTTTTAGATGCATTTGAATTTAAAAAGATTGATACCTTACGCTGCAAATTAACTGCTTCAAGTCATTACTGTAGCATCAACGTAATATATGAAGAAGATTATGACGAGAGTTCTACCATGAAAGCAGTTGAGCTAAGAGCGATGGACTATCTGGCAAAAGTGCTTTCTGGATTGGGTGTCACAGTTAGTTCTGAAGTAAGCAAGTCATTCTGTGCCGCTACCATGGAGTGCCCATGAAAAGATTAGTCGTCACGGTTTCTCGACTGGAACTACCACAAGATGAATTGACTCAAGGTTTTACCGTTTCGTTCCGGGTGTTACAGAGAGGGAAGTTATTACTGGCTGATAGCATCAGCGGAAAAATAAGCGTGCCATACCGCAGAGTGTACGAGGTTAATGCGACTGATGATGAAATTGTTATTGAGCATGATTGCGGTTATGTGGAATGTCTGATTATCAGCGCAGACTTTGAGCCGTAACCCCACCACCATAAATGATAAACACTCTCATTTGCACGGGTCCTTTCCGGCATTTTGACCCTATACGGGGCGGCAGCGGCGCAGGCTAGCGCGATTTATGAGAATTTTCAAAAATGGAGGTTGTTGTTTAGTCGTTTCTCTCCAGTCCATACCCTGTGCGGCTTTCAGGAAAAAATACGACAACCAGACATAAAAAAGTGAGGGGACAATGACTGTTTACCTGAATAAGAAGGATATGGCAACCAGTTTGCGCATTTCGGTCCAGGCCTTTGATAAATGGGGTGTCGAACCTGTAATGAGGGAAGGGAGAGAGGTGCTCTATGACGTCCGGAGCGTGCTTGATAATCGGTTGGTGCATAATAATGAAGCAAAAAAAACAGATGAGGAATCAGACCAGCTTGATGAAGAAATCAAGGCTGAACGCTTACGGCTCCTGAAAGCACAGGCTGATGAACAGGAACGGGAAAACGCTCGCGCAGAGGCATTTCTGGTCGATACTGCATTCTGCACATTTGTTTTAAGCCGGGTGGCCAGCGAAATAGCCAGCATTCTGGATACTATTCCCCTTGCGTATCAGAGAAAGTTTCCAGGTTTGAATAAAAATCATGTTAATTACCTTCATGAGGAGATTATTAAGGCAAGAAACAGGGCGGCAAAGGTGGAGGGGATTATTCCTAAACTGTTAAATGAATATATCGAAGGAACAGTTAACTAATCTTATTTTTGCTGTAGAAGCTGGTCTCGCTGCACTATTTAAGCCCGAAGAAATGACAGCCGTCGAATGGATGGATGAGCATTACTATCTGCCGAAAGAAAACAACTATCAGGAAGGTCGCTGGGAAACCCTGCCTTATCAGAAAGCGATCATCAATGCGATGGGTTCCGATGATATACGCCGGGTCAACGTTGAAAAGTCAGCCCGCGTTGGTTATTCGAAAATGCTTTTTGGCGCACAGGCGTATTTCATTGTGCACAAGCAGAGAAGCATCATCACATGGCTGCCAACTGATGAAGATGCTAAAGATTTCATGAAGGTCGACGTGACGCCGACTATTCGCGATGTACCTACTTTACTGGCACTGGCACCCTGGTACGGTAAGAAACACAAGGATAATACCGACACCATAAAAATTTTCTCCAATGGACGAAGTCTGCGTATTCTTGGGGGAAAGTCGGCCAGGAGCTACCGTGCCAAGTCAGTTGATGTGGTGGCCTACGATGAATTGTCATCGTTCGACGAGGATATTGAAGGTGAAGGTTCACCGATAAAACTTGGTGATAAGCGTATTGCGGGGTCTATATATCCGAAGAGTATCCGTGGCTCCACGATGAAAATTCGCGGAAAGTGCCAGATGGAAAAAGCCGCGTCGGAATCCCCTCATCTGATGCGCTTCCATATTCGCTGCCCGCACTGTGATGAGTACCAATATTTAAAGTTTGGCGATAAAGAAACGCCGTTTGGTTTCAAATGGGATCGTGGAGACCCTGATTCAGTTTATTATCTCTGCGAGCATAATGGTTGTGTTATTCAGCAGTACGAACTTGATTACACTGGTGCCCATTACGTATGCGATAACACCGGGATTCGAACAGAAGATAGTATTCACTGGTATTCCTCTACCGGTGATGAAATATCCCCGCCGCTGAATGTTACTTTCCACATCTGGACAGCTTATAGCCCGTTCACCACCTGGGTGCAGATCGTTACAGAGTTTGAAGATGCTGTAGGCGATACATCCAATATGAAAGCCTTCGTCAACACCACGCTTGGCGAAACATGGGAGCCGAAAATTGGTGAGCGCCCGGATGCCGATGTCATCGCTGAGCGTAAGGAGCACTTTTTAGCGGCAGTTCCTGAGTGGGTGGCATACATCACGGCAGGTATCGACTCACAGCTTGATCGCTATGAAATACGCGTGTGGGGATGGGGGCCGGGTGAAGAGAGCTGGTTGATTGACCGTATCATTATTATGGGCCGCCATGACGACGAAGAGACCCTTAAAAGGGTGGATGAGGCGATCAACAAAACCTATACCCGGAAAAATGGCGTCGAAATGATAATTTCCCGTATCTGCTGGGATATCGGCGGCATTGACCAGACTATCGTGTATGAGCGCTCCAGAAAGCACGGGGTCTTTCGTGTTATCCCGGTGAAAGGGGCGTCGGTATACGGCAAGCCGGTTGCTAACTTGCCACGCAAGCGCAATAAAAACGGCGTTTATCTTACTGAAGTGGGTACCGATAAACGACATGAACTGTAGCGGAGGTCAGTTGCTTGCCAGTGCAGCATCACGAAGACTGGTAACCCAGACCGCGAGGACCGGCTCCATTGGCGTCATGGTTGCACACAGCAACTATGGTGAGGCGCTGAAAAAGAAGGGCGTAGAAATCACGCTGATTTACAGCGGTAAGCACAAAGTCGATGGCAATCCTTATGGCAGTTTGCCACCAGAGGTCAGGGAGCAATTTCAGGCCCAAATAGATGCAACCCGGCAGATGTTTGCCGAAAGGGTATCAGAGTATACCGGGATATCCGTCAAGGCCGTTCTTGATACCGAAGCCGCCGTTTATTCAGGCCGGGAGGCGATTGATGCTGGTCTGGCTGATGAACTGGTAAACAACACGGATGCGCTCAGCGTGATGCGCGAAGCGCTTGATAAACGTAAAAAAACATTCTATGGAGGGCACATGTCCGATACCACAAACCAGCAAGCTACTGCTCAACATGCTGACGATGCCAGCAATGCCAGTACCGATAATGAGAACCTTCAGGTCCAGCCCGAGAGCGGTGCACAGATTGAAGCTGCCGTTGCAGAAGAGAGAAGCCGCATCATGGGGGTGCTTAACTGCGAGGAAGCAAAGGGGCGTGAAGCGCAGGCTCGTGTGCTGGCAGAAACACCGGGAATGACGGTTACAACGGCGCAGCAAATTCTTGCAGCAGCACCACAAAGTGCTCATTCGCGCACGGATACCGCCCTTGATCGCCTGATGGAACTCTCCCCTGGCGCACTGGCAGCAGGAAGCCCGACATCAGATGACGTCAATGATTTGATGAATATCCCCGTTTAACGCCCCTGCCCGTACTGTACTTTCCATCTGTGCGACCGTGGTCGCACGATTTCATCTGATTTCCATGAGGTACTTATGTCGAATACCGAAGAGTTTAAATTTTATCAGCCGCTGGGAAACAGCGACCCGGCCTACACTGCAACGGCTACTACATGACAACCGGCACAGACAACGACGGCACCTATCAGATTATGTCCGAGTCGCAGGCACAGCGTGAAACCCGCCCAACCAACGTCGCATTTAACTACATCGTGAGAGCAGCATAATGACTGAAAAATATAACCTTGATTTTGAACATGCCGTTCTTGGCGCTGAAGGCTGGGCAACAACGGCGGGCTGGGTACTGACGTATCAGTGTGCTTACGACACAACCCGCGAATACACGTCCTGCTACTGGCAGTATTGCGCCGAAGGGGTGGGTATCGCGGCAGGCTCTTACACCGATAAACCCGCCGAACTGGACGATAATACCAAAGCCATTCGCCGGACTGCTGACGGTTCAGCCTGGGAGGTTGTCGATGACCTGCGCGGGCAGCTTGCTTACAGCACCGAAACCGGCGAAGCGAGCACGGTTGATTTTATCGGCCCGCTTCCTGATGGCTGGACACTTCTTGCACCGGCGACCCCGTTTGATAAATGGGATGGGGATAAATGGGTGACGGATACTGACGCGCAGCACGCGGCTGAAGTCGCTGCGGCGCAGGTAAAGTTTGAAGCCCTGAATCAGGAAGCCGACGAAATCATTGAGCAGCTCAATCGCGCCGTTAAATACGACATGGCTACCGAAGAAGAAAAGCTCAGACTGGAAGCCTGGGAGAAATACAGCGTACTGCTGAGCCGTATTAAGCCGGAAGATGCGCCAGAGATTGAGTGGCCGGATAAGCCGGAGTAAGCAACAACGAGCGAATGCCAGCCCTGAGCTGGTTTTTTTGCACCCAAAAAACACGAGGCCCCAACCGTTGCAAGCAGTCGGGGCTTATGAGGAGAATTACTTCGGTAATATGTTAAATATTTCTTAACTTGATTACCATGTATCCCTTTATTGACTCGTACTCATTATTAAACTCCAGTTCTTTGGTGGCAGGGGCACCATTGATATAAATCATTTTCATTGAGAGCATCTGTTGAAAACCAAATCCATTATTGCTATTTGTTGATAATATCAACTTTCCGTTATTTATTGCGTCATTTTTTATAAAGTTGAACATCCCTTCAGGATAGGGTTCATCAATTGGGAATTGAAGGTCAAAGACATAATCATTGTCTTTGATTGGAGCTATTGTCAGTTCGGCTGATCCACTTCCAATGTTTATGGATATATCAGAATCAAAAAGTCCAGTGTAGTTATAATTGTCAGTTTGTATATAAACTTTTGCGTTATCTTCAATAAGGTTGTCTTCAAAGGTGATATTTTTTGAAATTAGTTTGGAAACGGAATCTCCTTTGAATGTTGTTGAAACAATCTGGCCCTGGCTGGGTTTAAATGATGTTGAGTCGAAAAGCAAAGAGTACTCCGCTGCCGGGTCAGGTGTGCCATTAACTACAAGTCTTTCACCGACGCCCTTCATCCCAAGTTGTAGCTGAGATGAAATTATTTGAAACTCGGCATTGTCACTGATTTCAATGTTAGAAAGGATGCTTACGATATCACTTCCGTTAATAGAAAATAATGAATCCTCGATGATTTTAATATTGCACGTAAAATCTGAAAGATTACCATCATCCAGTGCCGCCAATTGAATGTCATTGAAGTTAATAAGCTCAAGTCTGCTATTTCCTAATAAGGTTATATTTGTTGTGTTTCTATAGTCCTCATTACTGAGTAGTGCATAGGAATTATCAACATTTGTACCTTGCCAGTCTGGGCAAATCACTCTAAATACACCTTGTGATATATTGATATTAGTTGTCTTCCCATATGCACCTGAACTTTTACCCCAGCAAAAGACTGTTGGTTTAGTTGGCATGGGTAGTTGCAATTCAAGAGTCTGCTCCATTGCGTTCATATTAAATGATTTACCAGCAACCTTATCAATGGTTTGTGTTGTTACCGTCTGACTACCATCTGCTGTTATGTAAGTCTGGTCTTGTGTTGGATCCCACTGAAATTTACTCATTACATTTCTCCAATATTGGAAAGGGGGCTGTGCCTTCGGTAGAAGGTGACGTGGAAGGGTAAAAATGAAAAAAAAACGGCGGCGCAAAATGATGCTTCCGGGGGCGCCGCCGTGGATTGCAAATACCTCGTTAGGAAGTGGTGCAGCATCAACTGCCCGTCAAATGCTGCACCTTGTCCGGTAAACCGGTCAGGAAACCGGACGAAGTGATACTCATCACGGGAGTTATATAAGACAAGAGAAAAATGGTGGCGGCGCTAACCAGAATGACGATAACGATGAAAAACAGGGATCCGGAAAGCGCCACCATAGAGGGTGGCGGTGCAGTTTTAGATTAAACCGATCAGCGCAAGATGAGGGTAAAAACCGCACCGCCATAAACTGATTTGCACAGCACCGCTTCCATGCGGAATCCTACAAGCTGTGCTGTGTCTGGAAACCGATGAAAGAACCAGACGCGCTAAATGTGTTAACGGGTTGGTGTGATTGTCAAGATTTTGTGCCATGCATAGCAGCCGTATCAGGCTAAGCGAGATTAGCTATTTTTCTCGTATTTACTTTTTTGAAGTGTATTTCTTTTCTTACGTGCAAATTGTAATCATTTACATTGTGAACCATTTTGCGTGTTGTCATGCAGCGTTACCTTGAGTACGTTTTATAACCTCACTTATGATTAAGGCGTTCGCTACATGAAACTTAATAATGGCCCAATCAAATGTCCTTACTGTGGCTGTCTGAGTGCTTACTATGAAATTGATCGCATCGCAGAACTAAGGGAAAAGGCTTCAAGAGGAATGAGCGAGCCCGAGTGGGAAGAGCTTTTGCAATCACATAAAAAGAGAGCGTTTTGCCTCATGTGCCATAAGACAATAGAGTTGCCCAAGGATCATAAATAGGAAGGTGGCGCAGCACCCCTGAGTGATTACCAGTGCTGCGCCGGTGTCTGGGATCGTGGACCAGACAGTGCAATAGTCCTGACGGGTGGGCTTGATGTCAAGGCTGCTACAGTTAACGAACAAACCAGTCGTCCGCGTTCTCCCACGTTTCCTGCAGGATCTCTTCAATTACTTCCTTGCCCCCTGTGGTGCCGTTGCGTACCGATAGCCCATCCATACTTGCCAGGCCAATGTTCATGTAAGAGGGGCTATCCTGCAAAAATGCAGATTGCTGATTTCGTTTATAAAGCAGATTTGCGCTATGGAAAATTTCGCCGTGGTTGTCACCGACCTACAAGAATTTTGTAGGTCGCTTTTTGCACTACACTTTTTGTGTAGTTCATAAATTGACCCGATATCGCCACAGAGGGGCGGATGAGGTTGTCAGGCTCTGTAATTTTGGGGCAAACGCGATACGTGGATTTGACTGAGGGCAGGCGGTGCCTGATGTGGAATAAAATCTCTATGGGGCACCCATGGGACACAAACTATCATCAATATACGTCAATATTCATCAACACGAGATTTCTTGATTGTGAACCGAGCGAGGAATCATGCACTCCTGGACGATCTTCGTCGATTTTTTAAAATGTCACACCATGGTGTTGATGTGTTCCGCTTCGGCGCGTTTACGCTGCATGGCGAAGGCGTAGGTATTGTTCATATCGGCGGGGTTGAGCCATACCAGACCGTGCTTCGCGTCCAGGCGTTTCACCGTCTCGTAAGACTCCTGTGGCGACATGCGCTTGTTGATGTGGTTAAAAATGATTAACGACGTGCCGGTGTACTCCCAGGTCATATCAATTTGTTTGTTGATCATCGCGTTGCGGGAAATGACCGTGGCAATATTGGTCTGTGGCTGGACCTGAAACCCCTTCTTTTGCAGATACTGGACGGTCATGGCCGAGAGAATGTGCTGCTCGGTAAAGCTCTTGGTCGCCAGGATCAGCGGGGCCGCTATCGCCTGGCTGGTGAACAGTGCCGCGGCACACAGCGCCGTCAGGCTGGATATCAGTCTCATAAAAGCTCCTTGTTATTGTTATCGAGCGAGATGTGGACTCATCACGCGACCCAGCGCAGCCAGCAGGGTGTCGATGATCAGAGCAAACAGGGCGGTGGCCGCCGCGCCGAGGATCAGTGTCGGGAAGTCGTTGAGGTAGATACCGGGAAAAATCAGTTCGCCGTAGCTGCTGGCACCAATCAGGAAGGCCAGCGGGGCGGTACCCACGTTGATGGCGGTGGCAATGCGGATCCCGGAGAGCATTACCGGCCAGGCGTTGGGAAGTTCGACCTGGCGCAGACGCTGCCATTTCGTCATCCCAATGCCATTAGCCGCTTCCAGTAACGACGCTGGAACTGAGCACAGTCCGGCATAGGTGTTTCGCACTATCGGCAGCAGCGAGGCGAGGAACAGGGCGATAATCGCAGGCGTATCACCGATACCAATCACCACCATTGCCAGCGCCAGAACGGCCAGCGGCGGCAGGGTATTACCGACGTTAAAGATCTGCATCACGTATTCAGCGATACCGCGTGCTGACGGGCGGCTCAACAAAATGCCGCTGGGAATACCTATCAGCAGGGCAAAGAACATGGATGAGAATACCAGGATTAAATGCTGTTGCCCGAGGTAAATCAGGTCAACCTGACGCGCCTTAATTGTATCCAGCCCAATTCCCCAGGTGAGGAGGGCAACGACCACAATAATGGCGCCGACAAAAAGCAGCGAACGTTTGAGTAATGGGTGCATTGCGATGTGTCTCCCTGTGCGCATGCGTTATAGCAACCACGGGTTGCCTGTTGTTATGCCATGTTTCGGCAGGGGTAGTTGACCTATAGCAAGCGTTTGGGATGGGTTCCAGCGAAGGGGGAAAATCAGTAACCCTATGAAATTAGTGACAACCTTAGGTTAAGCCTTATGGAGCAAGGGCTGGCTGTGGGGCAGACAGAATTGTCCTAAAGCGTAATTTAAAATGTGACAGTGTCACATGGCGTGAGCGTCTCCTCACGCCTGCGACCCTCATTATCGGCTGAAGGCGGCGCGCACCCGGCGAACGCGCACTGAGGTGCTGATGATGGAAAAGGCGGCGACAACGACGAGCATCACCCCAAGCGCCAGCATGGCGTTAAACCCAATCCACCTGAACAGGATCAGCCCGGCGATACCGCCGGTAATAAACGAGAAAATGGTGGTTAAGTGGGTTTTGAGCTGACTTTTTTGCGCTGCCGTATCTTTGGAATAATCCCGGCGGAGCATCGCCACCAGGACCGAGGCCAGAGATATTCCCGCGTCCGTCAGCGTGCCGGTAATATGGGTTGATCTTACCCGGCCGCCGGAAAGCTGGGTCGATGTTGAATTATGAATCCCCATCAGACCACAAAGAAAGATAATAATTTCACGGTTAGTCGTGAGGGCATGGAAATACATCTCGTAACAGGAAACGCCGGTCAGTAATAATCCCTCGACCAACAGTATCTGGCAAAAAACCAGCCTGATATTATGGATAATCCCCCATAACACGATGATACGGGCCATGATTGCGCCGGCAACAAAAGACAGAATAATGGCGCCAAAGAACAAAATATCATTCAGATCGGTAGAGGAAACTTCGCTGGATAATTGGGAGGTATTGCCGGTCATATGGGAGGGAAAAAAGCCAAATGCCCCGAGGGCGATGGCGTTGAGCAAGCCTGCAGAGGTCGCCAGCCAGAGTGCGAGCAGGCGATCCTCCTGATGCGTTCGTTCTTTTTTGAGTTTAATCAGCAAGAATACCTCCGGGTTGAGCTTTGCCTGACTATTCAGGCTAGCAAAGCGGTGCAAGGGGCTGTCCAGGATATTGCTTAATTATTATTCCTGATAACGGCATTCAGGGTTTTGTAATTAAATAAAATATCCTTGCTGAATGTGTGTGGGCTGAAAAACTTACACCATACCGTTATTCCCGTGACGTAAAAATGCCGGTCGCTGATTAAGCCGTTCGAACCAGGCGTTAATTGCCGGCACATCAGGCTTATCAAATGGCGTCATTTTCCAGCGGTTCACCGAAAGACCAAGTACCACGTCTGCAAGGGTAAACACCTCGCCCGCCGTATAGGCTGCAGTGCGTTGCAACTGCTCCTCCAGAATAGCAATGCAGTGGTTCCACGCTTTAATTCCGGCGGCAATACGCTCCGGGTCGTTATAGTCCGGGTTATTGCGTCCCAGTGCCGGAAAGACATACCGCCAGGCATTGTTAAATTCGCTTGCCTGCCAGTCCATCCAGCGTTCGACGTTGGCGCAGGCCTGCGGTTCCGTTGGCAGGAGATCCTCACGGCCGGCTTTACGGGCCAGATAACGGCAGATTGCGTTAGATTCCCAGAGGACGAACTCGTCATCGAGCAGCACGGGAACCATGGCGTTGGGATTCAGAGCGCGGAAGGCAGCGGTTTGCGTGGAGGCAAAGCCGCTGCCGTAGTCTTCCTGGTGATACTCGATACCCGCTTCTTCGCAGGTCCAGAGCACTTTACGTACGTTGATCGAGGTTGTCTTGCCCAGGATGCTTAACATGATGCCGGTGTCCTTTTAGAGATGCAGTGTTTAAAAACTCTACACCGGTTCTGGCGAACGGGTGGAGAAATCTGGAAACGATACCGCAGGCAAGGAAACGAAACGCTTAGTCAGTGGTGACAACGAACATTTTTGCCTGCTGTGCCAGCTGGCGTTCAGCTTTGATCGGGGCATATTTTTCCGAATGGTAAAACGCCAGCGCCTGCTGCAGTGAAGGGAACTCAAAAATGCCAGCAAAGGGTAGCGGTTCTTCATCGCCTTCAAGGAGTTCGACAACAGGACCAAAATGCAGAATTTTGCCGCCGGCCTCTTCAAGTGCCAGTCTGAAGCGAGGGGCAAGATTGGCCTGCCGTGCAGGGTCGATAACACGTAAATTGATATGGATAAATGCGGGCATCATGATACCTTGAATAGCGTTAATAGTGTATATACACTATTTTATCTCACCGTATCTGTCGAGCGTAAAGTATGAACACTGTTGATCTGGCGTTACTAAAAACCATCCCCGAGACCTGTCCGGCGTATCAGGCACGTGCAACCGCACGGGCTATTACGCGTTATTACAACGCCTGCTTCAGACCTTATGAATTGACGGCAGAACAGTTCAGCCTGCTGGTGGGGATCGGCGGTGGCGTAAATGAAACGGTGGCAGGGCTTGCATCAAAGGCCGGGGTGGATGCAACCACACTGAGCCGAAACATACGGATTATGGAGTCCCGTGGGGTTATTGAATCAACGGGGGGGCGCGGGCGCCGTGGAAAACAACTTAGCCTGACCTCGCAGGGGTGGGCGCTTCTGACATCCGTGATCCCCGTATGGCAGTCCGCGAGAGAGGAATTGTCACGTAAAATGGGAAGCGAGCAGCTCAGCCTGACGACGACGATGATGAAAGACCTGGCAAAAACCAGCACATCATTTTGAGCCTTTCCTGCTGTCGCAGACACGTTCTGTGGGCAACGCCGTCAGCACCACGCGTCATCCCAAAGAGCACCAGCACGGTGCACTCAACTCGCCTTGTCTCACCAAAACGGTGAAACAGAATGCACAGGCAGACTTAACAGATTAATAATTAACATAAAAAATTCTGGCATATCCCTTGCAACGCTTAACACTGAAGGGCAGCACACCACAATTTGAAAAATAGCTGGCTAGGGTTCCGGTTCACTGCGGTGAATGGCTGGTCCAAGAGCTGGCGACCTCTGAGAGGTTACACGGCGGGACAAAAGCCCGGGAGACAGCAGCACCAGAAGGTGTCGCGCTGCCCCCTAATTTTGTGCCACTCAGAGGTCAAGCATGAAGAAAACGCCATTATTCCGCACCCTGGTACTCTCCCTGGCGATGCTGGTCAGTCTCCCCACCTTTGCTGCGGTGAAGAAAGAGTTCAACGTCTGCTGGACCATCTACGCCGGCTGGATGCCCTGGGGCACCCTTAGCAGTAGCAAAATCATCGATAAATGGGCCGATAAATACGGCATCAAAATCAACGTTGTTCAGCTCAACGACTATATCGAATCCATCAACCAGTACACTGCGGGCCAGTTTGACGGCTGCACCATGACCAATATGGATGCGCTGACCATACCGGCCGCTGGCGGTGTTGATACCACGGCGCTGATCCTCGGCAGCTATTCAGAAGGCAACGACGGCGTGGTGATGAAGGGCGAGGGCAAAACGCTCAACGACCTGAAAGGGATGAAAGTCTACCTGCCTGAGCTCTCTGTTTCCCACTATCTGCTGGTGCGCGGCCTGGAAAAAGCCGGCCTGGCCGAAAAAGACGTCACCGTGGTAAACACGTCTGACGCGGACATCGTCTCCGCCTTTGGCACGGCAAATGTGCAGGCAGCGGTAGCCTGGAACCCACAGCTGTCAGTCATCAAAGGCACGCCAAAAACGACTGAAGTGTTCAGCTCCTCTCAGGTACCGGGTGAGCTTATCGACATGATGGTGGTCAACAGCGAAACCCTGAAAGACAACCCGGCGCTTGGCAAAGCATTGACCGGCGCATGGTACGAGATGATGGGGCTGATGAAAGCGCAGGATGCCACCGTGCTCAACGCAATGGCCGCCGCCTCCGGTACCGATCTGGCCGGTTATCAGGCGCAGCTGAAAACAACCCACCTGTTCTATACCCCGCAGGACAATATTGCCTTTTTAACCTCGCCGGAGCTGGCGAAAACCATGCAGCGCGTGGCCACGTTTTCGTTCGATAAAGGGCTGCTGGGCGATGGGGCGCAAAGCGCGGATTTCATCGGCATGCGCTTCCCGGGCAATGTCACCCAGGGCGATGCCAGCAACGTGAAGCTGCGCTTTGACGACAGCTTCGTGAAAATGGCCGCTGCCGGCACGCTGTGATAACGGACGGAACATCCATGCGACAAATTAATCGCCATCCCACGCCCGGCATGCGGCTGATGCTCGTGATGCTGCCTTTCGTCCTGCTGTTGGCCGCATACTTTTTCGGTTCCGCGGTCAGGCTGGAGGCTAACCCGCAGGACAAGCTGCTGCCTGGCCTGCAGCAGATGCTGGACGCGCTATCACGCATGGCGTTTACCCCGGATAAACGCAGCGGTGACTATCTGTTCTGGGTGGACACGCTGGTGAGCCTTGCCCGTCTGCTGACGGGGCTGGTCATCGCCTCGATCATCGGCCTCTGTGTTGGTGTCACCGCCGGTGTTTTCCCGCTGTGGCGCGCGTCGCTCTCGCCGCTGATGACGGTGCTGTCGATGATCCCGCCGCTGGCGATCCTGCCAGTGCTATTTATCGTTTTCGGGCTGGATGAACTGTCGAAAGTGATGCTGATTGTCATCGGCATCACTCCGATGCTGGCGCGCGATCTGGAGCATCGCGCGTGCGAAATCCCACCGGAGATTCTGATCAAAGCCCAGACGCTGGGTGCCAACAGCTGGACGCTGGTGTTGCGCGTGGTACTTCCGCAGCTGTTATCGCGGCTGCTGACCTCGCTGCGTCTGCTACTGGGGTCGGCATGGTTGTTTCTCATTTCGGCAGAGGCCATCTCCTCAACCGCCGGGCTGGGCTATCGCATTTTCCTCGTGCGCCGCTATATGGCGATGGATGTGATCATTCCGTACGTCCTGTGGATCACGCTGCTGGCCTGGCTGATGGACCTGGCCCTGCGCCAGTTACATAAAACCTGGTTTCCCTGGGCGGAAGGAGGGAAGGCATGAGCTTTATCACCATCAACAATATCTGGCAGGAGTACGGCGACCACGTGGTGCTGGAGCGCCTCAATCTGCAGGTGAAAGAGGGCGAGTTCTGCTCAATGGTGGGGGCCTCTGGCTGCGGAAAATCCACGTTTTTGCGCCTGCTGCTCGGTCAGGAAGCGCCCAGCCGAGGGTCCATTACGCTGGATGGTAAACCGCTGCGCGCCGAGCCGGACAGCAGCCGGGGCGTGGTGTTTCAGCGCTACTCCGTTTTCCCGCATCTCAGCGTGCTGGATAACGTCACCATAGGTCTGGAACTGCCGCAAGCGCCGCTGTTCGGGCGCCTGTTTGGGGCAAAGAAACGCGCGGCGCGTGAGCGGGCCACCGGGATGCTGGAAAAAGTCGGTCTCGGGCATGCGATGCACAAATACCCGGCCCAGCTTTCCGGCGGTATGCAGCAACGTTTAGCCATTGCGCAGGCCTTCATCATGCAACCGCGCGTGTTGCTGCTGGATGAGCCGTTTGGCGCCCTGGACCCGGGTATCCGTAAAGATATGCACGCCTTGTTGCTTCAACTGTGGGGGGAGACCCGCATGACTGTCTTTATGGTCACCCACGATCTTTCGGAAGGCTTTAACCTCGGCACCCGCTTACTGGTGTTCGACAAAGTGCGCCTCGACCCGCAGGCGCCCAACGCCTTTGGCGCCCGTATTACCTACGACATTCCGCTCAACGAGACGCGGCTCTCCGCGCTGAGTGGAACGGCTCCCGATAACGTTTATGCATTAAGGGGTTAACACCGTGAATACCATGACCATGTTACGTGAAGAGATCCTGCCCGGCGGCGGTCACCTCTCATTTGTGCTTAAGCGCGGGCAGATCCTGCGTATGACCGACATTGAAGGTGGAGCAAACGTCAGCCTGCTGATGCTGAATCCGCACGAGAAAAGTGAACGTCTGAACCTGCCCGACACCCTGAAAGGCCAGCACACCGCGCGTCTGACCGCCGGACATTGCTTTTACTCCGACATGGGACGCGTGCTGGCAGGCATCACCGCAGATACCTGCGGCTGGCATGACCCGTTTGGCGGCGTACTGAACGCCGCCGAGGTGACTGAAAAGTATGGCCAGGGACGCTATCAGGAACTGCGCAACGGGTTTTACCGAAACGGAACGGACAACCTGCTGGTGGAGATGGGGAAGTGGGATCTCAATCTCGAAGATCTGCTGATGGTGGTCAACTTCTTCAGCAAAGTCACCGTCGATGACCGCGGTCAGTTCACCTTCCACGGCGGCTATTCGCAGTCGGGCAGTTACGTGGAGCTGTACGCCCCCATGGACACGCTTGTGGTGATGACCGCGCTGCAGCATCCGATGGATCCGTCCCGGGAATATGCCCCACGACCGGTCGCGCTGAGCTGGCGACAGGCTGAGGATGAAGAGGGGGCCGTTAACGCGCTTCTGACGCGCCCGGAAAACGAACGCGCCATGACCAATACCCGGCTTTTCGCCCTGTAAGGAGCAGTAAAATGACCATGATCTCTGAAAAGCATGTGCAAGACGCGGGATTTCGCCACGTGATCCCGGCAGGTGAACCGTACCTGTTCGAGGTGAAACAGGGGCAGACGTTGCGCCTGCTCGACCTGGAAGGTAACCAGGCAGTCGACACGCTGTTCTACAATGCCGATAACCCGCGTGAACGTTACGATGCGCAGCGCACATTGCGCCGTCAGAACAACGCCTATCTCACGCGGGGCAGCGTCCTGTACTCCAGCCTCGGTAACCCCCTGCTGACCATTATCGACGATACCTGCGGGCGTCACGATACCCTCGGCGGGGCCTGCGCCCAGGAGAGCAACACCGTGCGATACGCCCTCGATAAACGCCATATGCACAGCTGTCGCGATAACTTCCTCTGCGCCTGTCTGCACGATGGCCGTCTGCAAAAACGCGACATCACGGCCAACATCAATTTCTTTATGAACGTGCCGGTGACGCCAGAGGGCGGGCTGACGTTTGAAGATGGTATCTCCGCGCCGGGGAAATACGTCGACCTGCGCGCCGAGTGTAACGTCATTGTCTTGATCTCCAACTGTCCACAGCTGAATAACCCCTGCAACGGCTGGAACCCAACGCCTGCTGAGGTGCTGGTATGGAACTGACGCCCACCCGCTGGCAGCGACTGCGCCAGGCGCTGTACCGCCTGTTTGAAGTCCGTGCCGGACGCATTCTGCCGTAACCGCTTTTTCCCCCATGGACGACCATGGGTGAGCCGATTTTCGGCGGGACGACCCGCCACGATTGAGTCTGACCTATGTTGACGACACTCCTGATTGCGAACCGCGGGGCGATAGCCTGCCGCATTTTACGCACCCTGCGCACCATGAAAATCCGTGGTGTGGCAGTCTATTCCGAGGCGGATATCAGCAGCCTGCATATTCGCGAGGCCGATGAAGCGCTGAGTCTGGGCGATGGCCCGGCGGCGAATACCTATCTGGATAGCTCGAAGATCATCGCCGCCGCGAAAGCCAGCGGCGCACAGGCCATTCATCCGGGCTACGGTTTTCTCTCGGAAAACGCCGCGTTCGCCGAAGCGTGTGACGCCGCGGGGATTGCCTTTGTGGGCCCCACGCCGGAACAGCTGCGTCTGTTTGGGCTAAAACATACCGCTCGCGCGCTGGCGAAAACGCACGGGGTTCCGATGCTGGAGGGCACCGACCTGCTGGCCGATGTTAACCAGGCCGTCAACGCTGCCGCCGGGGTGGGATATCCGGTGATGCTGAAAAGCACGGCGGGAGGCGGCGGTATCGGTATGCGCGTCTGCTATGACGCAGAAGAGCTGCGCGACGCGTTCGATGCGGTAGTGCGTCTGGGGAAAAATAACTTCAGCGACGCGGGTGTGTTTATCGAAAAGTACATCGAGCGGGCGCGTCATCTGGAAGTACAGCTGTTTGGCGACGGCAAGGGCGAGGTGATTGCCCTCGGCGTGCGCGACTGCTCTGTGCAGCGGCGTAACCAGAAAGTGCTGGAGGAGACGCCCGCACCAAACCTGCCGGCGGGCATGGCGCAGGCACTGTGCGAGGCGGCGATAACGCTGGGTAAAGCGGTCAACTACCGCAGCGCGGGCACCGTTGAATTCGTCTATGACAGCGACGCCGCCCGCTTTTACTTCCTTGAGGTGAATACCCGTTTGCAGGTGGAGCACGGCGTGACCGAACAGGTGTGGGGCGTGGATCTGGTGCGCTGGATGATCGAACTTGCCGCCGGAACGTTGCCACCATTGACGACACTGCGTGACACCCTGAAACCGAAGGGGCATGCCATTCAGGCCAGGATCTATGCCGAGAACCCGGGCCGCCAGTTCCAGCCTTCACCGGGACTGCTCACCGACGTGGCTTTCCCGCCCGATGACCGCGTTACGCTGCGCATCGACAGCTGGGTTGAGGCCGGATGCGAAGTCCCGCCGTTTTTTGACCCCATGTTAGCCAAAATGATCGCCTGGCAGCCGACACGCGAAGCCGCCATCCGCGTGCTGCATACCGCGCTGGGGGAGACCCGTCTTTATGGCGTTGAAACCAACCGCAGCTATCTGCAGCAGATCCTGACCTTCGCACCGTTTGCCGCAGGTGAGCCCTGGACCCGCTGTCTTGAGCACCTGATATACCAGGCGTCCACGCTGGAGGTGCTCAGCGCCGGTACGCAGACCACGGTACAGGATTACCCGGGACGCACAGGCTACTGGGCGGTTGGCGTTCCGCCATCCGGGCCAATGGACAGCCTGGCGCTGCGTCTGGGTAACCGTCTGCTGGGCAATAAAGACGATGCCGCCGCGCTTGAGATCACCCTCAGCGGCCCGACGCTGAAATTCAACTGCGATGCGCAGCTGGTGGTGACGGGCGCTGAAATTGCGCTCACGCTGGACGGTGAACCGCTGGCCAATAATCACGTTTTTCGCGTCCGTGCGGGCATGACGCTGCGTATGGGAGAGATCCGCGGTGCGGGCGTGCGCAGCTATCTTTGCCTGCGCGGTGGGTTTAACGTGCCGGAATATCTGGGCAGTAAAAGCACCTTCACGCTGGGGCAGTTCGGGGGGCACGCCGGACGGGCGCTCCGCACAGGTGACATTTTGCACCTGGCGCCGTTAACCGAGCCGGTTGCGGATGCGCCGCTGCCGCAGGCGCTGCACACGAGGCTGGACGCGGTGCGCGAACTGCGGGTGATTTACGGCCCGCACGGTGCACCGGAGTATTTCACGCCGGATTACATCGCGACGTTTTTCGCCACCGAATGGGAAGTGCATTTCAACTCCAGCCGGACGGGGGTACGCCTGATTGGCCCGAAACCGGAATGGGTTCGCGACAGCGGCGGCGAGGCGGGACTGCATCCGTCGAACATTCATGACAATCCGTATGCCATCGGCGCGGTGGATTTTACCGGCGATATGCCGGTGATCCTCGGCCCGGATGGCCCAAGCCTGGGCGGGTTTGTCTGTCCGGTCACCATCATCGAGGCCGATCTGCACGCGGTAGGGCAACTGAAGGCGGGAGATTACGTTCGCTTTGTGCCGGTGGATATTGCCACCGCGCGACGGCTGGCGCAGGCGCAGGAGCGCCAAATCGCCAGCCTGACCCCGCAACCTGTCATGTGGCAACCTGCCGGTCTGGACTCACCGATTGTGCTGACGCAGGGGACTGACGATAAACGTCTGGTGGCGAGAGTGTCGGGTGATACCCATCTGCTGCTGGAGATTGGCGAGCCAGAGCTGGATCTGGTGCTGCGTTTTCGCGGCCACGCGCTGATGCAGGCGCTGGAGGACCGGGCGCTGAAAGGCGTTATCGATCTCACGCCGGGGATCCGCTCCCTGCAAATTCATTATCAGCCGGAAACGCTGCGCCTGGATAGCCTGCTGGAGGTGATCGCCGGGCTGTGGCAGGGCGTTTGTGACCAGGACTCGCTGGACGTGCCATCGCGCATCGTCTGGCTGCCGCTCTCCTGGGACGATCCGGCGTGTCAGAAAGCTATCGACAAATACATGACCACCGTGCGCCGCGATGCACCGTGGTGCCCGAGTAACCTGGAGTTTATCCGTCGCATAAACGATCTGGCTAACATTGATGAAGTGTATAAAACGGTGTTCGACGCCCGTTATCTGGTGATGGGGCTGGGGGATGTCTACCTCGGCGCGCCGGTGGCCACGCCGCTCGACCCGCGACACCGTCTGGTGACCACCAAATACAATCCGGCGCGCACCTGGACGGCGGAGAACTCGGTGGGCATTGGCGGGGCATACCTCTGCATCTACGGTATGGAAGGGCCGGGCGGGTATCAGTTTGTGGGGCGAACCCTGCAGATGTGGAATCGCTATCGCACGGTAGAGGATTTCGGCGGCAAGCCCTGGCTGCTGCGTTTCTTCGATCAAATTCGCTTTTATCCGGTCTCAGCCGGGGAGTTGCAAACCATCCGCCGGGATTTCCCGCTGGGGCGTTATCCGCTGCGTATTGAACACACCACGCTGAAACTGGCGGAGTATCAGCAGTTTCTGGCTGACGAAGCACCTGAGATTGAGGCATTCCGTGCGCATCAGCAGGCGGCGTTTAACGCCGAGCGTGAGCGCTGGATAGCGGGCGGGCAGGCGCATTTTGACAGCAGCGACGAAACGACGGATGACGGTGACGACGTGCCGTTACGGTCGGGAGAATCCGGTGTTGAAAGCCCGGTTGCCGGCAACCTGTGGCAGGTGAACGTTGAGGTCGGCAACACCGTGCGCGAAGGCGATGTGCTGGTGGTGCTGGAGTCGATGAAAATGGAGATCCCGTTAGTTGCCACTCAGGACGGTGTGGTCAGTCAGGTCCGTGTCCAGCCGGGGTCGTCGGTGCGGGCGGGCCAGTGCGTGGTCGTTCTGGAGAAAACAGCATGAAGCCTCTTTATGATTTACGTCTCTCTGTGCTGGCAGAGGCATACCGTGAAGGCCAGATCGTCCCGCGTGAGGTGATAACGGCATTACGCGAGCGCGCGCTGGCGCTGAACCCGTCATTTAACGCTTTTATTTATCTGCTCACCCCTGAAGAGCTGGAGCCGTACCTCGCCGCGCTGGAGGGCGTAGCGCCGCACGCGCTGCCGCTGTTCGGCGTGCCCTTTGCCATCAAAGACAATATCGATCTGGCGGGTATCGACACCACCGCCGCCTGTCCGGCATTTGCGTATCGGGCAGAGCAGGATGCAACGATAGTTTCGCAGCTGATTGCGCTGGGGGCGATTCCTCTGGGGAAAACTAACCTCGATCAGTTCGCTACCGGCTTAAACGGTACGCGTTCGCCGTATGGCCCATGTCGTAACAGCGTTCATCCGGATTACCCGTCCGGTGGCTCCAGCGCGGGGTCGTCGCTGGCGGTCGCCCTGGGTCTGGCGAGCTTCGCGCTGGGAACGGACACGGCCGGCAGCGGGCGCGTACCGGCCTCGCTGAATAATCTGGTCGGCCTCAAGGCAACCAAAGGACTCATCTCCACGGCAGGGGTTGTGCCTGCCTGCCGCACGCTGGACTGCGTCACGTTTTTCACCGCGACAGCAGCAGAGGCCAGCCAGCTGCTGGCACTCACGGCGCGACAGGATCCGCGTGACGAATACAGCCGGTCCAACCCGGCGTGGAACGGCCCGCAGGCTTTTGGTGTCCCTGATGCGGGCTTTCGCTTTGGCGTGCCGGAGACGCTGGAGTTTCTCGGCTGTGCAGAAAGCGAGGCGCTGTATCACCGCGCGAAGACGGGGCTTATCGCGCTGGGTGGCGTGCCCGTGACTCTCGACTTTGCACCGTTTCTGGCGACCGCGAAACTGCTCTATGACGGCCCGTGGGTTGCCGAGCGTTATCACCTCGCGGGTGCGCTGATTGAACGCCAGCCCGATGCGGTGTTGCCGGTTATCCGTGATGTCCTGCAAAACGCGCCTGCAGCCACTGCGGTGGCGGCGTTTGACGCGCAATACAAACTCCAGCGGTATAAAGCCGAGTGCGATGCCATGATGGCCGACCTGGAGTGCGTATTAATTCCGACGTATCCCCGCCCGGTGAGTCTGGCTGAGCTGGCCGATGAGCCGGTTAAAAGCAACTCGGCGCTGGGCATCTATACCAACTTTATGAACCTGCTCGACTATGCCGCCGTAGCGGTCCCGGTCGGTGAAATGAACAATGGGCTGCCATCCGGCGTCACGCTGTTTGGCCGCGCGTTTACCGATCAGTATCTGCTCAGTCTGGCTGATGCGTTACAACGTCACACAAAATTAACGTTACCGGGCAATCGTGCCATGCTGGACGACGCGCCGACCTGCACCGCAACCCATGACCGCCTGCGGATAGTGGTCTGCGGTGCGCATATGGACGGTCTGGCGCTCAATGTTCAGTTACGAGAGCGCGGAGCACGCCTTGTCGACGCGACCACCAGCGCACCTTATTACCGTCTGTATGCGCTGGCGGACGGTAAACGTCCCGGAATGGTTCGGGTGGCAGACCAGGGGGCCGGGATTGCGGTCGAGGTCTGGGAGCTACCGCACAGCGAAGTGGGGTCGTTTCTCGCCGGGATCCCCGCACCTCTGGGGCTGGGAAAAATCGAGCTGCAGGATGGACGGTGGTTGACCGGGTTTATCTGCGAGGCGTATGGCCTGGAGGGGGCACGGGATATCACCGAATTTGGTGGCTGGAGAGCCTGGCTTGCCCGGAAACAGTGAGCAAGCCAGGTGCTGGCGTTAGCGGTACAGCGTTTTTTCCGCGACCGGAATAATTAACGTCTCCTGCCAGTCCGCGAGCGTCAGCTGTGCGAGTTTGCCCAGTGCGGTGTAGAACGGATGCCCGGCGTTTTCAACAAACACGGACAGGAAGCGGGTACTCCACGGCAGCAGGTGCCACGCCAGAAGCTGGTCGCGTTCAGCGTCGCGGCCATTTTCTGCCAGCCACGCGGCCAGTAACAGCAGGGTACCGATGTGATCTTCCGGTTCGTTCTGCTTCATCTCGAAGGCAATGTTGTTTTCACGCATCCACTGGCGCAGCGCGAGGGTGGAGTCGCCGAAGAGTACGGATTCCCGATCCAGCCAGACGGAACCCCACGGCGGTGACGGCAGGGCGTAAGGGCCAATAAACAGACGTTGCCAGGCATCTTTCAATGCTTCATCTGCTGGCGTTTTGAACGCATCTGCAACGGGCTGCAGCGTTTCCGGCGCCAGCGGCCAGTCCTGAATCCAGTCGCCTGCGGTGAGCGCCTGCACCAGCGGCGCAGTCTGCTCGCTATCCGGAGCAAAATAAAACAGCGCGCCCAGTACCCGGGCGCTGAACGCGAACGAATCACGCTGTGAGACTTCTTTCATGACTACCTTCCTTGCTCGCGCGGAGTAGCCCGCGCGACTGTGTTAACCCGCAATCGCCATGCCTGCGGTCATGTGCAGACCATAGAAAAGACCACGGCCAATCAGTTCACCCACGACGACCAGTATCACGCCTGCAAAAAGAGCGAGGGCTTTAGGCTCCTGCCGACGCATCAGCGGACACAACCAGCAGCCGAGTCCGGCGGCAAGCAGTACGATACGCCAGATTTGCAGTGCGCCATAGTCAGGCAGCAGGGCACTCGCCTGTTGAACGGAACTGTGGATTGTCGCCAGGTCATTGCTCTGCAGCACGATGACCGCCACGCAGGCCAGGAGTGCCAGCACGCTGACAGAGGCCGCGAATGTGCTTTTATATGTCGTGTTTGCCACGCGCAGCAACAGGGCTGCAAACAGCGGCCCTCCCAATACCAGCGTCAGGAAAAAGCCCACCGTGGTGTAACCCGTGTACCAGGTCGGTACGGTATCAATTTGATAAACCCGGGTCATCGCCCAGACAAAGACAACGCCCAGGATCTGGCTAACGACCAGCCAGATTTTACCCAGTGCCGGGGGCATTTTACCGATAACGGATACCAGCCACCAGAAACCGCCAACGGCAAAGAAAATGGATCCCGCGGCAATTTCATTACTGAGCGCCGAAGCACCCACGCGGTTGAGCGAGTTAAAGGCCCGGAGCGGGGAGCCAAGGTGCAGCACGGACGCCAAAAATCCGATGCCCATCACCAGCCACAGAAAGAACATACTGCGGACAAGGCGTGTTTTCACCGCGTCGTCTTTTTCAGTAAGCCAGACGAGCCCCATAACGATCAATGCCCCGGCGACGCACTGTCCGAAGACGGTGAAGATCACCAGCGGCCATTCATGCCATCCACTTCCCATCTCACACCTCCTTCGGGTTTGCCAGGTAGCCGGTGGTATCCCCTGTCGGGCGGCTGTTGGCGTTAGGTTTAATCACGATGCTCGGCTTCGTGAAGTGCGCAGACGGCAGCGGCGCGACGGCCGCCAGCTGACCATGTTTTTTACGCAGCTCGTCGATAGGACCGAAGTCCAGCGCACGCAGCGGACAGGACTCCACGCAGATCGGCTTTTTGCCGTCTGCCACGCGGGTGTGGCAGCCGTCGCACTTGGTCATATGGCCTTTGGCGGCGTTGTACTGCGGGGCACCGTACGGACAGGCCATGTGGCAGTAGCGACAGCCGATGCAGACATCTTCATCCACCACCACAAACCCGTCGTCACGCTTGTGCATCGCCCCGCTCGGGCAGACCTTGGTGCAGGCCGGGTCTTCGCAGTGGTTGCAGGCAATCGACAGGTAGTAGGCAAACACGTTCTGGTGCCAGACACCGTTGTCTTCCTGCCAGTCACCGCCCGCGTATTCATAAATACGGCGGAAGCTGACGTCCGGGGTTAAATCTTTGTAATCCTTGCAGGCGAGCTCGCAGGTTTTGCACCCGGTGCAGCGGCTGGAATCAATAAAAAATCCATACTGAGTGGTCATCACTTACTCCTTACGCCTTCTCGATCTGCACCAGATTGGTATGCTGCGGGTTACCTTTGGCCAGCGGTGACGGGCGGTGCGTGGTCAGGGTGTTGATGCATGAACCGTGGTCGATACGATCGCCGTTCATATTGGCGTCATGCCAGGCTCCCTGGCCCATCGCGCTCACGCCGGGCATGATGCGCGGTGTGACTTTCGCTTCGATGCGTACTTCGCCGCGATCGTTAAACACGCGCACCGTATCGCCATTTTTGATGCCGCGTTGCGCCGCGTCCACGGGGTTAAGCCAGACCTCCTGACGGCAGGCGGCTTTCAGCACGTCGACATTGCCGTAGCTGGAGTGGGTGCGAGCTTTGAAGTGGAAGCCGAAGAGCTGCAGCGGGAATTTATGACGTTCCGGGGCGTCCCAGCCGTCGAAGGTCGAGGCGTAGACCGGCAGCGGGCTGATGGTTTCGTCGTCGGCGAGCTCCCAGGTAGCCGCAATCTTTGCCAGCTTGCTGGAGTAAATTTCAATCTTGCCCGAGGGGGTGTTGAGCGGATGAGCCTGCGGATCATCGCGGAATTTTTTATAGGCCACGAAGTGCCCGGCCGGATCTTTACGCTTATAAATACCCCTCTCTTTCAGTTCGTCATAGGACGGCAATTGCGGATCTTTGTCGAGCATTTTGGCATACAGATACTGCAGCCACTGCGCCTGGGTACGTCCTTCGGTAAATCGCTGATGAATATCCGGGCCGAGGCGTTTCGCCACTTCACTCATGATCCAGTAGATCGGTTTGCGCTCAAACTTCGGTGCGGTCACGGGCTGAAGGAAAATCAGGTAGCCCATGTTGCCTGCATAATCGTTAGGAATAATGTCTTCCTGTTCAACGGTCATTAAATCGGGCAGCAGGATGTCAGCATATTTCGCCGACGAGGTCATAAAGTTGTCGATCACCACGATGGTTTCGCATTTACTCTCGTCCTGCAGAATATCGTGGGTTTTGTTGATGTCGGAATGCTGGTTGATGATGGTGTTGCCGGCGTAGTTCCAGATGAATTTGATCGGCACATCCAGCTTCTCTTTTCCCCGCACGCCGTCGCGCAGGGCGGTCATTTCGGGTCCGCGCGCGATGGCGTCGGTCCAGCTAAAGCATGAGATTTGCGTTTTCACCGGGTTATCCGGCAGTGGCATACGCTCAATGGTGATCGTGTAGGTCGATTCACGTGCGCCGCTGTTACCGCCGTTGATACCGACGTTTCCGGTCAAAATCGGCAACATGGCAATGGCGCGGGAGGTCAGCTCGCCGTTGGCCTGGCGCTGTGGGCCCCAGCCCTGACAGATGTAGGCCGGTTTGGTACTGCCAATTTCCCGTGCAAGCTTGATGATGCGATCGGCCGGTATGCCTGTGATGCGCGAGGCCCATTCCGGCGTTTTGGCGGTGGCATCGTCACCCTGACCGAGAATATACGCTTTGTAATGCCCGTTAGCAGGCGCACCTTCCGGCAGCGTTTTTTCGTCATAGCCGACGCAGTACGTGTCGAGGAACGGCTGATCGACAAGGTTTTCGTCGATCAGTACCCAGGCGATACCCGCGACCAGCGCGGCGTCCGTCCCCGGACGAATCGGGATCCACTCGTCTTCGCGCCCGGCGGCGGTGTCGGTATACCGCGGATCGATGACGATCATGCGCGCGTGAGAGCGCTCGCGGGCCTGCTCGAGATAATAGGTTATCCCGCCGCCGCTCATTCGCGTCTCTGCCGGGTTATTGCCGAACATCACCACCAGCTTCGTGTTTTCAATATCCGAGGTGCTGTTGCCGTCGTTGCTGCCGTAGGTGTAGGGCATTGCACAGGCTATTTGCGCGGTGCTGTAAGTGCCATAGTGGCTTAAAAAGCCGCCGTAGCAGTTCATCAGACGCGCGACCAGCGAAGCATAAGGGGAAGAGCGGGTGATATTGCCGCCCACAATGCCGGAGGAGTAGTTAATGTAGACCGCTTCGTTGCCGTATTTTTCCACGACATCTTTCAGGCTGCGGGTAAGGGTGTCCAGGGCTTCATCCCATGAGATACGCTCAAATTTGCCTTCACCGCGTTTCCCTACGCGCTTCATGGGGTAGTTCAGACGATCGGGGTGATTGATCCGACGGCGAATGGAACGCCCGCGCAGGCAGGCGCGAACCTGATGATTGCCATAAATATCCTCACCGGTGTTATCCGTTTCGACCCAGTAAACTTCTTCATCACGGACGTGAAGGCGCAGCGCACAACGGCTCCCGCAGTTGACCGAGCAGGCACCCCAGACCACTTTGTCTTCAGCGGGCTTTACGGCGTTTTGTACCGCGGCAGCGGCGCTTTTGAGGCCAAAAGGCAGTGAAATCCCCCCGGCGGCAAGTGCCAGAGAGCCTATTGCAGTGGATTTAACCAACGTTCGACGGCTGATCCCGCCGTGATTTTCGACATCGGACATAACTCACCCCATCATTTTAATTGCGTATTATTTTCGCCCGTGATTACAACCGGGCTAATGATGGGGTGAATGTTACTTATTTGGAGGTATTAAATATTAATCCTCATCAAGTCAAAGGGAATTGGCCGCGAGAAAGTGATTAAAATCACTGAGGTTCGCCCTGACCATTATCCTGCATCCCTGATGCGGCACCGCTACCGGTGCGGGTATAGAGAATTTTAAAAGTATCGTTCGCACAATGACCGACTACCTGTGCATCCGGCTGGTCAGCCTGATCGTTTGGCACAATATTCAACGTAAAGCCGGACTCGGGCACGCCGTTATTGATGATTTTCTGCTGAATATCGCTTTTTACGCGCTCGCAGGAATCCGGGGCAGCCAGAGCCGCTGTAGAAGCGCTCATTAACAGCAGGGCGGTAATCCAGGGTAACCGTTTCATCTGTAGCTCCTTTTCTCTGTGTGTCGGTTAAGCTTAGCAGGGTTCGTGTAAGCTTTTGTTATTGGAGATAACTTTCTGAACAATCTTATACAGGCTTCCTGCGCTCATTTTCCCCAATTTCAACTTCCATCAACACGTCCTGCGGGCGGTGATACCCGCCCGGCATCGCGACGCTAAGCCCGGTGCGTTTTGCTCTGCACCTGTCGTTCGCCGGAGTGATGCCGTAAGTCATCACACATCGCCTGTAACTCATTGAACAATCTTGCCACATGGAAACCATCGCACACGGAATGATGGACCTGCACGGCGAGGGGCAATAATACTTTTCCCCCCTGGTTGACATATTTCCCCATCGTGAACATGGGGGCAAAAAAGTTCTGCATATTGGCTACGTTGATATTAAAACTGGTAAAACTTGACCAGGGGATCGCCGACACAAAAAATACATTTTCCCGCGACTCTTCCTTCGGCCAATAAGAAAGCGTATTACCATAGCGAGCAACATCTTCCGAATAAACGTTCTGGAAATGATCAATATTGCCATCGAAGTGACTCCATAATGAAGAAAAGGTCTCCGTTTCATTATGGAAAATGGTATAGCTTGGATGAATTTCATTCCATATGACAAGTTCATTGTTCTTCATGGCCATACGGAATTCCGAATGGTTGTTGACGATTTTAGAAAGGAGGGAAATCATCGTCGGATAAAATTTCCAGCCCAGTTCTTTTATATCCTTGAGCAATGCGGTGATGTCTATTTGAACAGTTTGATTAAATGTAGATTGAGCAAAGGACTGAAATACCTCGAAATGTTCTTTTCTGGCCCAACGTGATAAGTCAACAGGTGTATATGCAGGGATTGTTTTTTTCATTTTTTAACCTTTGATGAGCAATCAAAAATCAGCGTTTTGCCTACGTTTTTTCATGAATAAAGAAAGCATAGAGATTCCAGGCGGTTTTGGACGCGAACGCATTTGTGAGGGTAGCGCATCCTTATAGAGGAAGAAAGGGGATGTTAAACATTTAATATATCAAAGAAAAAAGTTAGATGGCGCAATCTGCCGGCGTTTTCATGTTGTTAATATGCCACAGAATATCCGCCATGCGCTCAAAGCAGGTGTGTTTCCTGTTCAACAGAGGGCACAGCGCCTTCTCGTTCTGGCGAGGTTTTGCAGAGGGCAAGAGAGATTAATGCATTGATTGTACGTCTCTTTTCGCCTGACATTTTGCTATCGTGTGAACAACGGTATTTGCTAATATGATCGGGAATACTCTCCCTGATTCGGTAAATGATGTGAAGAACTACGCAGCGATAACGCTACTGGCAGCAACACTGGTGGGGTGCGACAACCCTTCCGCGCCGCTGTCGTTTACGCCCGAGATGGCGAGCTTCTCCAATGAATTTGATTTTGACCCTCTGCGCGGCCCGGTAAAAGACTTCACCCAGACACTGTTCAATGACAAAGGTGAAGTCTCCAAACGGGTAACCGGTACGATGTCGACGGAAGGGTGTTTCGATACCCTCGAACTGCACGACCTCGAGGCCAATACCGGCGTGGCGCTGGTACTGGATGCTAATTACTACCTTGATGCGGAAACCCAGCAGCGAAAAGTGAAACTGCAGGGGAAATGCCAGCTGGCCGAATTGCCGTCGGCGGGCGTAACGTGGGATACCGACGATAACGGGTTTGTGGTGGCGGCGCACGGCAAAGAGATGGAAGTGAAGTACCGCTATGATGCGGATGGCTATCCGCTGGGGAAAACCACCGTCTCCGGGGACCAGCATTTATCCGTCCAGTCGACGCCGTCTAAAGATCTTCGCAAAAGAATGGATTACTCCGCCGTGAGCATGCTGAATGACAAGCCGCTGGGCAACGTCAATCAGAGCTGTGATTACGATCGGCACAATAATCCGGTGAGTTGCGATCTGACGATCACCGACAACAGCGTGAAGCCCGCCGTTGAGCGCAAGTACACCATTAAGAACAGTATTGAATACTACTGAGAAAAAGCCGCGCAGGTTACTGCGCGGTGGGTTTCAGCAGGCTGGCGCCTGACGGTTTGTGTCCGGCCAGGTGCTGATGCTGGAAGATGCACATGCGAATGGTGTTGCGGTATTCACCGTTGATAAAGAACTCGTGAACCAGTTCGCCTTCCACCATAAAGCCCAGCTTGCGGTAGATATGGATCGCTTTCTCGTTCTCTTTATCCACGATGAGATAAAGCTTGTAGAGATTCAGGACGTTGAATCCGTAATCCATCGCCAGCTTCGCCGCCCGCGTGGCAAGACCTTTCCCCTGATGCTCAGGTGAAATGATAATCTGGAATTCTGCCCGACGATGAACGTGGTTGATCTCAACCAGTTCCACCAGACCGGCTTTTTCACCTTCACACTCCACGACAAAACGGCGTTCGCTTTGATCGTGAATGTGCTTATCGTAGAGATCCGACAGCTCAACAAACGCCTCGTAAGGCTCTTCGAACCAGTAGCGCATCACGCTGGCGTTATTGTCGAGCTGGTGGACGAAGCGCAGGTCTTCACGCTCCAGCGGGCGGAGCTTAACGTCACACTGCACTGACATTATGGCGCTACCGTGCGGCCAGTACGACGATCCAGGCAGCGCAGGGTATTTGGCTCCCAGTAGGCGTTAACGTTGGCACTTTGCTGACACTTATCGCGCGCGTCGAAAGCGACATCTTCTTTGTCCCACTCTTTTTCAACACGTTTGTTCACCTTCTGGCGAAGGCTACGGGTGTCATTCCATTGTTCTTTGTCCATCGCGGCGTTCTGACGGCTTTGCGCGCTGTCGCCAGACTCAATAATGAGTTTGCTGGTTTCGGCGGTGGCAGAGGCGGCAAAGGCGAACGATGACAGCGCCAGCAGGGCTGTCAGACAAAGGCGTTTGCTTAATGTAGTCATAGCGTTTCCTTTTAAATGGGCGCAGATAATTAAGTTATCCCGTTCAGATTCTACACCAAAGAGAAATAACGGCATACCCGCGGCACGGGTATGGAAAAGTAAACGATATCATCAGGTATGATGTCTAAATAAATCATCACATGACCGTAAATATGCTCAAAACCACTCTGCTTTTTTTTGCCACCGCGCTGTGTGAAATCATCGGCTGCTTCCTTCCGTGGCTATGGCTGAAGAAGGGGGCAACCGTCTTCCTGCTGATCCCGGCGGGCATTGCGCTGGCCCTGTTTGTCTGGCTGTTGACGCTGCACCCGGCGGCCAGCGGGCGCGTCTACGCCGCTTATGGTGGCGTTTATGTCTGTACCGCGCTGCTGTGGTTACGCATGGTGGATGGTGTGAAGCTCAGCGCGTATGACTGGGCCGGGGCGCTGGTTGCGCTGTGCGGCATGTTGATTATTGTTGCCGGATGGGGGCGCGCCTGAGCGCCCGATTTTTTTGTGACCGTTCGCTGATTTTATGATCATTATACTTGTATGGTAGTAGTGCAGAAGAGTAAGTTTCCAGCATCACAATGAGCGATGTAAGGAAATGGATTATGAAGATTGTCGGGGCTGAAGTCTTTGTTACCTGCCCGGGGCGTAACTTTGTCACCCTTAAAATTACCACCGACGAGGGCATCGTCGGCCTGGGTGATGCCACCCTCAACGGACGTGAACTTTCGGTGGCCTCTTATCTGAAAGATCACCTCTGCCCGCAGTTGATCGGCCGTGATGCGCACCGCATTGAGGATATCTGGCAGTTCTTCTATAAAGGCGCCTACTGGCGTCGTGGTCCGGTCACCATGTCGGCCATTTCCGCCGTGGATATGGCACTGTGGGATATCAAAGCCAAAGCGGCCAATATGCCGCTCTACCAGCTGCTGGGCGGCGCATCCCGGGAAGGGGTGATGGTCTATTGTCATACCACCGGACACTCCATTGATGACGTGCTGGAAGATTACGCCCGGCATAAAGAGATGGGCTTTAAGGCGATCCGCGTTCAGTGCGGCGTGCCGGGTATGAAAACCACCTATGGCATGTCGAAAGGAAAAGGGCTGGCCTACGAGCCCGCCACTAAAGGTGACTGGCCGGAAGAGCAGCTCTGGTCCACCGAAAAATACCTCGATTTCACACCGAAGCTGTTCGATGCGGTGCGCAATAAGTTTGGCTTTAATGAGCATCTTTTGCACGACATGCACCACCGTTTGACCCCGATTGAGGCGGCGCGATTCGGTAAGAGCATTGAAGCATTCCGTATGTTCTGGATGGAAGATCCTACGCCTGCGGAAAACCAGGCCTGCTTCCGTCTGATCCGTCAGCACACGGTCACGCCGATTGCGGTTGGAGAAGTGTTTAACAGCATCTGGGACTGCAAGCAGCTTATTGAAGAGCAGCTTATCGACTATATCCGCACCACCATTACCCACGCGGGCGGCATCACCGGCATGCGGCGCATCGCGGACTTCGCCTCGCTTTATCAGGTGCGTACCGGCTCACATGGACCGTCGGATCTGTCGCCTGTTTGCCACGCCGCCGCGCTGCATTTTGACCTGTGGGTGCCAAACTTTGGTGTACAGGAATATATGGGTTACTCCGAACAAATGCTGGAGGTCTTCCCGCACAGCTGGCGCTTTGATAATGGCTATATGCATCCGGGCGACAAACCCGGGCTGGGTATTGAATTTGACGAAAAACTGGCGGCGAAATACCCGTACGATCCTGCCTATCTTCCGGTTGCCCGTCTCGAAGATGGCACGTTGTGGAACTGGTAAACGAGGAGCGAACGATGAAAAGCGTAGTGATTCAACAACCCAACGCATTGGTGATTGAAGATCGTCCACTCCCGGAACCCGCGGCAGGTGAAGTGCGCGTCAACGTCAAACTGGCCGGTATTTGCGGTTCAGACAGCCATATTTACCGCGGGCATAATCCGTTTGCCCGATACCCGCGCGTGATTGGGCATGAATTTTTTGGTGAGATTGATGCCGTTGGTGAGGGAGTTGACCCGGCCCGCGTGGGCGAGCGCGTCTCGGTTGACCCGGTGATCAGCTGCGGACACTGCTATCCGTGCTCCGTGGGCAAACCCAATGTCTGTACCTCTCTGGTGGTGCTGGGTGTTCATCGCGACGGAGGCTTTAGTGAGTATGCCGTCGTACCGGCAAAAAATGCCTGGGTTGTTCCGGATGCTATTCCTGATAAACACGCGGTAATGATCGAGCCGTTCACGATTGCCGCTAACGTGACGGGCCACGCACAACCCACCGGGCAGGATATCGCCCTGATCTACGGCGCAGGCCCCATGGGGCTTGTCACCCTCCAGGCGCTGAAAGGTGTCTATAAGGTGAAGCAGGTTATCGTTGTCGATCGGATCAATGAACGGCTGGCGATGGCGCAACGCAGCGGCGCGGACTGGGTGTTCAACAACGCGGAGCTGTCGTTACAGGCGGCGCTGGAAGAAAAAGGGATCAAACCAACGCTTATTATTGACGCAGCCTGTCATCCGACAATTTTACAGGAAGCCATCACCATTGCCTCTCCGGCGGCACGCATCGTGCTGATGGGGTTTTCCAGCGACCCAAGCCAGATTGTTCAGCAGGGGATCACCGGAAAAGAGCTGGCGATATTCTCATCACGGCTGAATGCCAACAAATTCCCCGTCGTCATCGACTGGCTGGAAAAGGGGCTGATCGACCCGGACAAACTGATCACCCACACTTTTGACTATCACCACGTAACAGACGCCATCGAACGGTTTGAAAAAGATCAGCGGCAGTGCTGCAAAGTCTTACTCACGTTCGGGCAATAATAATTCACGCGGTTAAGAGCCTGCGCAGACAGGCTCTGAGTGGTACGCATCTTACCTTGCAGAGATAGCCATTATGACGCAAACACAACCACAAAGAACGACTTCAGATCTGGTGAAAGCCGCCGTTTCCGGCTGGCTGGGTACCGCACTGGAGTTTATGGATTTCCAGCTCTATTCGCTGGGGGCCGCACTGGTATTCCATGAGATCTTCTTCCCGGAACAATCGGCCGCAATGGCGCTGATTCTGGCGATGGGGACGTACGGCGCAGGCTATATCGCGCGCATTGTCGGCGCCTTTATCTTCGGGCGAATGGGCGACAGCATTGGCCGTAAAAAGGTGCTGTTTATCACCATTACTATGATGGGGATCTGCACGACCCTGATCGGGGTCTTGCCGACCTACGCGCAGATTGGGATTTTCGCGCCCGTCCTGTTAGTGACGCTGCGTATCATCCAGGGGCTGGGAGCAGGGGCTGAAATCTCCGGCGCCGGGACCATGCTGGCGGAGTACGCCCCTAAAGGGAAACGGGGCATTATCTCCTCGCTGGTGGCGATGGGCACCAACTGCGGGACGCTAAGTGCAACGGCTATCTGGGCAATTATGTTCTTCGCCCTCGACCGCGAACAGTTGGTTGCCTGGGGCTGGCGTGTACCGTTTCTTGCAAGCGTGGTGGTAATGATCTTCGCCATCTGGCTGCGAATGAACCTCAAGGAGAGCCCGGTATTTGAAAAAGTGAACGAGGCTGAGACAACCGCACCGGTGACAAAACACGATTTATCATTTGCAGCGATGGTGAAGAGTAAGTCCTTCTGGCTGGCAACCGGGCTGCGTTTTGGTCAGGCGGGGAATTCGGGACTGATCCAGACGTTTCTTGCCGGGTATCTGGTTCAGACGCTGCTGTTCGATAAAGCGATCCCCACGGATGCGCTGATGATAAGCTCAATTCTCGGGTTTATCTCTATCCCGCTGTTGGGCTGGCTCTCCGATAAAGTAGGGCGTCGTCTGCCGTACATTCTGCTCAATATCTCCGCCATTATTCTGGCGTACCCGATGCTGTCGATTATCGTTGATAAGAGCTATGCGCCGGGTGTGATCATGCTTTCCATCATCGTTATCCATAATTTCGCCGTACTGGGACTGTTCGCCCTGGAAAACATCACGATGGCGGAAATGTTTGGCTCGCGTAACCGCTTTACCCGGATGGCTATCTCAAAAGAGGCGGGCGGGCTGGTGGCGGTAGGCTTTGGGCCAGTGCTCGCCGGGATCTTCTGCAATATGACCGGTTCCTGGTGGCCAATTGTCGCCATGATGATCGCCTACTCCGTGATTGGGCTGATCGCCGCCATCTGCATGCCAGAGGTCTGCGATCGTGATTTGAGCGTGGCGGAAGATGCGGCGGAGGGGCCGGCACGTGATTCCGTTGGCTATGGGGCGGTTTCATCGCGGCGGTAATGGTTTATATCTTTAGTGACCTGTCACACAACTTTATATTCATGTCACACCACATGCGTAAAAGTTAATGTAAATCAAAATCTCAAACTGCAGGATCAGTATGGTTAATGGCAGTTCTTTTTTACCCCGACTGCCATTCTAGTTGGTGTAGTCAGCAGGCGCTGCTGCTCATATAGAGCGGCAGCGAATCCCAGCGTACATAACTTAACGAGTCTTAATCACGGAAAACCGGTTATTACAGGCGAAAGCGACGCTTCCTCAGTACGATCGCGATCGCCTCAAGGCACGCATTGTTCATTTAGGGTTTGGCGCATTTCACCGTGCGCATCAGGCGGTGTACGCCGACATTCTCGCCGTGGAGCACAACAGCGACTGGGGTTACTGTGAGGTAAACCTGATTGGCGGTGAACAGCAGATTGCCGATCTGAATGCACAGGATCATCTCTACACCGTGGCGGAAATGTCTGCCGATGCGTGGACATCGCGGGTGGTGGGCGTAGTCAGGAACGCACTGCATGCACAGGTTGACGGGCTGGAACGCGTGCTGGCCGCACTGTGTGAGCCGCAGGTGGCGATTGTCTCGCTCACCATTACTGAAAAGGGATATTGCCACTCGCCGGCGACCGGGAAACTGATGCTCGATCACCCGTTAATCGCCGCCGACCTGAAAAACCCGCATCAGCCGAAATCTGCGCCGGGTGTGGTGGTGGAAGCACTCGCGCGACGCAAAGCTGCCGGGCTGCCCGCGTTTAGCGTCATGTCCTGTGACAATATGCCGGAGAACGGTCACGTCATGCGTAATGTGACCTGCGCTTATGCCCGCGCGGTTGACGGCGAGCTGGCAGACTGGATTGAATCCAGCGTCACTTTCCCGTCCACCATGGTGGATCGTATTGTTCCCGCGGTTACACCGGAGACGCTGGATAAAATTGAACAGCTGACTGGCGTTCGTGACCCGGCAGGCGTGGCGTGCGAACCGTTCCGTCAGTGGGTGATCGAGGACAACTTTGTTGCAGGCCGTCCACAGTGGGAAAAGGCCGGGGCGGAGCTGGTTTCAGACGTCATTCCGTTTGAAGAGATGAAGCTGCGCATGCTTAACGGCAGTCACTCTTTCCTCGCGTATCTTGGCTATCTGGCGGGGTACCCGCATATCAACGACTGCATGGAAGACGCGCACTACCGTACTGCCGCCCATGCGCTGATGCTGAACGAGCAGGCGCCGACCTTAAAAGTGAAAGGCGTTGATTTAGGCCACTATGCTGACCTGTTGATTGCCCGCTACAGCAACCCGGCGTTACGTCACCGTACCTGGCAAATCGCGATGGACGGCAGCCAGAAGCTCCCGCAGCGTATGCTCGATTCCGTGCGCTGGCATCTGGTGCATCAAAAAAGCTTCCCGCTGTTGGCATTAGGCATTGCAGGCTGGATGCGGTATGTCGGTGGTGTCGATGAGCAGGGCAACGCTATCGACGTGAGCGACCCGCAGCTGGCGGTCATTCAGGCGGCGGTGAAGGGAAGTGCTGAGGGCGAAGTCCGGGTGAAGGCGCTGCTGGGCATTGAGGCCATTTTTGGCAAAGAACTCCCGCATGAAACCGTCTTTGTGGATGCGGTAATGCGTGCTTACCAGGCGTTACTGCAAAAAGGTGCAAAAGCCACGGTCGCAGAGTACGCGGCGAACTGCTAAGTCATCACATGCCGCCGCATGCGGCGGCATGATGTCGCACGAATCAGTGCATACCCAGGCGAATCAGTTCAATCGGTTCGAACTTACCTTCGCAACCTTCCACTTCTACCGTTTTGCTGCGACGCACCTGCGCGGCATCCAGCCCTTCGCTGTGGATCGCTTTAATCACGCCGGTGTGTCCTGTGCCATTGATCATTACACGGCTGCCGGTGGTAATTGCGTTACGGTTACGGTCGTATGTCATCATGGTATTTTCTCCTCTCTCACTTATCCGTTACGGCGCTATTTCAGGTTTCACCGTTCACGGGGCACTATAAATACGCCTGTCTGCATCTCATTTTTTTGTTTTTGATCAAACTCACACTTTTTTCTCAATATTGGTGGGTGCTGACGGTTCACGACAGCAATTTACAAAGCCCACATTTATTTTCCTTTATTGATAGTTTCTGCAGGCAAGCGTTTAGGGTTTGTTTATATTCCGGCTGTCATTCTTGGAGCAGGGAATACCCCTTTCACAGGAATAAGGAGTCAGGCTTATGTATAAGAAGATTTTAATGCCTGTTGATGTATTTGAAATGGAATTGAGCGACAAAGCGGTTCGCCACGCGGCCAACCTTGCAAAGGCGGAAGGTGCGTCGATTACGCTGGTGAACATTCTCCCCAACAGCAGCCGCTCGTTGCTGCGCGGATTCAACGCCGATATCAAAAAGTTTGAAGCGTTTATGACCGCTGAATCCGGGAAGAAAATGAACGAGCTAAAAAGGCTGTTTGATCTCCCCGGGGAGAATATCCACAGCCTGGTCTGCTTTGGCAACGTGCGTGACGAAATTATCAAACTGAGCAAAGAAGGGGAATATGACGTGATCGTCATCGGGTCGAAAAACCCGAGCATCAGCACCCATCTGCTCGGTTCAAATGCGGAATCTATCCTGCGCTATGCGAGTATTCCGGTGCTGGTGGTTCGCTAATCTCTTCGCCGCAACCGAAACGGGGGCGGCGTATTTTACTCTTCGCTAAACCAGTCGCTGTTTTCCTGACGAATTAACTGTACGGATTCGCTGATTTCCTGCAGGTGCAGCGTCATCGCTTTTTCTACACCGTCCTGATCGCGTTTTTCCAGCGCACTGAAAATATCATGATGCTGTCGTAGCAACATTTCCGGTGGTGAGACGTGGTCGAGGCTCATATAGCGCACGCGGTCGATGGTGGCTTTGATGTTTTCAATCGTGTCCCAGGCCAGTTGACAGTCTGCAATTTGCGCCAGCTTCTGGTGAAACTCGTCATCAAGCTGGAAGAAGTCGTTGAGCTGTTTGCGGTCAATCGCAATACGCTGCTGATGCAGGTTTTGCTCCAGCAGGTAGCACTGGTTGTCATCAATCAAGGATGCGGCACGGCGCGCCACCGCGCACTCAATGGCCTGACGGACAAAACAGCCGTTACGCACCTGGGAGAGCGAGATTTTGTTCACATAGCTGCCGCGCTGCGGGCGGATCTGAATCAGACCGTTTTCTGCAAGCTTGATAAACGCCTCACGCACGGGCTGGCGGGACACGTCAAACCGCACGGACACCTCTTTTTCAGAGAGCGGCGTTCCGGGTGGGATCAGGCAATGGACAATATCACGTCGCAAAATGCGATAGATTTGCTGGTTTACGGGCTGGGTAGGATTGAGTTGCGATTCAGCGGCCATGAGTTGTCATTTCTCAGAGAGTTAGCCTGAACATACTACCATTCTTTTATGGCCTGAAACAGACCCGGCCCGCAGGCCGGGAAGGGCAATGTTAGCCACGATGGACGCTAAGTCCGCCAAAACTCTGGCTGACTGGCATCATTTCTACCGTATTAATGTTGACGTGTTTTGGCAGCGTTGCCACCCACCAGACCGCTTCGGTGACATCTTCCGGCGTCAGGGCGTTCGCATTCTCGTAGGTTTTGCCTGCTTTCGCGTCATCACCTTTAAACCGAACGTTGGAAAATTCGGTTCCGCCTACCAGGCCCGGCTCAATATCGGTCACGCGAATGGCGGTGCCGTGCAGATCGGTACGCAGGTTAAGGCTGAACTGACGCACGAAGGCTTTGGTCGCGCCATAAACATTACCGCCCGCATAAGGCCAGCTTCCTGCGGTCGAACCGATGTTAATAATGTGGCCGCGATTGCGCTCAACCATGCCTGGCAGCACGGCGCGGGTCATGTACACCAGCCCTTTGTTGTTTGTGTCGATCATGTTTTCCCAGTCTTCGACGCTGGCTTTGTGGGCAGGCTCCATACCGAGCGCCAGACCGGCATTGTTGACCAGCAGGTCAATGGCACGCCATTCGGCCGGCAGGTTAGCAATCATCTCTTCGATGGCGGCACGGTTACGGACATCAAGCTGCGCGGTCAGGATGCTGTCACCCAGCTCATCTTTCAGCTCCTGCAGACGCTCCTGACGACGACCCGTCGCAATCACCTTATGCCCGTTGGCGACGAAGCGACGCGTGATGCTTTCACCAAAACCTGCCGTTGCCCCGGTAACTAAAATAATCATCTCACTGTTCCTCAACGCTTTTTGTGTTGTACTAACATAGCACGGCCGCGAAGGATGCGTTAAGGCAACATTTGTATGACGGCATTGCAGGCAGTGGCGGCCTGGCCTACTCTGGGAAGATAACCGTACTCAGGAGTGAAAGATGTCGGCCACTAATCCCTTTTTTGAAAGCAGCCTGTTGCCTTATCAGGCACCCCGATTCGACGAAATCAACGACGGCCACTACCGCCCGGCATTCGATGAAGCGATACGCCAGAAGCGAGCCGAAATTGACGCGATTGTCGCGCAAACGGCCGCCCCCGATTTCAACAATACCGTGCTGGCGCTCGAAAAAAGCGGTGCCATGCTCTCGCGTGTCAGCAGCGTTTTCTTCGCCATGACCTCTGCGCACACCAATGATGACTTACAGGCGCTTGAAGAGCAGATCTCTACCGAGCTTGCTGCCCTGGCGAACGATATCTGGCTTAACGACACGCTGTTCTCTCGCGTGGAGAGCGTCTGGCAGGATTGTGCTGCGCTGGACGCCGAATCCCGTCGGCTGGCAGAAGAGACGTACCAGCACTTTGTGCTGGCCGGTGCGCGGCTGAATGATGCAGAAAAAGCGGAGCTGAAAGCGCTGAATACCGAGGCGGCGACCCTCACCAGCCAGTTTAATCAGCGTCTGCTGGCCGCCACCAAAGCCGGTGGGCTGGTCGTGGATTATGCACATCAGCTTGATGGACTCAGTCCTGACGAGATTGCGACGGCTGCCCATGCCGCCGCGGAGAAAGGGCTGAACGATCGCTGGTTGATTCCGCTGCTGAATACCACTCAACAACCCGCACTTTCCGCGCTGCGTGATCGTCAGACGCGGGAAAATTTGTTTAACGCGGGCTGGACGCGTACCCAGAAAGGGGATGAAAACGATACCCGGGCACTGATCCTGCGTCTCACCGCGTTGCGTGCGCGTCAGGCAAAATTGTTGGGGTTTGAGGACTACGCAAGCTGGAGTATCGCCGATCAAATGGCGAAAACACCAGCCGCCGCGTTGGCTTTTATGCGCGGTATTGTGCCCGCTGCACGCACTCGAGCGACGCTTGAGCAAGCCGATATCCAAAAAGTGATTGATGACGAGCAGGCCGGGTTCACCGTGCAGGCGTGGGACTGGGCTTTTTATGCCGAGCGCGTGCGCCAGGCGAAATATGCCCTCGACGAGTCGCAAATCAAGCCGTACTTTGCGCTCAACACGGTGTTGCAGGATGGCGTATTCTGGGCTGCAAGCCAGCTGTTTGGCCTCCGCTTTGTCGAGCGTTTCGATATTCCGGTTTACCATCCTGATGTCCGCGTGTGGGAAATTTTCGACCATACCGGCGAAGGGATGGCGCTGTTCTACGGTGATTTCTTTGCCCGCGAATCGAAAGCCGGTGGGGCGTGGATGGGGAATTTCGTCGAGCAATCGTATGAGTTTGCCTCGCGCCCGGTTATTTACAATGTCTGCAACTATCAAAAACCGGCTAACGGTCAGACGGCGCTGATCTCCTGGGACGATGTGGTCACCCTGTTCCACGAGTTTGGTCATACGCTGCACGGTCTGTTTGCCAGCCAGCGCTACGCCTCCCTCTCCGGCACCAATACGCCGCGTGATTTTGTCGAGTTCCCATCGCAAATCAACGAGCACTGGGCGAGCCACCCGCAGGTGTTTGCCCACTATGCCCGCCACTATCAGACCGGAGAGCCGATGCCGGAGGCGCTGCGCGATAAAATGCTTAACGCGACGCAGTTTAATAAAGGTTATGACATGACCGAGCTGCTTAGCGCTGCGCTGCTGGATATGAACTGGCACGGCATCAGCGAACCCGTGGACGATGTTGACACCTTTGAAGCGGCAGCACTGCACAAAGAGGGACTGGATCTGCCCGCCGTTCCACCGCGCTATCGCAGCAGCTACTTCGCCCATATCTTCGGCGGTGGCTACGCAGCGGGGTATTACGCCTACCTGTGGACGCAGATGCTGGCAGACGATGGCTACCAGTGGTTTGTTGAGCAGGGTGGTTTGACTCGCGAAAACGGGCAAAAATTCCGCGAGGCGATTTTGTCGCGCGGGAACAGTAGTGATTTAGCTGAACTTTACCGCCAGTGGCGTGGGCACGATCCGAGGATTGAACCGATGCTGGAGAATCGTGGATTGAGTGCTTAAGGGCTTTTTTAGTATGGGAACAGAACCGGGCGCGATGCCCGGTTTTTTGTCCGCTTTTGTCTTCCCCAAAATCATTAACGCCGCATAAAGTGCCTGGATAAAATCTGGAAGGATGGCCATCGTTACCAGAAAGCCGGAATAATGTTGGGTGACTTCTTCAGCCAGGGGGTGGCCCAGCTCAACCCTTTATGATTTTGAAACAGGAGCATGATGATGGAAGTCAGAGAGGCGGTAAAGCGGGTCGTGGACAAACTGGAAGGAGCTACGCAAAGGGGGATTTTGGGGGCATTTAGAAAGAAGGGACATCGATAGGGGCACCAAAAAGACCGTGCACGTCCGTAGATGTCCGTTAAACGTTTCGGCCTAACCCATTGAAATTATGATAAATGTAGCCATTTCAAAGAGTTGCGAATTTTCTGCACACTAAAATAACTTAAACAGCTTAACTCCTGCTATCTGCTACATCCAGCACAAAATGTTAGAATAAGGTTTAACTACATAATAAAACATGTTACGCACCAATCCCATTTTGAGATTGATTCTGGCTGCAATCTTTATAAGTTACCCAGAAACGTACGCCTACAAAGATAAGTAGTTGTAAAAATAACGGGGTTGAGCGAGCAGCATCTTTTAAATCTTAATGCTGTTAATTAAACTCAAACTTACAAATGTTTACAATCATTAGCTTTTCACACACTTTTATTGCGTGCAATAGTCAAAGCGCACAAAATGCAAAACCTAGAAAAAGAGGGATTTTATGTCAAGTATCAGAGAGTTAAGTTTCTTTGAAGTAGCTCAGGTGAGTGGTGGTGGAAACGCAGGAGATCATGACCGCAGCTCTAGTTCAAATTCGGGTTCAAAAAATTCAGGCTCCAAAAATAGTAATATTTATAATGGCGTTGACTCCTGCGGTGCTGGAATTATCGGGGGTTTAGTTGCTGGTTCTCCTGGCGGACCACTTGGTATGGCTGCTGGCGTTATTGGCGGGGCCATTGCCGGTCAGTGTACCAAGGATAGTTTTAGTAGCAAGGCAGATTGCAAAGGTAGTAATCAGAAATCCAGTGACTTTACTGGTCAGTGTCGCTGGTAATTTTGACTTAAAAAAATAATTACACTAAATCCCACTATAATCATTCTGACTGGCTGATTTATTAGCCATTGTGTGATTCATGATGATGCAGTAATAGTGGGATTATTAACGTCTTTCTTTTGGCTATGTTATTTATGAAAAAAATTATATATTTCTTAACGTATTTACTCCTTTTCATACTTGGTTTTGGACTATTGAATTTCGCTAACGTTCTTGACCTCAATGCAGCATCGCGCAGTGAAACGATTGCAAAGTTCATGGTCATGATTATCGTCCTTTTAGCCATAACCAGATGGGGGATTCGACTCTATATTCGAGTAACTGGATATAAAACCCAGTAGAAATTTCTACCTTGCATGTGTGCTTGTCTGCAATGTATTGACACATCTAACCCTGTATATGATTGGATAAAATTTAAGGATGCGGCGTGGACTTCAGGAAGAACATAATATTTTATCTGGTGCCAGTTCTTTTTTCCATTGCAATTACTTCACTACCTCTTCTGACTACAAGGTGGATTGGTCTGGAAAAATCATTGTACGCAATGTATATTACAGAAGGCATCCTTGGCGCTTGGGTTATTTCTTACATCTATAAATGCTGTTTGAAACTCGGCAGTAAAATGCTTTTATTTAAATTTTTAGTTTTGATAATTTTTATTCAAATCATCTTTTATGTAAAGCGAGAACCAAACTTTGGGGTGTTTCATATTTCAACTGACCATATCATCCCTTATTTATTTGCCATCTTTATCATACCTTTCTCTGAAGAATGTATCTACAGAGGTTGTCTAATTGATTTTTTTAGTGGCATATTCAAAGGTAATGTTATTTGGCCCGTGATGTTATCATCTGCAGTTTTTTGTGGGATGCATACCCAATATTCTAGTGCGCTTGATTTTACTGTACTGTTTGTTGTTTCTCTTATATTTTCTTTTGCAAGATTGAAATCTGGAAGTTTGTTGCCATCAATTATTTTACATTCATTTATGAATTGCTTCGTAATTTTATTGTCTAATTTAAATGTTTTTTAAAATGAAAATATTCAGGGACGAAGCGCTTAACTATCATAGTGATAACGAGTACGGGACCATTATCTTACCCGCATCCTTTTCCTTAACTGTATTTTCTTCAGTGACTATACTGACGCTCCCGTGCATAATAATATTCGTATATTCAGCCAGTTATACTCGTAAGGCACATCTCACCGGTATAGTAATGCCATCCTCCGGACTGATAAAAATAACACCTCAATATAACGGATATGTTACCCGAGTGGCGGTATCAGAAGGGCAGTACGTGGTAGCTGGCGAGCCTCTGTATCATATCAGCGGTGAACATTTTAACGGGCAGGGAACCGGTACGCTGGCTGCCATGAATCTCTCCCTGAAAACACAGTATGCCCTGCTGGCCTCTCAGCAAGCTTCCGAGGTGCGGGATAACCAGCAACAGCAGGAAGCAGTGCGGCAGCGCATTGCTTTCCTGCATTCACAGGTTAAAAGTGCAGAGCAACGTCTGATGCTGGCTGAACGGCAGGTTCAGTTGGCGACCGGAGTCATGAGACGTTATGAAATACTGGCTGGCACGCATTACGTTTCTGAAATCGAATTCCAGCAGAAACAGATCGACGTCTCCGCAGCACAGCAAAACGCAGAGGATCAGCGGCAGGGTGTACTGCAGTTACGTACCACACTCAAAACCGCTGAAGACGATCTCAATCACCTCAATGTCCAGGGCGAAAGCCGAAACGCCGAACTAGGCAGACAACTGCAGGAGATCAGGCAACAGCAGGACGAACTGTCCGGACAGGAGAATCTAACCCTGACGTCGCCGGTATCCGGCACTGTTGCAACTGTGCTGGTCAGGCAGGGGCAGTCTGTCAGAGCATCAGAGCCGGTGATGACGGTGGTACCGGACAATGCAAGTCTGCAGATTGAACTGTATGCCACGAGTCAGAATGCCGGATTCATCCAGCCAGGGCAGCGTGTGGCTTTGCGGTTCGCAGCCTTCCCTTATCAGAAGTTTGGTGTTCAGTACGGAACAATACATGAAATCAGCCGTACAACGCTGACTCCTTCGGATTTACTCTCCATATCTCCTGTCACTTGGAAGGAGAATGAAGGGCACTACCGTGTCATTGTCGTCCCTGATAACACCTTTATCCTGGCCTATGGAAAAAAAGAAGCCCTCCGCCCCGGTATGACCCTTGAGGGGGATGTCAGTCTGGATACTCGACATTTATGGGAGTGGCTGACAGAGCCGCTCTGGAGCCTGAAAGGAAAATTGTAATGGGAACACTAAACTGGACAGGGAGAAGACAGCTTCCCGTTATCCGCCAGACCGAGTCAGCAGAATGCGGTCTGGCGTGCCTTGCGATGATGGCGTGCTGGCATGGTCTCCAGACGGATTTGCCCACTCTCCGAGAACGCTTCAGTAGTAAGCGCCCCGGCAACGACGTCTGTTGACGCTCCCTCAATCCGGCGATGATAGA